>NZ_VIUN01000001.1:0-397894 GCF_007828335.1 Pseudomonas sp. SJZ103
TGACCATATAACACCCAAGCAATTTGACTACTCGAAAGAGCATCAGATTGCGGTGTGTGAAGACGCAATGAACCGAAAGTTCGATGCTCACAAAACACCGACAGCTGTCACATACCCAATTTGCTGAAGCGAGGCCAACTGGTCACGACTCAGTACCCGAATTTCTTGACGACCATAGAGCATTGGAACCACCTGATCCCATCCCGAACTCAGCAGTGAAACGATGCATCGCCGATGGTAGTGTGGGGTTTCCCCATGTGAGAGTAGGTCATCGTCAAGATTAAATTCCGAAACCCCATTTGCGAAAGCAGATGGGGTTTTGTTTTGAGCGGTCGAAAAGTGCGGAAAGACGCACGACAAATTTGCACAGTTATTTCTGAACCAGACCACTAGAATAGCCACCTAACCTTTTTTAGAGTTTGAGCCCTATCTATGCCGGATCCGGTTGACGCCCTTGAGGTGTCGGATTTACCACTGGAGAACTTGGTGGCATGCCATGAGTGCGACTTGCTGATGCGCAAACCCGTGCTCGCCCTCGGTGAAAAAGCCCAATGCCCGCGTTGCGGTTATGAGCTCTACGCTCACCGCCATAACGTCGTTGAGCGCAGCCTCGCCCTGGTACTCGCCGCGCTGTTGCTGTACGTCCCCGCGAACTTTCTGCCCATTATGCAGCTCAATCTGCTCGGGCAGTCCTCAGAAGACACCGTGTGGAGTGGCGTAGTCGGCCTATTCGATACCGGGATGCAAGGCGTCGCCGCCGTGGTGTTCCTATGCAGCATGGGCATTCCGCTGCTCAAGCTGCTTTGCCAACTGGCGGTGCTGCTCAGTATTCGTTGGAAAATAGGCCGCAGTTACGGGTTGCTGTTGTACCGCATCTACCACCACATGAAGGATTGGGGGATGTTGGAGGTCTACTTGATGGGCGTACTGGTGGCGATCGTGAAACTCGCCGACATGGCCTCAATCACTATCGGCCTGGGTTTGGTCTGCTTCGTCAGCCTATTAATGGTTCAGGTTCTGCTTGAGGTGTTGATGTCGCCGCACCAGATCTGGCAAGCACTGTCAGGAGAAGATGATCATGCGGGCGATTGACGCAGGCATTCTGATTTGTACCGAATGTCATGAGCTGAACAAACAAGAGCCGGACACCGATGAGCAAACCTGCACTCGATGCGGTGCACTGATCCACGCCCGTCGCCCCAACAGCCTCGCGCGCACCTGGGCTTTACTGGTCACGGCGGCCATTCTGTATATCCCCGCCAATCTGTTGCCGATCATGACCGTCAACTCCCTTGGCCAGGGCGAGCCCAGCACCATCATGGCCGGTGTGATCCAGTTGGTGCAGCACGGTATGTTCCCGATTGCGGCTGTGGTGTTCATCGCCAGCATCCTGGTGCCGACGTTCAAGTTGGTGGGCATTGGCCTGTTACTGTTTTCCGTACAGCGTCACCAACCGCTTTCCGCGCAGCAACGCATTATCATGTACCGCTTTATCGAATTCATTGGCCGCTGGTCCATGCTGGATATCTTCGTGATCGCCATCCTGGTGGCGGTTGTAAATTTTGGACGGCTTGCCAGTGTCGAGGCTAACCTCGGTGCTGCAGCGTTCGCCAGTGTGGTGATCTTGACGATGCTTGCCGCAGTAACTTTTGATCCCCGACTGATTTGGGATAACACGGAGTCGGACGACGACCATGAGTGATTTGCCTAAAGCTAAAACCCGCCCGGCCTCCAACTGGTCAGCCATTTGGGTTCTTCCCCTGATTGCCTTGATCATTGGTGGTTGGCTGGGGTGGCGTGCCTATTCCCAGCAGGGTATTGAGATCCAGGTGCGCTTTGAAAGCGGCGAAGGCATCCAGGCCAACAAAACCGAAGTAGTCTACAAAGGCATGCCCGTGGGCAAGGTCAAGACCCTGGCTCTTGACGATGAGGGTAATAATCGCGGGGTGATCGCCACCATCGAGATGAACAAGGATGTTGATCAATACCTCAAGACCAACACCCGTTTCTGGCTGGTCAAGCCCAGCGTCAGCCTTGCCGGTATTACCGGCCTGGAAACCTTGGTCTCCGGTAACTACATCGCCGCGAGCCCTGGTGATGGTGAACCTACCCGTAAATTCAAGGCGCTCTCCGAAGAGCCTCCGTTATCTGACGCCAAGCCCGGTCTGCACCTGACCATCAAGGCCGACCGCCTCGGTTCGCTCAATCGCGGCAGCCCGGTGTTCTACAAGCAGATACAGGTCGGCCAGGTCAAAAGCTACTTGCTCTCCGAGGACCAGAGCACCGTCGAGATCAAGGTCTACATCGAGCCGACCTACGCCAGCCTGGTGCGCAAACACACGCGCTTCTGGAACGCCAGCGGCATCAGCATCGACGCCAATCTCTCCGGCGTGAAAGTGCGCAGCGAATCTCTTTCCAGCATCGTCGCCGGTGGCATCGCCTTCGCCACGCCAGAGAACCGCAAGGACAGCCCACCCACTGATCCGAGCCTGCCGTTCCGCTTGTACGAAGATTTCGACGCGGCCGCTGCCGGTATCAAGGCCAAGGTCAAGCTCACGGACTTCGAAGGTCTGCAGGCAGGGCGTACACCGGTGATGTACAAAGGCATTCAGGTGGGCAGCCTGAAAACCCTGAAGATCGACCCTGACCTGTCCAGCGCCAACGCCGAGCTGACCCTCGACCCATTGGCCGAAGACTACCTGGTTCAGGACACTCAGTTCTGGGTGGTCAAACCTTCCATCTCGCTGGCCGGTATTACCGGCCTGGAAGCCCTGGTCAAAGGTAATTACATCGCCATTCGCCCTGGCGACAAAGGCAGCGCCCCGCAACGCGATTTCGTCGCCCGCGCCAAGGCGCCACCGCTGGACCTGCGTTCCCCGGGCCTGCACATGGTGCTGTTCACCGACAACCTCGGCTCACTGGATGTCGGCAGCCCGATTCTCTACAAGCAGGTCAAGGTCGGCTCGGTGCAGAGCTACCAGTTCTCGCGCAAGAACAAGCAACTGGTGATCGGCGTTCATATCGAGAAGGAATACGAAAACCTGGTCAACGGTTCGACACGTTTCTGGAATGCCAGCGGCGTCACCCTGACCGGCGGCCTTACCGGTGGTATCCAGGTGAAGAGTGAATCCCTGGCCAGCCTGATGGCCGGCGGTATTGCCTTCGAAACACCGCAGCCGAACGTACCGCTGAAAAAACGCATTCCACGTTTCCGCTTGTTTGCCGACCGTGAGGCTGCCAATCAGCATGGCACCCTGGTGACCATCAAGGTCGACCGTGCTGACGGTATGCGTCCAGGCACACCGGTACGTTTCAAAGGCCTGGATGTGGGCAAGATCGAGAGTGTGGACCTCAGTGCCGATATGCAGTCGGTGCTGCTCAGCGCACGTATCACCCAAGTGGCAGACCGCATCGCGCGCGTCGGCAGCCAGTTCTGGGTGGTCAAGCCAGAGCTGGGCCTGATGAAAACCTCCAACCTGGAAACACTGGTCACCGGGCAATACATTGAGGTGCAGCCGGCTGCGAAAAACGCCGGCCCGCAGAAGAGTTTCGTCGCGCTGGACCAGCCCCCTGACACTGTCCGTCAAGAGGCTGGCCTGAGCCTGACACTCAGCGCCGCACGCCGTGGCTCGTTGAAGGAAGGCGTACCGGTGACCTACCGTGAAGTCACCGTGGGCAAAGTGACCGGCTACGAGCTTGGCCAGACCGCCGACCGCGTGCTGATCCACATCCTGATCGAACCCAAGTACGCGCCGCTGGTACGCAGTGGCAGCCGCTTCTGGAACACCAGTGGCTTCGGCCTCGACTTCGGCCTGTTCAAGGGGGCGACGGTGCGTACCGAGTCCCTGGAGACGCTGGTGGCCGGCGGTATCGCATTTGCCACGCCAGACGGCGAGCGCATGGGGAACGCAGCGCGGCCGCAGCAAACCTTCCCGCTGTTCGACAAATTCGAAGAAGAATGGCTGACCTGGGCGCCTAAAATCCCACTCGGTAAATAGACTGAGGCGCTGCTATCGGGAGCAAGCCCCCTCCCACATTTTGAATGTGTTCACAAATCAAATGTGGGAGGGGGCTTGCTCCCGATAGGGCCGTCAAAAACACTGCAAAACCCCAGCCCAAAAAAAGGCCGCGATCCAATGGATCGCGGCCTTTTTACATTTCAGCGCAAAGCGTCAGACTTCATCCAACTCCGGCTCATCCGCTTGCACATTCACCGTCGCCTTCACCCCATCATGGCGGCGGATGTACTTCCAGTCCGCCTCATCGATGTAGATCCCGTTCGGCCCGCTGCCGCCCTCCAGGTCGATTGCCACTTGGGCAGACACCTGCGGCTTCACACTGGCGAGGATCGGCACAAAGCCCAGTTGCAAGCTGGTCTCCAGCAACGCTGCCTGGTTCTTCTCATCGATATCCGCCGCCTCGTCGAGGTAGTACGGCAGGCGCACGCGGCCAGCCTGGTCGCGGTCCATCAAGTGCAGCAACAAGTACATGTTGGTCAGCGCCTTGATGGTCATGGTGGTGCCGTTGGACGCCGCACCGTCGATGTCGGTGTGGATCACCGGCTGACCGTGCACCTTGGTGATCTCGAAGGCCAGCTCGAACAGGTCCTTGAGGCCCAACTGGTTATGGTTGGCGGCCACCAGGCGGGCCAGGTATTCCTTGGCCTCTTCGTTCTTGTTGTCCTGCTCGGCACTTTGGCTCAGGTCGAACACCGACAGGGTTTCGCCTTCTTCGTACTGGCCAGCACTGTGGATGATCTGGTCGATATGCTTGAGGGCTTCCTTGTTCGGCGCGAGCACGATACGGAAGCTCTGCAGGTTGGACACCTGACGCTTGTTGATCTCGCGGTTGAACAGCGCCAACTGGTGTTCCAGGCTGTCGTAGTCGCTGCGGATATTGCGCAGCGTCCGCGCAATGTCAGTGACCGCAGCACGGCGTGCCTTACCCAGTGTCAGCGCCTCATCGGTGCGGTGCGCATAGGCGTTGATCAGCAATTGCAGGCGACGCTCCACGTCATCCTCGCTGTCGAACTTGGCCACGCCCTTGAGGCGCACCTGAGCGTACAGCGCCTCGATCTGGCCATCGGCACGCAGCAAGCCCTGCCAGCTGTCCTGATAGTCATTGAGCAGCGGCAGCAGGTTGTCCATGGAGTCATCGACCGGGTCCATGAACGGCGTGCCGAATGGCAAGTCGGCCGGCAACAGCTGCCGGCGGCGCAAGGCGTCATCCAGCGTGCGTTGCTTGGCTTCCATATCGCCGATTTGCCGGCCCACCAGTTGCAGCTTGGCGGACAGTTGCTGGACGCGTTCGGTAAAGGCGTCACTGGAACGCTTCAACTCATCCTGGGCCGCTTCCATCTGCGCCAGGTTTTCCAGTTTTTCGCCTTCCTCGGCACTCAGGGTTTGCGCGCGACGGAAATCTTCCAGCGCCTTTTGCGCGTCGAGCACTTGCTGGTACAGCGCTTCGGTCTGGGTCTTGCTTGCGGCACGGTCAGAGGCCACGGCTTGCTGGGTTTTCAACTGCTTGAGTTCTTTTTCCAGGCGCTCTTTCTGGTCGCGCAACGCCGCGCGATCCGCCAAGGCCTGCAACGCCGGTGGTTCGATGTGCGAGATGTCGATGGACAGCCCCGGCACTTCAAAGCGCTCGCCCTTGAAGCCATCCAGGATCTGCTCCAGGGATTTGACCCACTGGCCGTCCTCGTCCAGCGTGATGCCGTGTTCACCCAATGGCAGGCTGAACAACGAGCTGTTGAACAGGCGCATCAGGCGCTCGACATCCTGCTGCGAAAACTCTTCGCGCAGCTTGGCGTAGCTGTTGTTATCCGCGTGATCAAGCTGCTGCTTGACCGACTTCAAGCGCTTTTCCAGGTCGCGCAAACGCTCGTCCAAATCCTCGGCGCTGAACTGTCGCGACTGCGCCAGGGCGCCCGCCAGTTCATCGTGAGCGTCCTTTGCCGCCAGCAGTTGCTGCTCCAGCACCTTGACGTCATCCACCAGGGCAAAGCGATGCTTGAGCACCGACAACTCGCCCAGCCAACGCTGGATACCACTGATTTCCCGCTCCAGGCGCATCAGCTCCTGGGTGCCGCCACGCTGATCGTTCTGCAGCGCATCCTGCTCGTTGCGGTAGTGCTCGGCCTGGATGGTCAGCTCTTCTTTGCGCGCACTCGCGTAGTCCGACCAGGTGCCCAGCAGCGAGTCCAGCAGCGGCGACAGGCGATGCAGCTTGCCGCGCAGGGCGTCGCGCTGTCGGACGCCATTGGCCAGGGCTTCGACCAGCGGGCCGGCAGCGACCAGGGCGTTGTAGTCCTGCTCCATACGTCGTACATCGCGGAAGGCCTCTTCGCACGCTGCGATGTAATCCACGCTACCCGAACGCAGGCTGTGCTCGAACGCATCGAGGAACAACTGCTTGAGCTTGGCCGCGGTGATTTCGCGCATGTGCAGCAGGTTGATAAACAACGCGCGGAAGGTCTTCAGGCTTTGCTCACTGGTGGAGCGCAGTGGGATCAACGTCAGGTCCAGCGGGATCGACGTGTGACCACCCACCAGCAAACGGCGCAGTTCATCCGGCTTGAGTTCGTAGGCTTTCAGGCCTTCGCGTTCCAGGTTGGTGAACAGCTCTTTCTGGCGCAGGCAGGTGTCGTTTTTCTGGTAGTGGGCCAGGTCCAGCTTGCCAGCATAGGCAAAGAACTGGTGACCAAAACCGCCGCCCGGGCCACGCCCGACCACGCCGATGACATGCGGGCCATGGGGCAGGGAGACTTCCACGAGGATGTAGCTGGTGTCGGTGGCGAAGTAGAATCGTCGCGATTGCTCCAGGGTGTACTTGCCGAAACTCATGTCCGACATGCGCGCCAGGATCGGGAACTGCAAGGCGTTGATCGACGCGGATTTACCCAGGTTGTTCGCGCCATACACCGACAGCGGCTCTTCCAGCGGGAACAAGCCCAAGCTGTAACCGGCGGTGTTCAATAGGGCGAAGCGGCGGATGCCGTAGCGTTCCTTACTCATGCGTCGGTCTCCTGTTCTTCGGCAATGGCGCGGGCCAGGGCGTCTTCTTCGCTTTCTTCAGCGAAGTCACTCAAGTCCAGCGGGTCATCGGTCTTCAGCAGCTTCTCATCGCTGTCTTCGTCGATGATCACCGGTGCCGGCAACGGCAACACGCTGTGCACGCTGGCCGCGAGGTCACGGTCTTGCTGCACCGACAGGCACACGTCGAGGAAGCGGTGCATCGGTGGCAGGAAGCGGTAAATGCCGTTGTCTTCGCTGGCAAAACCCAGTTGAGTCATGCGGCGCATGATTTTTTCTTCGAGTTCTTCCTGGGTCTGCACTTCGGCCTGGATAAACAGGTCGCGGTACTTTTCCAGCAGGGACGGCAGTTCATCACGACCGAGGCTGCCACCGTCGAGCACAGCAATCGGGTCGCGGCCCTGGTCGGCCAGGTGCTCGACGATGATGAAGGTGAACAGCGCCAGGCGCTGGGCGGTCTTGTTGACCTGCGCACTGGCAATCGCGGAGTCCGGCACGAAGTAGTAGAAACCACGAGTATCGCACACCAGCTCAAAGCCCAGGGCCTTGAACAGCGTGCGGTACTGGTCCTGGAAGTTCGACAGTTGCGCGTACAGTTCGGGGTCGCGGCGGCTGACGTGGTAACCCTTGAACAGCTCGCGAAAGATCGGCGCCAGCTGGGACAGTTCGGATAGATCAAGATGCATAAGGTGTGCTCGCGGAATTCTCGGCCGCGTCAGGCGTGGCCGGGAGCAGGGCGAATGAGCGCAGGCTGACCTGGTGCTCGTGTGTGTGGTAATCGCGGCGTTCCAGGCGCTCGCGCTTGAAGCGCTTTTCGCGCGAGAGGCGCGAGAACCAGTACAGCAACTCGTCGGTCGCGCCGTCCGGTTCCTGCTCCAGCAGCCAGGTCATCAAGTCCGGCATCGGCAGCGCGTCTTCGCAGCGCTCGAGCATTTCCTTGACCGTCCGCGGTGCGCGCTGGGCTTCGCCCTTGTGGGATTTGTGCGCCTTGGGGAACCGTGCCGGTTTAGGCTCGAAGTTCGCCAGCGCATACACATAGGCCTCGACCTGGCTGGCACTGCCCAGGAAGGTACTTTGCGGCCGGGTGAACATCGGCATCGCCGCCTGCGGCACCGCGTCCAAGCCTTTACGGCGGATGGCCGACAGCGCGAGCGCGGCGCCACGGGTCACGGCGTTGTGCCGGCGTGCCTCTTCGCGCAGCGGCAACAGCAGCTCGCGGGCGTGACGCAGGGTCAGCTGGGCGCTGGTCTGCATTTCGAGGATGCGCGCGTGGGTGCGCAGCAGCATGTCGTCGTCCACCAGGTGGCCGAGGCGCTGTTGCTCGGTGAGCATGCGCAACAGCACGTTTTCCACCTTGCGCACGCCTTGTTCGAAGGCACCGTCGGCGTTCACCAGTTGAATCATCGGTTCGACGTATTCGTCCCAGGTCGCCAGGACTTCGGCGTAACGCTGGCGCAACGGGATCTGCCGGTCGCTGGTCTTGGCACGGTCGGCCACGGCTGCGAGGGCCTGTTCGTCGTTGGCGAGTTTTTTCAGTACGTCGCGTACGCGCATGTCGAGCAGGCGCAACTGGCGGGCCAGGTCGTGGCCATCACGGATGTCGAAGGCGTCCTGAATATAACCGGCCAAGCGCTCCAGATGGCGCAGGTAGGCTTCGATTTCCAGGCACAGGCCAAGCCGGTGCTCCTTGCGAAGATAAGCCAGGAAGTCGTGGATCTGCGCGTTGAGCTCGAAACGATTCGGGCTTTTGGCGACAGGCACCAGGATGTCCAGGCGAATCCACACGTCCAGCAGGCTGGTGATGTCCTGGGGCGTGCTGTCCAGTTGTTGGGCGGCCAGTTGTGCGCGCAACTCGCTCAGGCTGAGGGTGCCTTGGTCGAAGTGTTCGCACAGTGGCTCAAGTAAGGCCCAGTGTTCGGCGAGGGCGCGCAGGACGCGCTTGGGTTCGATCATGGGAATGGCCGGCTGGTTGGCGATTAAAAGTCGCGATTGTACTGCATCAGGCGCGGGATTTATCCACAGCCGGTCAGTGCACAGTGGGCGATTGTTACCGAACAGCGGTAGAATCCCCGCTCTTTACTTATCCACAAGTGGCCGAGCTGTGCTTATCGAGTCCCGACGTCGCGCTTACTTGACCGCCATGCAGGTGGTCAACTGGCTGCCCCGCACCGAACTGCCGTTCGCCGCCCCGTCGCGGCCCGAGCTGTTAGAGGCGCTTGAGCCCTATGAGGCGTTCGAGACCTCGGGCGAGGAGGCCGCCGCCCCGGTGGTGGTGGCCAAGCCCGTGCCGCCAGCGCGGCCGGCGGTCGAGCGGGCCAAGATCGAAGTGCCCCGTCCCTCGCCCATGGCCAAGCCGGTGGTAGCCGAAGAGGCAGCCCCGGTGGTCAAGGCCCCGGTGGTGCCGCCACCGCGTTTCGCCCTGCAACTGCTGCGGGCCGGGCGCTGCCTGCTGCTGGTGGAACTGCCCACCGGCGAACGCTTCCAGACCCGCGACCCCGCCTACATGCTGCTCAAGGACATGCTGCGCGCCGCCGGCCTGCCCGACAGCCCGCAAATCGTCGGCGACCCGGTCCGTTGGCCGCTGCTGGTGCGCGGCACCATGGACCAGGGCCCGGAAGCGGCGCGGGATTTTGTGCAAGGCTTCGTCTCGGCGCGCCTGGAAGACGAACCCTGCGTGTGCCTGTGGCTGATCGGCCTGCCCGCCGTACGGTTTGCCGGCGAAGCGAACGCCGAAGCCTGGTACCGCGAACTGCAGGTCGAGGGCCTGGGTGCTGTATGGGCCCTGCCGGGCCTGGAATTATTAATGGAAGAGCCACAGCGTAAGGCTGATGTCTGGCAAGCCATGCGCCGGCTGATGGCGCGCTGGAAAACAACCGATGAGTGAGGCTTTATCCTTCCGCCCGATGACCGAGGCCGACCTCGACGCGGTGCTGAAAATCGAATACGCGGCGTTCAGCCACCCCTGGACTCGCGGGATCTTTCTCGACGGGCTGGGCAAGTACCAGATCTGGCTGATGTTCGAAGGCGAGCAGCAGGTAGGCCACGGCGTGGTGCAGATCATCCTCGATGAAGCGCATTTGCTGAACATCACGGTCAAGCCGGAGAATCAGGGCCGTGGCCTGGGGTTGGCGCTGCTGGAGCACCTGATGTCCCGTGCCTATGCCGCCAACGCGCGGGAATGCTTCCTGGAAGTGCGCGACAGTAATACCGGTGCGTTCCGTCTGTATGAACGCTATGGCTTCAACGAGATTGGCCGTCGTCGGGATTACTATCCGGCTGTCGGTGGTCGTGAAGATGCGGTGGTCATGGCTTGCACCCTGGTCGACTGAGCACACAAAACCCATGTGGGAGAGGGCTTGCTCCCTCCCACATTCAGCTGTGCGGTGTGTCAGCGGTTACCGTCTACCGGGTCGATATCAGCCAACTCGGCCTCATCCAGCCCATTCCCGCCGCCAATGTCATCTTCATCCACAATGCTCAGGTCAAAATCCGCCGGGTTGTCTTCACCCGCCTCCCGAGCATCCCGCGCACCATCTTCATGGATTAGCGTTTCCGGGCTCATATCATCATCGGTCGACTCATGATTATCGGTCGAAGCCCCGGTCATTCCTGCCTCGCGCACCCGTTCGTCGGGCATCAGGTGTTCACGCTCGCCACGCGGAATCTCATTGCCAATCTCCGCCGTCGGTTCTTCCTCGTCAAAATCCAGCTCGCGCATCGAGCCCATGCGATCTTCGTTGTCGTCAATCGGTTCGGGCTGTGTAGCGCCGTAGGGACGTCGTGATTCAGTCATGGCCAATCCTCATACTGTGGGGCTTATAGTGTGTGGACAGGCATGGCCCACCAAGATTCAAGTAATTGCCCGCCGGCTATCTTTATGATCGGCGTGACCCGGACGGGCGGTCGTCTGTCAAAGCTGCGCATCATTCCTGAGGCTTTCCCTGATGAACGAACTACAAGACCTGCTTGATAACAACGAACGCTGGGCGGATGCGATCAAACAGGAAGATCCCGAATTCTTCGCCAAGCTCGCCCGCCAGCAGACCCCTGAATACCTGTGGATCGGTTGTTCCGACGCCCGGGTACCGGCCAACGAGATCGTCGGCATGCTGCCCGGTGACCTGTTCGTGCACCGCAACGTGGCCAACGTGGTGCTGCACACCGACCTCAATTGCCTGTCGGTGATCCAGTACGCCGTCGATGTACTCAAGGTCAAACATATCCTCGTCACTGGCCACTACGGCTGCGGCGGCGTGCGTGCCTCGATGCAGGACCGCCAGTTCGGCCTGATCGACGGTTGGCTGCGCACCATTCGCGACCTCTACTACGAAAACCGTGACGTGCTGGCCCAATTGCCGACCGAAGAGGAACGTGTGGACCGCATGTGTGAGCTGAACGTGATCCAGCAGGTGGCCAACGTCGGCCACACCAGCATTGTTCAAAATGCCTGGCACCGTGGGCAGAGCCTGTCGATCCACGGCTGCATCTACGGCATCAAGGACGGCCGTTGGAAGAGCTTGAACACCACCATCAGTGGTTTTGAGCAGTTGCCGCCGCAGTATCGCCTGCGTCCGCTGGGCGAATCCTAAGGCCGTTTGCGGTCGCGCCAGCGGGTCATGAATGCCTGGCCCTCGGCGTTCAAAAGCTCTGTGCTGCCGGTGATCCACCCCCGGCAGTTCAGCTCGCCGCATTGGCAGGCGAACTGCCGGAACAAGGCGTCCTCGGTGCTGGCGTAATCCAGGGTCAGCGGGGCGCCGGCGGCTATGGGCTGCACGGTCCATAGTTCCAGGTAGGTGGTGTCGAAAAACACATTCGGGTTGCAGGAATGCCGCAGCAGGCCGCAGAACCAGCTGTCGTACAGGTGGATGCGGGCAGACAGCTGCAACGTACGTGTGCGTCGCTCGTTCACGGCGTAACCGGACACTCGGGCAATGCGCACGCGGCCGTCGAAACTCACGCGAGCTCTGACGCCGCCGTCGTCGCGCTCAACCTTAAAGTGCTTGGCCGAGGGATAGCCCTGTTCAACGAGCAGTGTCTTGAACGGGTACAAACAATCACTCACAGCGGTTTTAGCCTGGTCCATGGCCTGAGTTTTCATAACTCTCCTTGGTGAGGCTGCATCGACCTGCGGGTGGAGTCTGACTACCAGTCTTGCAGCGGATGGGCGCGGCTCAAGACTCGCTGAACATGGAGCCGATTTCTACTGTCAACTTTGACAGTAGAAATCGGTTTTTTTTGGCTTTCTACAGCACAGGCGCCGTGATGGTGGGGGCGGGCGCTGTGTTCTTCAGCTGTTTGAGCTGCGTTTTGATCGCGGGTGTGGCGCATTTGGCATTCGCCTGTTCCGGGCTCAGGTTGCGCACCGAGGTGTAGAACAGCTCGCAGGTCTGTTCCTTGCGCGTGACCTGCCAGGTATTCATGCAGGCTTTGAGCAGCACATTCGGATCGCTCGCCGGTTTCTGGCCCATGCCGGCCTGCCAGCAGGCGGCGCTCAAGTCCTGGCCCATCACTTTCAGGCCGGCGTCATCGGCCTTCTGCTCATTGCCCTCATAGGTGGCCGGGTCTGCCGCGTACCAGATGTAGCTGGGGTGGTTGGAGCCAAGCACCGAAACGGTTTTGCCCGCAGCCGGGCTGATCTGCGCCAGGCCCAGTACACCCACGGATTGCCCGTATTGCTGTTTGATCCAGTTGCGCACCGGCGCGCCGAACGCAACCATTGGCAGCGAGCCGTTGGTGTGCAGGCTCAGTTCGCTGACCATGCGGGTCTGGTAGTCGGTGAAGTAGCTGTAGACGTTCTCCAGGTCCTTGCCCGCATTGGAAGGTGCAGCGATGGGCGCGATATCGATGATGGTCTGGTAGGCCGGGGTTTCGGTGGCCGGCACGCCGTTATCGGTGAGCAGCGTGGCCCAGCGGTCGGTGGTGGCCGATTCGAGGTAATCCTGGGCCTGGGTCAACGAGTAATCCGGCGGAAAATGCAGCAACTCGATGCTCTTGCGGTTTTCCAGGGCCATGCCGAGCGGCAGGAACAGGTACCAGTTGTAGGCCCATTTGCCGTCGCTGTTGAGTTTGCTGGCGCCTTGGTAGGCCAGGTCGGCGGTGTTGAGCAGCGCGGTCAGGGGCCGGCCGTAACTGTCGGGTACACCGCTGAAGGTCGCGGCGAGCTGCCCTTCATGGTTTTTGACGCTGACCTTGGCTCGGCTGTAGCCGTCGCGCTGCAGGCTTTGGTTGAGGTAGTGCTCGGCGGTCTGCTCCAGCGTCCACGGCCGAAAGCAGATCACATTGCAGTTATTGGGGTAAGCGAACAACTGGGTGACCCGTTGCGTGCTGCCCAGAGGGACTTCGATGTCGGCGTGTACGACCGCACTGGCCATCAGTGCGGCCACGGTGAAGGACAACCTGGTCGGTTTGAACATACTTGATTCCTTGTCAGCGAAAGCCCGTCTGCGCGGGATGAAAGCCCACCCCCTCACAGTAGCGGTTGACCAGGAAAACCGCGTGCTAAATCGCCAGGCATGTCGCTATTGGATAAGCGTCCTACACGCTGAACTGCAACGCGTTGCTCAAATCCCCCATGGGTTTCTGGCCGCGGGCAATCATGGCGTCATCGCGTTGCTTGAGCCCGTCCAGGGTCTCCAGCTGGAAGACCCGCGTTATCAAGCGCAGGATCGACGCGGTGTCGTACACCGTATGGTCCACGGTGCCTTTGCGCGCGAAGGGCGAGACCACCAGCGCCGGGACTCGCGTGCCTGGGCCCCAGCGGTCGCCTTTGGGTGGGGCGACGTGGTCCCACCAGCCGCCGTTTTCATCGACGGTCACCACGACCACCATGTTTTTCCACTGCGGGCTTTCCTGCAGCACCTTCAAGGCGCGGACGATATGGCGGTCGCCCGAGGCAATGTCAGCGTAACCCGCGTGCATGTTCAGGTTGCCCTGTGGTTTGTAGAAACTCACGGCCGGCAGCTTGCCGGCCTGGGCATCGGCGAAGAACTTGTTGGTGCTCGCCTCATCGCCCAAACCGCCATCGCGCAGGCGCTTGTCACGCTCCGCACGGTTCTCGGGGCCTTGCTGCTTGAAATAGTTGAACGGCTGGTGGTGGTACTGGAAGTTTGGAATCTTCGGAATGCCCCCCGAATCCTTGAACTGGTCCAGCGTTGCCTGCCATGCCCCGGCGTACCACGCCCAGTCGACGTTCTTTTTCGACAACTTGTCGCCGATATGTTCGTGGGTCTGCGGCACCAGCACGTTGGGCAGGTCGGCTTTTGCGTAGTCCGGGTTTTCCGGGTCACGAATCCAGGTCGGCCAGTAAGGCGGCGCCAGGGTGTTCACACCGTAGCCGTCCGGGGTCAGCGCGCTGGGGCCGAACTGCGGCGGGCCGGTCATGGCGCTGGCCGGGGATTTATCCAGCGGCTTGAGACGCGGGTCGGTGGGGTCATCGCTTTGCAGCGTGGCGATCTGCGCCTTGGCCACCGACTGCGCGGCATTCGGGTAAAACGGCGCGGTGGCGCTGATCAGGTATTGATGGTTGAGGAACGAGCCACCAAACGCTCCCTGGAAGAAGTTATCGCAGAGCACAAACTCCTTGGCCACGTCCCACAGGCGCAGGGAATAACGGCTCTGGGCGTAATGGCCCATGACCAGGCCACCGGAGTCGGCCCAGGCGACGAAACCGTCGTTCTTGCCGCCGTTGATCTGCATCTGGTTCTGGTAGAACACGTGCCACAAGTCGCGAGTGACGAGGCTCAAAGGCAGGTCTTCAGCGTTCGGGCCCTTGAGGGCGAACGGCGCGTTGGGCAGGTTTTCCTGGAATTGCACTTCGCTGGGGTAAGTCACCCCATCCACGCTTTGCGGGCCTACTTGCAGCACACCGCCCCAGGTCGGGGGCAGGGTGGTCAAGAGGCTGCCGTCGCGGTCGCGTTGCTGCGTGTCGGCGGCAGAAAGCGCCGACAGCGGTTTCTCAACGCCTGGGAAGTCCGCAAACAGGTTGTTGAAGCTGCGGTTCTCGGCATAGATCACCACCACGGTCTTCACCTGGTCGCGCAACGCCTTGTCCAGCTCCTGCGGCGTGAGCGGCCGCGCCACGGGCTTGCCGGGCGCCTCACTGCTATTGCCGCAGGCACTCAAGGTCGCGCCCACCCCCAACACCGCCGCGCCCCCCAGGAAGCGCCGACGGCCGGTGTCTACCGGCGGTTGGGCTATGGAATCGGGGGAAGGGCGGTCTTCGTGATCATCACTCATTGCGGGGAGTCCTTGCTGGCGAGATGTTGCAAGATATTTCGCAGGACGGTAGCAATGCAATGTGACGGAACGAAGACAGTCAGGTGATCACAGCAGACGCAGTGCCAATTGGCTGCCGGCGCGCAAGTACTCCACCTGAGCCGTCACGGCATCCTTGACGATTGCCTCGCCGGTGTCAGTCAGGGTGGCTTTTTTTGCATCGATAACGCTGGTCTGTAGCAGTTGCATGGCCACATCTATGGCCTTCTGGAAGGCCGTCACGTTGTTATGCAGGCCGAATTCCTTGATAACAGCGTCCATGCGGCGATCGGCGTCGTCTCGCAGGGTCTTGTACTCGACGAACGATACGTTGTCGTCCTTGTAAATATCATCGAGCAACTGCTCCAGTGATTTGGATAAGGGTGTCATCGGATTTTCCTTGTGCTATGTGAGGAGGCAGCCAAGGTTAATCAAAGGGGCTGGCAGGAGGAGCCAGGGGGTGTCACCTTATTGAGTAGGACAACCCCGACGCACTTCATCAGAAACACCGTGCTCTACGGCATGACGGGCGGCAAATACTTCAACGTCGTCCCCAATGCCCACAGCAGGAACAACACCAGCGGCGTATGCACCAGCAGCTGCACAAACGAAAACCCGATCAAATCCCGCGCCTTCAACCCTAAAACCCCCAGCAACGGCAGCATATAGAACGGGTTGATCAGGTTCGGCAGCGCTTCGGCGGCGTTGTAGATCTGCACCGCCCAGCCCAGGTGGTATTGCAGGTCATTGGCCACTTGCATCACATAAGGCGCTTCGATAATCCACTTGCCGCCGCCCGACGGAATAAAGAAACCCAGCACCGCCGAGTACACGCCCATCAGCAGGGCATACGTGTCGTGGGAGGCGATGGAGGTGAAGAAGGTCGAGATATGGTGCGCCAGGGTCTGGCCGTCGCCGCCCTTGACCACGGTCATCAGCGCCGCAATCGAGCCGTACAACGGGAACTGGATCAATACGCCGGTGGTGGTCGGCACTGCACGGGCCACCGCATCGAGGAAGCTGCGCGGGCGCCAGTGCAGCAGGGCGCCGACCATGATGAACAGGAAGTTGTAGGTGTTCAGCCCTGAAATCGCGCTGATCGCCGGCTTGCTCGAGAACTCATGGAACAACCAGCCCGCCGCCAGCAATGCCAGCAGAATGGTCAGCAACGGGCTGTGTTCCAGCCATTCGCCGGGGCGGGCCGGTGGTTGCAGCTTGGGCAGGTTGAAGGCCGGGTCGACGCCACAGGCCTTGGCGTCACGGGCGCTGTTGGGGCCGGGCGCGGTGGCGTAGGCGATGATCAGCGACACCACGATCAGCGCCAGCAACAGCACGCCGGATTGCCACAGGAAGATGGTGTCGGTAAACGGGATCACCCCGGTGATCGACAGGATCGACGGCGGCAAACTGGCCGGGTTGGCCTGCAATTGTGCGGCTGATGACGACAACCCCAGCGCCCACACCGCACCAAGGCCAAGGTAGGCCGCCGCACCCGCAGCACGGTAGTCCATGCGCAAATCCGTGCGACGGGCCAGCGCACGCACCAGCAAACCGCCGAACACCAGGGACAGGCCCCAGTTGAGCAGCGACGCCACCATGGAAATCAACGCGACCCACGCCACGGCGGAGCGGCCGTTCTTCGGGATGCGTGCCAGGCGGTCGATCAGCTTGACCGCCGGCGGCGAGCTGGCGACCACGTAACCACCGATCACCACGAAGGCCATCTGCATGGTGAACGGGATCAGGCTCCAGAACCCGTCGCCAAAGGCCTTGGCGGCTTCGGTCGGCGCGGCGCCCATGCCCAGGGTCGCGACGGCGACGATGATCACGGCGAGGGCGGCGAACACCCAGGAGTCGGGGAACCAGCGCTCGGCAAAGTTCGAGCAGCGCAGGGCAAATCGGGCATAGCGGCTTTCTTCGATAGCATCGGCCACGAGTCTTTCCTCTTGTATTTATTATGGTGTCGGCAATTTTCCGGCATGTTCCGCTACGGCCATTGATATGGGAATGCAGTTATCTTCATCGATCAATGAGGAAAACAAATATATCTGCCGCGATTGCCATCATCCGGCTCAGCTCATAATCTGCACGCCATTTTGTTTGTCTGCCGAGCCTCAACATGACTGCCACCTTTGTTCCACAGGCGCAGCGTTTTTCCCGCTCCGACTACAAAACCCTGGGCCTGGCCGCCCTGGGCGGAGCCTTGGAAATCTACGACTTCATTATCTTCGTGTTCTTCGCACTGACCCTCAGCCAACTGTTCTTCCCGCCAGAAATGCCCGAGTGGCTGCGCCTGCTGCAGAGCTTCGGCATCTTCGTCACCGGTTACCTGGCGCGCCCGCTGGGCGGCATCCTGATGGCGCACTTCGCCGATCACCTGGGGCGCAAGCGCGTGTTCAGCCTGAGCATCCTGATGATGGCATTGCCCTGCCTGCTGATCGGGATCATGCCCACCTACGCACAGATCGGCTACTTCGCACCACTGATCCTGCTGGTGCTGCGCGTGCTGCAAGGTGCAGCGGTGGGCGGTGAAGTGCCCAGCGCCTGGACCTTTGTCGCCGAACACGCACCGCGCAACCATCGTGGCTATGCCCTGGGCTTCCTGCAAGCGGGCCTGACCTTCGGCTACCTGCTCGGCGCCCTCACCGCCACGCTGCTGGCGCAGGTCTTTACCCCGGCCGAAATCCTCGACTACGCCTGGCGTTTTCCCTTCCTGCTCGGCGGTGTGTTCGGCGTGATCGGCGTGTGGCTGCGGCGCTGGCTCAGCGAAACCCCGGTATTTCTCGAAATGCAGGCCCGCCGCCAGGCCGCCGCCGAGATGCCGCTGCGCACCGTACTGCGTGACCATCGCGCCGTGCTGCTGCCGGCGATGATCCTCACCTGCGTGCTCACCTCCGCTGTGGTGGTGCTGGTGGTCATCACCCCGACCATGATGCAGAAAACCTTCGGCATGAGCCCCAGCCACACCTTTGCCTTGAGCGCCCTGGGCATCGTCTTCCTGAATATCGGCTGCGTCCTCGCCGGCCTGCTGGTGGACCGCATCGGTGCCTGGCGCGCGGTGCTGGTCTACAGCCTGCTGCTGCCAGTGGGTATTTTCCTGCTGTACGCCAGCCTGATCAGCGGCGGCATCTGGCTTGGTGCGGCGTACGCGGTAGCGGGCTTGAGTTGCGGGGTGGTCGGTGCGGTGCCGTCGGTGATGGTCGGCCTGTTTCCGGCGCAGGTGCGAGTGTCGGGCATTTCCTTCACCTACAACATCGCCTATGCGCTGTGGGCAAGTACTACGCCGCTGATGCTGATCGCGCTGATGCCGACCAGCCCGTGGATTTGCGTGGGGTATTGCGTGGTCATGGGCGCGGTGGGGGTGGCGAGTGTGGCGCTGTTTGGTAAGCGCCACACGTTGGCGGCCTGAAGGTCAGGTCAAGAAGTGCCACAGCACCAGCGTACCGACCAACCCGACGACCGAAACAATCGTCTGCAACACCGACCATACCCAAATCGTCTGTTTCAGCTGCAAGCCAAAGTACTCGCGCACCATCCAGAACCCCGCATCGTTGACGTGGCAGAAGAACACCGAGCCGGCGCCGATCGCCAGCGCCACCAGTGAGCTTTGCGTCGCCGCCAACCCGGCCATCATCGGCGCGAGGATGCCGGCGGTCGTGGTGGTGGCGACCGTGGCCGAGCCGGTGGCCTGGCGCAGCGCCACCGCGATCAACCAGGCCAGCAGCAGGTACGGCATGTGCGCGCCTTCGGCGACTTTGCTGATGGTCTGGCTGACGCCGGCGTCGAGCAGGGTTTGCTTGAGGCCGCCGCCGGCGCCGATGGTCAACAGCAACACGGCGATGGGCGCGAGGGCCTTGCGCAGGGTGTTGCCGACTTCGGCGCGCGGCATCCCGGCGGCCCAGCCCAGGCAGATCACGGCGGCGATCACCGCCAGGCCGAGGGCGATCAGTGGTTCGCCGAGGAGTTTCAGAGTCAGGCCCACGCTGCTTTCCGCTGGCAGCGCGACTTTGGCCAAGGTACTGCCGAGCATCAGAATCACCGGCAACAGAATGATCAGCAATGACACGCCAAAGCTCGGCTGGCGCGGAGCCTTGGGCGGGGCGCTGAACAGCGCGCCGATGTCGGCCGGCTCATCCACATGCAGGCGCTTGGACAGCCAGTTGCCATAGAGCGGCCCGGCGAGGATCACCGCCGGCACCGCCAGGCAAAAGCCCAGCAACATGGTCAGGCCCAGGTCGGCGTGCAACGCGCTCACCGCAATCAGCGGCCCCGGGTGCGGTGGCATCAAGGCGTGCAAGGTGGTCATGCCCGCCAGCGCCGGGATGGCGATTTTCAACAGCGGCTGGTTCGAACGTTTGGCCATCACAAAGATGATTGGCACCATCATCACCAGGCCCACTTCGAAGAACAGCGGCAGGCCGATCACCATCGCTACCAGCGCCATCACCCATGGCAACGACTTGCCCTTGCCCAGCCCGAGCAGGGTGGTGGCGATGCGATCGGCCGCGCCGGATTCTGCCATCAGCGCACCCAGCATCGAGCCCAGGGCAATGATGATCCCGGCTTCACCGAGGATCGTTCCGGCGCCCTTGCTGAAGGCCTTGGCCACCTCTTCCGCTGGCAGCCCGGCGCCGACCCCGGCGATAAAGGTGCCGATCAGGATCGACAGGAATGGCGGCAACTTGGTCGCGCTGATCAGCACGATGATGCTGGCGATGGCCAGCAGTACGCAGAGCATGAGGCGGGTGTCGTGAAGCATCCACGCGGCAGTCGATAACGCCAAGGCGGGACTCCTTATCGAACAGGTTGGGAAAATTGTTTCTTTTTGTTTCCTGCTCCAAAAGCATACCTGATAACGCCCGCCCCAGAGCCATTGCTGTCGGATTTGTAATCTTTGCTCCACCGCTCTGATAAGTCGCGAACGCTACATTGCCCCCGCTTGGACTTCTTGGGCGTGGAACTCTCGTATGGCAATTTCCGTTAAAAAACTCTTGGGCGCGACGCTGTTGTGGGGAGCTGCCAGCATTGCCCAGGCACAAACCCTTACCCTCGACGCCGCCCTGCAAACCGCCTTCGCCAACAACCCCGACCTGGCGGCTGCGCAATGGGACATCGAGATCGCCGAGGGCGGTCGCCAGCAGGCCGGGCTGATCCCCAATCCGGTGGCGTCCTGGGATGCCGAAGACACACGTCGCGATACGCGCACCACCACCCTCAAGCTAAGCCAAACCCTGGAGCTGGGTGGCAAGCGCGGTGCCCGCATTGACGTAGCGACGCGTGCCCAGGACGCCGCCGCACTGACCTTGGAACAGCGCCGCAATACGTTGCGCGCCGAAGTGATCGACGGCTACTACGGTGCCCTGCGCGCCCAGGAACGTCTCGACCTGGCCCAGCGCTCCCTGGCCTTGGCCGAGCGCGGGCTGGTGGTCGCCAACGGCCGCGTGACCGCCGGCAAATCCTCACCGGTGGAAGCCACACGGGCCCAGGTGCAACTGTCGGAGATCCGCCTCGAATTCAACCGCGCGCAAATGGGCCTCACCGACGCCTATCGCCGCCTGGCCGCCAGTACCGGCAGCGCGGCGACCGACTTCCAGGCCGTCGCCATGCCAAGCCACTCCACACCGCCGTTGCCGTCCGCCACGCAACTGTTGGCGCGCCTTGAACAGACCGCCGAACTGCGCCTGGCAGAACTGCAGATCGTGCAGAACGAAGCCAGCGTGGGCCTGGAAAAAGCCCAGCGGATTCCCGACCTGGATGTGTCCATTGGCAGTCAATACGACGCCAGTGTGCGCGAGCGGGTGAACCTGGTCGGTGTATCGATGCCGATTCCGTTGTTCAACCGCAACCAGGGCAACGTACTTGCCGCCACGCACCGTGCCGATCAGGCCCGCGACCTGCGCAACGCTGCAGAATTGCGCCTGCGTACCGAAACGCGCCAGGCCCTGGACCTGTGGCAAACCGCGAATACCGAAGTGCGCGCATTCAACCAGCAGATCCTGCCCGCCGCCCAAAGCGCGGTGGACAGCGCCACCCGCGGCTTCGAGATGGGCAAGTTCAACTTCCTCGACGTGCTCGACGCCCAACGCACCCTGATCGCGGCGCGCACCCAATACCTTGCGGCCACCGCCCAGGCCACCGATGCCTGGCTGCGCATCGAACGGATTTACGGCGACCTCGCCCGGTTTTGATTTTTTCTGGAGTGCCTTATGAACAAACGACACGGCGTGGCGCTTGCCGTCGCCTTGGGCCTGATGCTGTCCGGCGTTACCAACGCCGAGGAAGAAGAAGGCACGCTCGAGCTGACTGAACAGCAAATCCAGGCCGCCGGCATCGAACTCGCCGAGGCCCAACCCCGGTCGATCAGCACACTGCTGACGCTGCCGGGGGAGGTGCGTTTCGACGAAGACCGCACCTCGCATATCGTCCCGCGCGCGGCCGGCGTGGTGGAGTCGGTGAAGGTCAATCTTGGCCAGGCAGTGAAGAAGGGCGAGCTGCTCGCGGTGATCGCCAGCCAGCAGATTTCCGACCAGCGCAGTGAGCTGGCGGCCAGCGAGCGTCGGGTTGAACTGGCGCGTATTACCTTCCAGCGTGAACGCCAGTTGTGGCAGGACAAGATCTCCGCCGAGCAGGATTACCTGCTGGCGCGCCAAACCCTGCAAGAAGCCGAAATCGCCTTGAACAATGCCCGCCAAAAAATGACCGCACTTAGCGGCAACACCGTGCTGGTCGGCGGCAATCGTTACGAACTGCGTGCGCCGTTCGCAGGCGTGGTGGTGGAAAAACACCTCGGTGTCGGCGAGGTGGTGAGTGAGACCAGCAATGCCTTCACGCTTTCTGACCTGTCACAGGTGTGGGTCACCTTCGGCGTATTTCCCAAGGATTTAAACAAGGTCCGGCTCGGCAAACCGGTGAAGGTCAGCTCCACGGAAATGGGCACCGATGTGCAGGGCACCGTGGCCTATGTCGGCAATTTGCTCGGCGAGCAAACGCGCACCGCCACCGTGCGCGTGACGGTGCCCAACCCCGATGACGCCTGGCGTCCAGGGCTGTTTGTCACCGTGCAATTGGTCACGGACACCTACCAGGCCAAGGTCACCGTGCCGCACACGGCGATCCAGACCGTCGAGGAAAAACCGTCGGTATTCGTGCGCACGCCAGACGGTTTTATCACCCGCCATCTCGAACTGGGCGCCAGTGAGAACGGCTACGTCGAAGTGCGCCAAGGCCTGGAGGCCGGTGCCCAGGTGGCCACCACCGGCAGCTTCATCCTCAAGTCCGAATTGGGCAAGGGCTCGGCTGAGCACGCCCATTGATCCTGCGAGTGATTTCTCATGTTTGAGCGCCTTATCCAATTCGCCATCGAGCAGCGCATCATCGTGCTGCTGGCAGTGCTGTTGATGGCCGGTGTCGGCATCGCCAGCTATCAGAAACTGCCCATCGACGCGGTGCCCGACATCACCAATGTGCAGGTGCAGATCAACTCGGCGGCGGCCGGTTTTTCGCCGCTGGAAACCGAGCAGCGCATTACCTTTCCCATCGAAACCGCGATGGCCGGTTTGCCGGGGCTGCAGCAGACCCGTTCGTTGTCACGCTCCGGCTTGTCCCAGGTGACGGTGATCTTCAAGGACGGCACCGACCTGTTCTTCGCCCGCCAGTTGGTCAACGAGCGCCTGCAGGTGGCCCGCGAGCAATTGCCTACGGGGATCGAAACCGCGATGGGGCCGATTTCCACCGGCCTCGGGGAAATTTTCCTGTGGACCGTGGAGGCCGAGGAGGGCGCCCGCAAGGACGACGGCACGCCTTACACGCCGACCGACCTGCGGGTGATCCAGGACTGGATCATCAAGCCGCAGCTGCGCAACGTGCCCGGTGTGGCCGAGATCAACACCATCGGCGGCTTCGCCAAGGAATACCAGATCGCCCCGGACCCCAAGCGCCTGGCGGCCTACAACCTGACCTTGAACGATCTGGTCACGGCGCTGGAGCGCAACAACGCCAACGTCGGCGCCGGGTACATCGAGCGCAGCGGCGAGCAATTGTTGATCCGCGCACCGGGGCAGGTTGCGTCCATCGACGACATCGCCAATATCGTCATCACCACGTCCGACGGCACGCCGATCCGCGTGCGCAATGTCGCCCAGGTCGAGATCGGCCGTGAGCTGCGTACCGGCGCCGCCACGGAAAACGGCCGTGAAGTGGTGCTGGGCACGGTGTTTATGTTGATCGGAGAAAACAGCCGCACCGTGTCCCAGGCGGTGGCTTCCAGACTCGAGCAAATCAACCGTTCGCTGCCCGACGGTGTGGTGGCGGTGACCGTCTACGACCGCACCAACCTCGTCGAAAAAGCCATTGCCACCGTGAAGAAAAATCTCTTCGAAGGTGCGCTGCTGGTGGTCGCGGTGCTGTTCCTGTTCCTCGGCAATATCCGCGCGGCGCTGATCACCGCGATGGTGATTCCCCTGGCAATGTTGTTCACCTTTACTGGCATGTTCACCAACAAAGTCAGCGCCAACCTGATGAGCCTCGGCGCGCTGGACTTCGGCATTATCGTCGACGGCGCGGTGGTGATCGTCGAGAACGCCATCCGCCGCCTGGCCCATGCGCAGCAGCGCCATGGTCGCTTGCTGACCCGCAGCGAGCGCCTGCACGAGGTGTTCGCGGCGGCCAAGGAAGCGCGGCGTGCGCTGATCTTCGGGCAACTGATCATCATGGTCGTGTACCTGCCGATCTTCGCCCTCACCGGCGTGGCCGGGAAGATGTTCCACCCCATGGCGTTTACCGTGGTGATCGCGCTGCTGGGGGCGATGATTTTGTCGGTGACCTTCGTGCCGGCGGCGATTGCGCTGTTCGTCACCGGCAAAGTCAAGGAAGAAGAAAACCTGGTGATGCGTACCGCACGCCGGGCCTATGCGCCGGTGCTGGACTGGGTGATGACCCGCCGGCCGCTGGTGTTCGGTCTGGCCGTGCTGACCATCGTCACCTCGGGCGTGGTGGCCAGCCGCATGGGCAGTGAGTTTATCCCCAGCCTCAGTGAGGGCGACTTCGCCCAACAGGCCCTGCGCGTGCCCGGCACCAGCCTGACGCAATCGGTGCAGATGCAGCAGCAACTGGAAAAAACCTTGATGGCCCATGTGCCGGAAATCGAGCGGGTATTTGCACGTACCGGTACGGCGGAAATCGCCTCCGACCCGATGCCGCCGAATATTTCCGACAGCTACGTGATGCTCAAGCCGAAGGATCAATGGCCAGATCCGAGCAAGTCCCGCGAAGCCCTGATCGCCGATATCCAGCGCGCCAGTGCGATTGTGCCGGGCAGTGCGTACGAGTTGTCGCAACCGATCCAGCTGCGTTTCAACGAGCTGATTTCCGGGGTGCGCAGTGATGTGGCGGTGAAGGTATTTGGCGACGACATGGCGGTGCTCAACACCACCGCCGCAGACATTGCCGAGACCTTGCAAGGCCTCGAGGGGGCTTCGGAAGTGAAGGTCGAACAGACTTCCGGCCTGCCGGTGCTGACCATCAATATCGACCGTGACAAGGCCGCGCGCTTTGGCCTGAATGTCGGCGATGTGCAGGACACCATTGCCGTCGCCGTCGGTGGGCGCCAGGCCGGTACCCTGTATGAAGGTGACCGCCGCTTCGACATGGTCGTGCGCTTGTCCGACGCGCTGCGTACGGATATCGACGGTTTGTCGCGGCTGCTGATTCCGGTGCCGGCGCTGGCCGGGAATGCGGCGGGGCAGTTGGGGTTTATTGCGTTGTCCCAGGTCGCCAGCCTGGACCTGGTGCTCGGCCCGAACCAGATCAGCCGCGAGAACGGCAAGCGCCTGGTGATCGTCAGTGCCAACGTGCGCGGGCGGGATATGGGGTCGTTCGTGGAGGAGGCCGAGGCGGCGATCACGGCGCAGGTGAAAGTCCCGGCAGGTTACTGGACCACATGGGGCGGCCAGTTCGAACAACTGAAGGAAGCCTCCGAGCGTTTGCAAATCGTGGTGCCGGTGGCGTTGCTGCTGGTGTTCGGGTTGTTGTTCATGATGTTCAACAACCTCAAGGACGGGCTGCTGGTGTTTACCGGGATTCCGTTCGCGTTGACCGGTGGGATCATGGCGCTGTGGCTGCGCGATATTCCGCTGTCGATCTCCGCAGGCGTGGGCTTTATCGCCTTGTCCGGCGTGGCGGTGCTCAACGGCCTGGTGATGATTGCCTTCATCCGCAACCTGCGCGAGGAAGGGCGCTCGCTGTCGGTGGCCATCCACGAAGGTGCGCTGACTCGCCTGCGCCCGGTATTGATGACCGCACTGGTGGCCTCCCTGGGGTTTATCCCCATGGCCCTAGCCACCGGCACCGGCGCCGAAGTGCAGCGTCCGTTGGCGACGGTGGTGATCGGCGGGATCATTTCTTCTACGTTGCTGACCTTGCTGGTGCTGCCGGCGCTGTACCAGTGGGCGCATCGCAAGGAAGAGGAAATACCAGGCTGAACCGTGTAAACCGGCCTGGCTGGCTGCTGACGTCGGCGTGCCCCTGATGCAGGTGCATGATCGACTGCACAATGGCCAGCCCCAGCCCGGTGCCACCTTCGGCGCGGGTACGGCTGCTGTCGGCGCGGTAGAAACGTTCGAACAGATGCGGCAGGTGGTGCGCTTCGATGCCACGCCCGGGGTTGCCCACCGACAACGACACGCTCTGGTCGTAGGTCTCCACCAGCAGCAGCACGCTGGAGCCTTCGGGCGTGTGGCGAATGGCATTGGACAGCAGGTTGGAAATGGCCCGCTGGATCATCAGGCGATCACCTGTCACCCAGGCGTCGCCGCGCAGGTTGAGGGTCACGTGTTTGTCTTCGGCGCTCAGGGCGAACAGCTCCATCACCCGTTGCGCTTCCGCGCCCAGCGACACCGTGCCGAACCCGGCTCGCGCCGCCGGATGGCTGACTTGAGCGAGAAACAGCATGTCGGAGACCATGCGCGACAGGCGCTCCATTTCCTCGGTGCAGGATTCCAGTCCGGCCTTGTATTCCTCACTGGGCCGTTCACGGGACAGGGTCACCTGGGCCTTGCCCATCAGGTTGGTCAGCGGTGCACGCAGTTCGTGAGCGAGGTCGTCGGAGAACTGCGACAACTGCTGCACGCCGGCGTCCAGGCGATTCAGCATTACGTTGATGCTTTGCGCCAACTCGCCCAGCTCCTTGGGCAGGTTGTCGATGGATAAGCGGTGGGTCAGGTCCTGTGTCGTCACTTGGGCAGCGACATGGCTGAACTGCTTCAAGGGCGCCAACCCGCGTTGCACCAGCCCCCAGGCGCCCATGCCGATAAGGATCAGCAGCATCGGCAGAGCGATGAGGGTGGCGCGCAGGTAGGCACTGAGCAGCGCCTGGTCATCCCTGCGGTCCAGCGACAGCAACACGCGCACGCGCTCGCCGCTGGCCAGGCGCATCAGGCTGGAGGCACTGAGTACCTGGTTGCCGTCTTGGTCTTCCCAGTTGAGGTAACCGAGGGTTTCCCGGGGGGAAAAGTCGGTCAGTAACGGTTCCTGGGGTTTAGCGCCGACACTGAGCAGCACGGCGTTATCGGGCGCGGTGCCGACGATGGTCAGGTAGAAATTGTCATGGCCCATCACCAGGTCCAGCAACGAGTGGGGGCGGGCTTTGATTCCGTGGGTGTCCAGGCCCATCGCCAGGCTGTGCTGGATCTGCTCCATCTTGCTTTCCAGGCCCTTGCGCGCGAGCTTTTCCAGCTCATGGGTCAAGGCCAGGTAGGCCAGGGTCGCCAGCAGTACGACCAGCCCCGCGCCCATCAGGCTGACCGTCAGCCCCAGGCGCATCGACAGGCTGCTGGTCCTCATTGGCGCGCCTCCAGCACATAACCCACGCCGCGAATGGTATGGATCAGCTTGACCTCGCTCTGGTCATCGACCTTGCCGCGCAGGCGGCTGATGGAGACCTCGACCACGTTGGTGTCGCAGTCGAAGTTCATGTCCCACACCAGCGAGATGATCTGCGTGCGGGTCATCACCTCGCCGGCCTGGCGCATCAACACATGCAGCAGGGCGAATTCCTTGGTGGTCAGGTCGATGCGCCGGTCGCCGCGATAGGCGCGATGACGACGCGGGTCCAACTCCAGGTCCGCGACGCGCAGCACATCCGGCAGCGGGATATGTTCGCTGCGGCGCAGCAAGGTGCGCACACGGGCCAGCAGTTCGGGGAACTCGAAGGGTTTGACCAGGTAATCGTCGGCGCCCATGTCCAGGCCCTTGATCTTGTCGGCCAGGCGGCCGCGCGCGGTCAGCATCATCACGCGCTGGTTGCCGTCACGGCGCAGTTGCTCAAGTACTTCCCAGCCGTCGGTGTTGGGCAGGTTGACGTCGAGGATCACCAGTTCATAGGTGTGCTGCCTGGCCAGGTGCAGCCCGTCGATGCCGCTGGCGGCGCAATCGACGACGTAGCCACTTTCGGTCAGGCCTTGCTGCAAGTAGTCGGCGGTTTTCTGCTCGTCCTCAACCACAAGGATACGCATGGGGATTTACCTTCAAGGAAAACGAAAGGAGATGGCCTCATAGAGGCTGAATAGGCTGTAGGAAAACTCTGGAGCCTGAAGTAGCTTTAAGGTCAAGCCGCGTCAGGCCGGTGCGACGATTCGTCACTGACCTGGCACACAAAAAAAACGCCCCGGCTGGGGCGTATAAAATTCATCTCTGTTCCAAAGGAGCTACACAAAAGCTGCAGAGATGAGATGTGTTCGATGCGCAGTATAAAAAGTGCAACTTAACGAGAAGGTGAGGCCGATATTACAGTTCTGACAGACTTCAACCTGTGAAGAGATGTAGGGCATCGGCAAGTGAATGTAAGCGCGTCTTAAAGAATCGCCAGTGGGTATTCGACAATCACGCGAACTTCCTCAAGGTCGGATTCAAATGAACTTGAGCGCACGGTGGCCTGGCGCAGTCGCAGCGATAAATCCTTCAAGTTGCCGCTTTGCACCACGTACTTGGCTTCGATATCCCGCTCCCAGCGGCGTTGGTCGGTTAGCGGATCGCCGGCGGCATCGCGGCGCATATAAACCGCGTTGGCGTTGCTGTAGTCGGCGCCGGTGCCCTTGCCGTAGCGGGTCATGAACGACAGGCCGGGAATGCCGAATGGCTGCATGTCCAGGTCGTAGCGCAGCATCCACGAGCGCTCCTTGGGCGAGTTGAAGTCGCTGTACTGGATTGAGTTGTTGAGGAAGATCGAGTCCGACTGACGCAGGTAATCGAAGTCGTCATCGCCGTTGTTGCGCTGGTGTGACACAGCCAGGCTGTGGGCGCCCACCTTCACGCCGAGCCGGGCGCTCCAGATGGAGTTGTCGAATTCACCCAGCAGCTTTTTGCCTTCGTCCACAGCCTTGTAGTAGTTGACGTCGCCGAACAGCGAGACGTCTTCGTTCAGCGGGTAACTGGCGGCGCTGCCGACGTAGTACTGGTCCCAGGCGTCCTTCAGGCGGCTGCTGTACAGGCTCAGGCTGAGGTGTTTGTTCACGGTGTAGTCGCCGCCGAAGTAGCCGATCCAAGGTGAATCGACCGGGCCGGCGTAAAACGTTGCGAACCCTTTGTTCATGCCGCTTTCGTTGGGTTGGCTCATACCGCTCAGGCGCCCGCCCTGCAAGGTCAGGCCGTCCAGGCTGGTGTTCTGCAGGGTCACGCCACGGAAGCTTTCCGGCAACACCCGCGAATCGCCGTAGGCCACCACGGGGGTCAGCGGGAACACGTCGCCGGCCTTGATCACTGTGTCCAATACCCGCAGTTTCGCCGCGCCGCCGACCTTGCTGTAGTTGTCTTCGGGATGGTTGTTGCTGTCCACCGGCAGCACGCCGAACGAGCCCTTGCCGCCGCTGCGGCCGGTACCCGAGTCGAGCTTCACGCCGACCATGGCGAAGGCGTCCAGGCCAAACCCCACGGTGCCCTGGGTAAAGCCGGATTCGAATTTGCCGATCAGTCCCTGGGCCCAGGCTTCGGAATAGCCATTCCCGGTGGGGCTGGATTGGCCCTTGCGGTCATCGCGGTTGAAGTAAAAGTTGCGCGCCAGCACGTTCACGCTGCTGCCCTCGATAAACCCTTCAGGTTTGTCTTCTGCGGCCACGGCTGCCAGGGGCAATGTGGCGATCAGTGAAAGGGGAAGGGTGTAATAACGGATCCGCATGTTTCGCTCCTCGGTATTGGCAGTTATCAGCTTCTTATGGAGGCGGGCGTTCTTATTGATCTGGCCCGGGCTGATAGTTGCAAACCGTGGATAACGATTGGGTGGCGTGAACATTACAATTCTGGAAGCTCGCCACCACCTAACAAATAAGTAATGTTCTGGTGAACATCGCGTCAGGGTTCGTTCGTTAGTCTCGGCACTGAACTTTCAGTCGAGGAACAGGTGATGAACTTTTATAAAACCGCTCTGGGTGTATTAACGGCCGTCCTGTCTTTCGGTGCATTGGCCGAAGGCGGCGGTGATCGCACCTTTGCCCTGATGATGGAGCGCAATGAAAAGGCCATGGCCGATTACGCCGTGAGAAACGGCAAGCCGGTGCCTAAAGTGCAGGCCTATCGCTATGGAATGAAGCTGGACATTGCCAAGGTGGTCAACGTGACGCCGCCGATCCGCGCGTGCAACACCGTGCCTTCGCGCATGACCTATGAAGACTCCAGCGGCAAGCTCACGACTTTGGAGTACCAAGTCATGGGCGTGTGTCGAAATAACGGCAGTTAAATGTGCTGGCGCTCAACGGGTAGGGCGATTCGCTAACCAACTGTCGAGCTGATCCATAGGACTCATGCTTAATGTCGCCTGCTGCCCGAACCTCACAACCAGCAGACCTATGACCTGTTCCTCGGCGAAGTGGTCGCAGCCTATGCCGATGAGCGGGTGTTCAGCGAAGGCCACTGGCACTTCGAAGGGCATGATGAATTACGGACTTTGCATCATGTGGCGGGAGGGCATTTCCTGACCATCGGCGAGCCCATCGATGGGCACTCGCTCTAAGCGTACTCAGCGCCCGAGCATCTTCACCCAACGCGACGGCGGCATACCGTAGGTGCTGCGAAATTGCCGGGTCATATGACTCTGGTCGGTGAAGCCGGCGATCAGCGCGGCGTCCACCAGCGACTGTCCCTGCGCGAGCAGACTGCGCACCAGGTCCAGCCGACGCATCGTCAGGTAGCGGTAGGGGCTGGTGCCGAACAGCACGCGAAAATCCCGCGACAATGCCCAGCGGTCGCGGCCGGCGTGGTCGGCGATTTCATCCAGGGTGATGCTGCGGCCCAGGGCGCTGTGGATAAACTCCCGGGCGCGTTCGGCGGCGACGTAATCGAACGCCTTGCGGCTGACGAGGGCGCCAGCGGCGTTGCTCAGCGCGTGGGCCAGGTCGAACATCGCGTCCTGTTCCTGCAACGGGTCAATCGGATGATCGAGGTTCTGCAGCAGCACTTCGCTGGCGCGGAACAGCCTGGGGTCAGTGGATAAACCACTGGGGATAAACGGCAACGGCTTGCCGCCGAGGATCTGCTGGATCAGCGACGGCTCCACGTAAATCATCCGGTACTTGAAACCTTCGTCACTGCCGGCGTGGCCGTCGTGGGTCTCATCGGGATGGAGCACCATGGTCGTGCCGGGCAGGCTGTGGATCATGTCGCCGCGATAGTGAAAACTCTGCACGCCAGACAAGGTACGCCCGATGGCGTAGGTGTCATGGCGATGCGGGTCGAAGGCAAAGCCTGCAAAGTACGCCTCGATACGGTCCAGGCCGCTGGCATGCGGGGCGCGGTGCAGCCAGTCGAAGTTGCGGGTCGGTTTGCCCATGGCGGCTTGTCACAAGGAGAGGTGGAAATACGTTAACCCAGTCTGCATCCCTTGTCTGCCGGGGTCTTGTACGATTGTGCGGGCGGTGGGCGAGGTCTATGCTCCTTGCTCGTGCCCTGCGCTGATGGAACTGCCCAATGGAATTTATCAACCCCGCCTACGTGGCTCCCCTGGTCTCGCTGGCCCTGTTGTGGACCGTGGCGGTGGTGACGCCCGGGCCCAACTTCTTCAACACGGCGCAGTTGGCTGCCAGTTGTTCGCGCCGCCATGGCGTGGTGGCTTCGGCGGGCGTGTCCACCGGCACGATCATGTGGGGGCTGGCGGGTGGCCTGGGCATCAAGTCGCTGTTTACCGCCGCCCCCATGTTGTACCTGGCGTTCAAGATCATCGGCGGCTGCTACCTGATTTACCTGGGGCTGAAACTGTTCAAACGCTCGGCGCCAGCCATGGGCCAGAGCCTGTTGCCGGAGCAAGCGCGGCGCTCGTTGTTTTCCGCCTGGCGCCTGGGGTTGCTGGGCAACCTGTCCAACCCCAAGGCCGCGTTGTTCGTCGCCACCATCTTCGCCTCCACCATGCCGCCGTCGCCGTCGCCGATGCTGCTGACCCTGGCGGTGATCACCATGGCCACCCTGTCGTTCAGCTGGTATTCCTGCGTGGCCCTGGTGTTTTCCAGTGCGCACATGGCCAACCTCTACAGCCGCTCGCGCAAATGGCTCGACCGTTTTGCTGGCGGTTGCTACGTGTTGTTCGGCGCACACCTGGTAGCGAATCGCTGACCGTCCGTGGTAAGAAGCCTTACTTTCGACAGTGAGGCCGAGTCATGAGCAAGGTGCGGGTGGGGATTATTTTTGGTGGTCGTTCGGCCGAGCACGAAGTCTCGTTGCAGTCGGCGCGCAATATTGTCGATGCACTCGACCGCACACGCTTCGAGCCAGTCCTGATCGGCATCGACAAGGCCGGCCACTGGCACCTCAACGACACCTCGAACTTCCTGATCAACCAGGAAAACCCGGCACTCATCGCCCTTAACCAATCCAACCGTGAACTGGCGGTGGTGCCCGGCAAGGCCAGCCAGCAGGTGGTGGAAACCTCCGGCAACGGCCTGCTGGCACACATCGACGTGATCTTCCCCATCGTCCACGGCACCCTCGGCGAAGACGGCTGCCTGCAAGGCCTGCTGCGCATGGCGGATTTGCCTTTCGTCGGCTCTGACGTGCTCGGCTCGGCGGTGTGCATGGACAAGGACATCAGTAAACGTCTGCTGCGCGACGCCGGCATTGCCGTGACGCCGTTCATCACCCTGACCCGCAGCAACGCCGCGCGTATTTCCTTTGACACTGCGGTGAATAAACTCGGCCTGCCAATGTTCGTCAAACCGGCCAACCAGGGTTCTTCGGTGGGTGTGAGCAAGGTGGGCAACGAGGCTGAGTACCACGCCGCGGTTGAACTGGCCCTGGGTTTTGATCAAAAGGTGCTGGTGGAATCGGCCGTGCGCGGCCGCGAAATAGAATGCGCTGTGCTGGGTAACGAAAACCCGGTCGCCAGCGGCTGCGGCGAGATTGTGGTGAGCAGCGGTTTCTACTCCTACGACAGCAAATACATCGACGGGCAGGCGGCCCAGGTGGTGGTGCCGGCTGATATCAGCCATGAAGCCAGTGAGCGGATTCGCCGCTTGGCCCTCGAGGCGTTTGACGTGCTGGGTTGCGCGGGGTTGGCGCGGGTCGATGTATTCCTGACCGACGATGGCGAAGTGCTGATCAACGAAATCAACTCACTGCCCGGCTTCACCCGTATCAGCATGTACCCCAAGTTGTGGCAGGCGGCGGGGATGAGCTACAGCGAGTTGGTGAGCCGGTTGATCGAGCTGGCGTTGGAGCGGCATGCGGGGCGTAAGGGGTTGAAGATCAGCCGTTGATCCTCAGGGAGTGGCCAGTAACGCCATCAGGCGTTACTGAGGACTTCCCGAAAAACGTCTGGTCTTATGGCCGCAATATGCAGCAGTGAGCGTGCTGCGCCGGAGGGGGAACGACGCCCCTGTTCCCACTCTTGAAGGGTTCTTACCGAAACCCCCAAAAGCTCGGCAAATTTGGGTTGCGACAGTCCTGTCTTGCTTCTTGCTTCGGCAGCTTGAGTGATTTCGATCTGCTGCACGGCGCCGTAGCGTCCCGCTTTAACATCCTGAATAGCGCTCAGTAATTCTTCGCCGATATTGCGTTTGGCGTCACGTTCCTTCAGTTGTTTATCAGTGAGTGGCATGGTTCATCTCCTTCGCAATTTTGTACAGGATGTGCGCTGGAATATTCTCCGTAGCGCCCTTGCCGTAAATCAGTAGGGCTATTATTGCTCCGCAAGCCAATTGAGTGGTGTAGATGACTCGCACTGCCCCCCTTTTGCCCTGACCCTCCAAGCACCAGCGTACTTTTCGGCAACCGCCTGAGCCAGGAATAACATTCCCGGCATCGGGATGGCTGGCAAGAAACGCCATGAAAATACCCTTTTCATCTTCGCTCCAATAGTCAGGCCATAGTTTGCTGAACAATGGAGATTCTATGATCGTTAACACGAGAAATTCTACGTCTTTGACGTAGCCCCTGGCAAGAAAGTGCGGGCCAGAAAATCGCAGGTGAAAAGGCGCCGCTCAAGAGGGGGTTTATCGCAAAAAATGACATGGCATTTTGCGATCTGAAGACATGTAGAGGATTTGAGAAAGAGTGTTGTAGGCCTTCTCGTGTCAGTCTGTACGAGCAATCCACGAATAAATCAACGTCTTCGCTTCCTCCGGCTGATGCGTCCTTCTGCGGTAGCTGGCAAACGTCGGCGACGTGCAGTAGGTGCACACCTCGCTCACGTCGATCTGCTCACGCTTGACGCCCGCCGCTTGCAGCAGCAACAACCCATACCCGCTCAAGTCAAACCACGCACTGCCTGCTTGCCGTGCATGGGGCGGGGCCATCTGCGGGGATTGCAGCGGTGCCGGTTGCACGAAGCTCCACGGTGCCTGGGCGTGTTGCCACAGGTGCCCTTGGTCACTCTGGAAGTCGGCGATAAAGCCTTCGCTCACTTCATAACAGCACGGCTTGATCGATGGGCCGATAGCCACTTGCAGCTGGTCGGCTGCAATCCCTTCGGCGGCAAAGCGCTGCATGACGTTGGCGATAATCCCGCGTTGCAGCCCCTTCCAGCCGCCATGGACTGCGGCCACCCGTTCGCCCGTTTTCGACGCGAACAGAATGGGCAGGCAATCTGCGGTGATCACCGCGATCGGGTGAGCGTGGTGCGTCAACACACCATCGGCCTCGATCGTATTGGCCACCTGGCCCGCCTGCCATTCAATCACCGAGGCGCTGTGCACTTGCTTGCAGATGAATACTTCATCCGGGCGCAGCGGGTCGTCGATCGAACAGAAACCGTGGTCGATGCCAGGGATGGCAGCGAGATTTTCAGCCTGGTGCAAGGGATTCCCTCCGTTCACTAAAGTCAGTCGCCGAGCGCTTCGCCTTCGCGCCGAGGGTCCGCGCCGCCGCTCAGCGACACCTTACCCTGGTCATCCCGCTTGAGCACGATGGCCTGGACGCCGCTGGTCATGTCGATCTCGCTCAGCTCATGGCCCTTGTCCTTCAACACCTGCTTCAGGCCTGGGCTGAACAAGCCCGCCTCCAGCTCGGTAGCCCCATTGCGGCTGCCGAAATTGGGCAGGCCGATGGCCGCTTGCGGGTCTAGCTTCCAGTCGAGCATCGCCACCAGGGATTTGCTCACGTACTCGATGATTTGCGAGCCGCCCGGCGAACCGACCGCGGCCAGCAACTCACCGCTCTCGCGGTCGAACACCAGGGTCGGCGCCATCGCCGAGCGCGGGCGTTTGCCGGGTTGCACACGGTTGGCTACCGGCTGGCCGTTTTCTTCGGGGATGAATGAGAAGTCGGTCATCTGGTTATTGAGCAAGAAGCCCTGGACCATCACATGGGCGCCAAACGCGGCTTCCACCGTGGTGGTCATCGACACGGCACCGCCCAGGTCATCTACGGCGACGACTTGTGAGGTGGAGATTCGCAGCGGCGAACGGTCCGGTGCGTACGCGACTTGAATACCGGCCGGTCGGCCTGGCTTGGCGATGCCCATGCTGCGCTCGCCGATCAGCGTGGCACGCTGTGCCAGGTAGTTCGGGGCCACGAGGCCGGCCACCGGCACCGGTGTGAAGTCCGCATCGGCCACGTACAGCGCGCGGTCGGCAAAGGCCAGGCGACCGGCTTCGGCGAGCAGGTGCACGGCCTCGGGCGTGGGTTCAATCCCGGCAGGCGAGGCGCTTTTTATCGGTGTCATCGGCGCGATGGCCAGGCTTGGGTCGCGGGCTTCCAGGGCCTGCAATGTGCCGAGCATCTGCGCGACCGCAATCCCGCCTGAGGACGGCGGCGGCATGCCACAGACTTTCCAGCGTTTGTAATCGGTACAGAGCGGCGCGCGTTCTTTGGCGGCGTAGCCCTTGAGGTCGGCTTGAGTCAGGCTGCCGGCATTGCGGTTGCCCTGCACCTTGCGCGCAATTTCATCGGCAATCGGCCCGTGGTACAGGGCGTCTGGCCCTTCCTTGGCGATACGCTTGAACACGGCGGCCAGCGCCGGGTTTTTCAGCAGCGTACCGGTGGCTTTCGGCGTGCCATCGGCATTCAGAAAGTAGGCTGCCATCTCCGGCGATTGCGGGATAAAGCGGTCAGCGGCGATCAAACTGTGCAAGCGCGGTGAAATCGCGAAGCCCTGCTCCGACAAACGAATCGCTGGCTCGAACAGCTTGGCCCATTGCAGGCGGCCGGTCTTCTTATGGGCCATTTCCAGGGCCCGCAGCACCCCTGGCGTGCCCACCGAGCGCCCGCCGATCTGCGCGTCGGTGAAGGCCATCGGCGTGCCGTCGGTGTTCAGGAACAACCGCTCGGTCGCGCCGGCCGGGGCCGTTTCGCGGCCGTCATAGGCGTGCACGTTTTTCCCATCCCACAGCATGATGAACGCACCGCCGCCAATGCCGGAGGATTGTGGCTCCACCAGGGTCAACACCGCCTGCATCGCAATGGCAGCGTCAATTGCCGAGCCGCCCTGGCGCAACATCTCGCGTCCGGCCTCGGCCGCCAGCGGGTTGGCGGCGGCGGCCATATGGCGCTCGGCCTGGCGGGTGCTGAGGTCGGTGCGATAGCCCGAGCCCAACTCCGGTGCCGGTGGCTGTTCGTTGACCGGCGTGTGGCAGGCAGCCAGGCTCAGGGCTGCCGCCATGAGCGACAGTTGGCGGAGGGAAATCGAAAACACGTGCTGAACTCCGTTCATTTTGCGAATGATCTGTTGTCCTGGGGGCGCTGCGGTTTACAGGTAAATCGTGCCTTGCATGTACAACACTGCCTTGCCGGAAATAATCACGCGGTCGCCCTGCAGCTCGCAGTGCAACTGGCCCTTGCGCTGGCCCCCTTGTTCGGCCGTCAAGTGCGATTTGCCCAGGCGCTCGGCCCAGAACGGTGCCAGCGAGGTATGCGCCGAACCGGTGACCGGGTCTTCATCGACCCCCACATTCGGCCCGAACCAGCGCGAAATAAAATCAAACCGCGTGCCCTTGGCGGTGACTGCTATCCCGCGCTTGGGCAGGCCCTTGAGCTGCGCAAAATCAGGCGTCAGCGCGGCGACCTGGGCTTCGTCGTCCACCAGCACGATGTAGTCATCGGTGCCGAACACGTCGGCGCTCTCGATCCCCAGGGCACTCAACATTCCAGCGGGCGGTTCGCAACGCTGTGGTTGCCGGGCGGGAAAGTCCATCGCCAGCTCATCCCCCTTGCGCGTCACCCGAAGCTCGCCGCTGCGGGTGGCAAAGCGCAGCACCTGGGGTGCGTCCGCCAGCGCGTGAATCAACACCCACGCCGTCGCCAGCGTGGCATGGCCGCACAGGTCGACTTCGACTTGCGGGGTAAACCAGCGCAACTCATAGAACCCATCGCGGGGCACGAAGTAGGCGGTTTCGGAGAGGTTGTTTTCGGCGGCGATATGCTGCAGTTGCTCATCAGGCAGCCACTCGGTGAGCGGGCACACCGCGGCAGGGTTGCCGCCGAAGGCATGTTGGCTGAAGGCGTCGACTTGGTAGATGTCCAGTTTCACCGTGAAGCACTCCGTGTATGGGGAAGGCTGGACACTAACAGTGGCAAGGGAGGGCGTCAAAAACGGCCTACCTCGTGATAGGCCGTGTGGCTCAGGCAGTCAGAAGTCCCAGCGCGTGGTCAGCATGAAGTGACGCGGTGCGCCGTAGATGGCGGAGTTGTAGAAGCCCACGTTGGTGTAATAGGGCTTATCGAACACGTTATTGAGGTTCAGCGTGGTCGACAGGTTTTTCGTGAATTGGTAGCGCGTCATCAAGTCCACCACCCAGTAGGCCTCCTGGGAAAATTTCTCGGTCGTATTCCTGGGGCTGTTGTAGATGTCCTGCCACACCGTGTTCTGCCAGCGCAGGCCACCGCCGACGCTGACTTTGTCCAGCTCGCCCTTGAGCTTGTAGATCGTGAACATGCTCACCTGATCCTCGGGCTCAAAGGTCGAGACTTTTTTGCCGGCATCGTCGCGCACCACTTTGTGGGTGTAGCCACCCTGCAACTGCCAGCCGGGGGCGATTTCGCCGGACAGTTCCAGTTCATAGCCTTTGGTTGTCGCATCGGTGCCCTTGAAGGCAAAGTTGGGCGGTGTCGGCGTCTGGTTGTTGTACGCATCGTCGGGCAGGGAGCGGTTGCTTTCCTTCACCTCGAAGTACGCCAGACTGGCGTTAAGGCGCCCATCGAGGAACTCACCCTTGAGGCCCACTTCATAGTTCTCGCCTTCGTCCGGGTCAATCAGCTTGCGGTTACGGTCGAGGTTGTAGCTTTCCTGGGGCATGAAGACATCGGTGTAGCTGACATACGCCGACAGGTTGTCCGTGAGGTCATAGATGGCCCCGGCATAGGGAATGAAGCGTCCGGTTTCACGGTAGGTGTCGGTGCTGCCGGTCAGGGTGTAGTCGACCACGCGCCCGCCGAGCAACAGTTTCAGGTCGTCGGTGAGGTTCCAGCGAGTGGTGACGTACATGCCGGTCTGGCGAATGGTGTCGTCGGTGACTTGGGAGGCCACGCCCCAGTCGGGCTTGGCCAGGTTGCCATGCCAGTTGAAGTAGTCGACCAGGTTGGCGGTGGGGAAGGTTTCGTCCCAATAACCCTTGCCCTTCCAATGGGCGGTGCTGATGGATCCACCGACCACCAGGTCATGTTCACGGCCGAGAAAATTGAACGGGCCGCTGATATACAGATCGGCCGAGTCGCTGGTGGTTTCGCCCTTGTAGCGCTGGGCGTTGATATTGGCGGTGCCGTCCGCCGCCGGCTGGTAGAACTGGATCGCACCCATCTGGGCGTCGTAGCCGTTGAGCTTGTGGTCCAGTTGCAGTTTGGTCACCCAGCCGTCGCCGAGGTCGTGCTCCAGGTTCGCGAACACCGTGCGGGTGTATTGCTGCCAACTGCTCCAGTCAGTGGCATTGCTGAAGGAGCGCTTGGCATTGTTCAACTCGCCGGCATAGTTGAACAGCGGGAAGCTGCCGGACCAGGTGGAGCCTTTGGGTTTGCTGTCCTGATAATCGGCGCCCACGGTGAGCAAGGTGTCGGGTGACAGGTCGAATTCGAGAATGCCGTAGAACACCGAGCTTTTGTTCGAGTAGCGGTCGACCCACGATTTGTTGTCCTGATAGGCCGCCACGGCACGCCCACGCACATTGCCGGTTTCGGTCAGCGGGCCGCTGACGTCCACTTCCGTGCGGTAGTGATCCCAGGTGCCCGCCGCCGTGGTGATGTGGCCGAGAAATTCCGCCGTAGGTTTCTTGCGCACCAGGTTGATGGTGCCGCCCAGGGAGCCAGCGCCGCTGAGCAGGCCGGAGGCGCCCTTGAGCACTTCGACCCGGTCATAGATCGCCATGTCGCTCAGGGTGTTGCCCGCCGAATAGGCCACGTTGCGCACGGCCGAGGGGATACCGTCGTACTGGAAATTGTTGATCGAAAAACCACGCGAGTAGTAATTGCTGCGGTCGGTGTCGTAGGCCGACACGGTAATGCCAGGGGTATGGCGCATCACGTCGTCGACACTGTCGAGGGCAAAGTCATCCATGTGCTGGCGCGTGACGACGCTCATGGACTGCGGCGTTTCGCGCGGGGTCAGCACCAGGCGCGTGGCCGTGGCGATGGTGCCCGGGGTGTAGGAACCGGTGCCTTCGGTGACTGTGCCCAACTGGTTGCTGATGACGGTGGTGGTGCCCAGTTGCAAGGCCGCGCCGGGTTGTTCGGTGCGGGTCAGCATGACTGCGTCAGGGCCGTTGCGCTCGAAGCTCAGGGGCGTGCCTTTGAGCAATCGGGTCAGCGCCTCCAGGGCGGTCATGCGGCCGCTGACGCCAGGCGATTCGACGCCTTGGGCCAGGTCAGCCGCATAGGCAATTTGCAGCCCGCTCTGCACACTCAATTGATCCAAGGCATTGACCAGCGACTGACGCGCGATGGCAAAGCTGCGGGTATCTGCTGCTTCACGAATGGCCGGTTTGCCCGCCGGTTCCACGGCAACCGCAGTGCTGCACGCCAGGCAGATGGCGAGCGCAAGAATGCTGCGGGCGTGGGTCGGATTGAGTGCTGGGAAGTGCATGTGAGCCCCGTTAGAAATAGGAATGATTTGCAAAGGCAAAGTTCTTGACGGGTTGAAGCTTCGAAAGCCGTAAAACTTTTTTCGACGGTGTCAGGTGGGCTGTGTCAGCGAATTACCAGGATGCCGCCAGGCAGGCGCTGGACCCGGGTTGAAGTGACTTTACCCAACGCCTGCACGATCGCCTGGGGATCATCCAACTGGTAATTGCCGCTGACCCGCTCCCCGGCGGCGGTATCGTTCAATAACAGGATCGGTGCGGGGTAATAGCGGCGGATTTCTGCCAACACCTGCGCCAGCGGCGCGTTCTGGAACGACAGCCGTCCGTTGATCCAGGCCATCTGTCGTTCACCACCGTCCAGGGACAGCGGTTGCAGATGCCCACCCAGCAACTGTTGCCAGTTGCCCGCCTGCAACAGGCTCTGTTCGCCCTTGCGGTTGGCGAAGCGTACCTGGCCTTGGCGCACGGCGACGGTGACGCCCGCGTCGCGCTGGCTGACGCTGAATTGCGTGCCGACTACGGTGACGCGGGCCTCGGTGGTTTCGATGCTAAGGGGGCGGTCTGAGTCATGGGCGGCTTCGACATAGAGTTCGCCGCGCAGCAGCTTGATGCGGCGATGGGCACCGTCGAAAGCGATGCTGATGGCGCTGTGGCTGCCCAGCACGATGTGCGAGCCGTCCTCCAAGTCAAAGCGTTCCAACTGCGCAACGTCGGTCATGTGGTCAGCCTGCAGGCGCATCGGCACATCGGTCATCCAGCCGATGCCCAGCGTGATCAACACGGCAGCGGCGGCAGCCACGAAGCGTGTCTTGCGGTGCGTGGCGGCTTGCGGGGCAGGGGGCAATTCCAGGTCGCCGGCGAGGTTTTTCAAGGCTTGCTCGAAGGCACGGCTTTCCCACATCGCGGTCAGTTCCGCATACGCCGTGGCGTGCCGGGGATCCGCATCGCGCCACTGCTCAAAGCGCTGGCGGGTGATGGGGTTGCGCACCGTCTCATCGCGCTGGGCGAACCAGTCGGTCGCCTGCTTACGTATGGCATCGGGGATATCGGCACGATCAATCATGGTCGGTCGTTTGCTTGACGCAGGCAGTGAGGGCTTGGCGCAGATCTTTTTCCACCGTGCTCAACGACACCTGCAGGCGTTGAGCGATCTCGCTTTGGGACAGGTCATGCAGTCGATGCAATACCAGGATTTGTTGCTGGCGTTTGGGCAAGGTAGCGAGCACCTGTTGAAACTGCAGCAGTTGCTGTTGGCCCTGGACCTGGCTCTCCGGTCCGGGTGCCGTGGTGGGCACCTCGACAACCAGGCTTTCGGCCAAATGGCACTCATAGCGCCTTTTGCTGCGCACACTGCGCAGATGATCAAAGGCCAGGTACTGCGCGGTTTGATAAAGAAACGGCTTCAGGTGTTCGATAGGGCGGGCGTACAGCGCTTTCGCCACCTTCAGGTAGGTTTCCTGGGCCAGGTCCTCCGCCTGGCTCGAACAGCCGACGACGCGCGACAGCATACGGATTAACGCACTGCGCTGCCCGATAAAAACGGCGCTGAGTTTTTCCTGATCCCCTGGCGTCCCTGTCTCCATGGCCCCGATACCCTGATGCGGCGTTGCGCGAATAGCAGGCATATTAATGAGAAGCTCTCTCATTTGATAGGGTGGCGGGGGATTTGTTTGGAGAGCAGCCCTGCCGGGCATGTCATGGGTTTGACCGGCGCGTCAGCCCAGTCGCAACACTATCGCCCCGCCGGCAATGATGCACGCGGCCATGATCCGGCGGCGGGTCAGCTGTTCTTTGAGCACCAGTGCCGAGATCACCACGCCAAACAGAATCGACGTTTCCCTGAGCGCCGAAACCGTGGCGATCGGTGCCGCCGTCATTGCCCAAAGCGCCAGGCCGTAGGACACGACGGTGCCGAAGCCGCCGATAACGCCAGGACGCCAGTGGCGCGCCAGATAGCGCCAGAACTCCCGCCGCCTGACAGCACATGCCCATAGGGCAAGCGCGATGCCGGTGAGCAGGAATATCCACAGCGTATAGGCCGCAGGCGCGCCGGATTTGCGCACACCCACACCGTCGATAAGGGTGTAGCCGGCAATGACTGCCGCGTTGACCAGCGCCAGGAGCAGCCCTTTTCGCTGACCGATGCCGGGGGTTGCAGCCATGCTCAAAATGCCGATGCAGATGATGGCAATGCCAAGCCAGGCGAAGGAGGACAAGGATTCGGACAACAGCCCTACGCTCGCTGTCGCCACCAGCAACGGCGCGGTGCCGCGCATGATCGGGTAGGTCTGGCTCATGTCGGCAATGCGGTAAGTCGAGGCGACCAGCACGAAATACACCACCTGCAAAATCACCGACGCGCCGATGAAGGGCCAACTTTCCTTGGATGGCAGTTCCAGAAACGGAATGACCGCCGATGCGATCAGTGATGCGATCGACGCGATCATGCAGGTGGTCAGCAGCTTGTTGTCACCGCCCTTGACCACGGCATTCCAAGTGGCGTGCAACGCAGCGCCCAGCATGATGATTGCGAACACATCAAGGCTCATGAAGGGACGTCCTATTGGCTAAGTTCTGTATCCAGGAGGGGCGCTGCGAGTATGCCCCAGGCACTTTCTTCAAGGCATAAAAAAACGGTCTACCTTTCGGTAAGCCGTTATCAGTACTGGGTTACGCGTCAATTGAGGGCAAATGCTGTTCGATTACGCCTGGCTACCCCATGCCCGGATATGTTTTAACGCCAGGCGTTCTTCTTCGTCTTCGCTGATGCGAACTCCTTTAAGAGCGCAATCGGCTTGATTTTTCCAGTGAGTGACCGTCGAGTCGGTGGCGCGAAGATGAGACAGTGCACCGGTGCATGCCGACAGTGGTGCGCGGCAGCTCGGTGCTCAATGTCTGCTCGATCGATTGTTGGCTCGGGGCTAGACAAACATGTTGTCTTCCTACTCAGAACACCTGCAACAGTCGAACGTTGATGCGGGCGCTTTCCTTGAAGCCATTTTCCACCTCAAGGTCGCGCCCAAGGGCTACCAGCAGTTGCGTCTTCGGGCGGATGAAGTAACTGCCACCCACGCTGATTTTTCGTTGCCGGGCTTCGTCGTTGCTGTCAACGCCATTGACCCGGGTCTCACCGCCCCAGGTCTGCGACAGGCCGACGAAAGCGTTGGCTCCGGGCGTGAACTGGTAACGCAAATATCCCTGCCCCTGGTAGAGCTGTTTCTGCTTGAGCGTGTCGCCGGCAGCGCCATAGTTGTCGTTCTTGCCGTGGAACATGACGTCGCCGGTCAAATCGACATACCAATTGTCGGTCAGCCCTTTGACGAAACCTACCTGTAAATCAAACTTCCAGCGGTTTTCACCCAGATTGAGCGGGCGGTCGTGGCTATAGCTACCCGTTGGAAGGTAAAGATAGGGCGCTATGGCTAGATAGGTGCGAGACGCTGAGTCGTTGATCAACCAGACTGGTGCGGCCAGGATGACGTCACCTACCCCGCTGGTCTTGCCCAGTGCACTCGTGTCGCGCCCGGCATCCAGCCGGCCAAACGGTACCAGGATCTGGGGGCCTACCGTCAGCCCGCCAATCGTGGTGTAGTGCACCAGCCTCCCGATACCGACATCCGAGACCAGCCGAGGATCCCGCGCCGTCTGCCGTCCCTGAGCATAGAGTTTGTCGCGCTTGGCATGCTGCAGGTACAGCAACCCCGCTGTCGTACCCTCCGGCGCCGGGACGAAATCACCGATGTCCACATCGATGGCCCGGGCGGTCATCGGTACCATCGTGACCATCGGTAGACAGGCCAAGGCCAATACCTTGTTCATGCAGCTCAGGGGCGAGTGGGTACCGGCCTTTGACACGTGGCCGGTCCTGCGGGCGACGCTGGAGAATGCTTGGGTCATTACGGAAGTCCTCTCTCGAGTAGTCATCTGTCATTGATCGGTCGGCGAAATGCGGCGACACAGGACAACGCGGTAGTGCGCATGACAAAGATAGGGGGGGAGCGCCCCAAGTCGCTTTGTTGGGGCGGTCATTCGTTGTGCTGGGAAGGACAGCTGCTCGGCGCTTACGCCTCGTGGCACGGGGGCCGCTTCAACTGCGTGCCTCTGCGCAGGCCATGGCGTCGTAGGCCGGCGAGCGCAGCAGGGCATGGAGTTGCCGGCGGCGGACCCCCATGTTGCCGCCGTCGTACAGGGGAAAACACAGCGCGTCCTGCATCAGGCCGGCCAACGGGTAGAGGTCGGTGTAGGCATCGACACCGACAACGCGCATGGCATCGTAGACAGCCTGAACGCACAGTTCCGAACAGTGCACCTTGGTGATGATGGCCAGTTCGCGGCTGCGTCCCTGGGTGATATCGAGCTGGTGACAGGCTTTCCAGGTCAGGTAGCGCGCAGCCTCGATGCGCATCTTGATGTCGGCCATCATGAAGCCAACGTTCTGGTGCTCAATCACAGGCACCGTGCCGGAGCGTTTGTCGGTGCGGGCAAACTTCAACGCGACGTCGAAGGCCGCGCGCATCACACCTACGCAGGCCGCGCCGATAAGAGCCGCAGTCCAGGAGAAGGCATCTTCCACCATGGCAATGCCATCGCCCGGCTTGCCCACAATATTGGCCGCCGGCACGCGCACATTGTTGAAATGGATGCGCGGCGAGATCGTCGCGCGATGGCCGACGGTATCGAGAAAGCCCGCGATCTCGATGCCCTGAGCGCTGCCGGGCACCATGATGACTGCCAGCGATTGCTGTGGCGGCAGGGCCGCATCGGTGCGGCATATGACGCTGTACAGGTGCGCGCCCTTGCCGTCCCAACCGGTACCGTTGGTGGTGTAGTGCTTTGCGCCGTTGATGACCCATTCGTCGCCTTCGAGGCGGGCGAATGTCTGTACGCCGGCGGAGGGGTCAGGGCTGTCGTAGTTCGCGCCTCCGGTGACCTCAGTGAAGGCCAGGGCGGCCAGGCGCGAGCCATCTTCGACGAAGTCCGGCAGGAAGCGGCGTTTCTGCTCCTCGGTGCCGTGGTGCAGCACCGCGTGCAAACCCAGGCCGGTGCCCAGTAAGGCCGAAGGCAAGTTGACGTCGGCGGCGGCGAGTTCTTCGGCAGCCAACGCAAAATCCAGCGTGGTCAGGGCGCTGCCGCCGAACGAGGCTGGCAGCAACGCCTTGATGAAGCCGGCGTCGACCATTGCATCGTAGAACGGCCGCGTGGCGTAGAACCGGTCTTCCGGTCGCGCGATTGGGGCGATGGTGGAGGCGACCTTGCTGAGGACTTCGGCGGCGAAGGTTCGCGCGCTTGCCTGTAAAGCCTTCTGTGATTCGGTGAGCTGGAAATCGATAGCCATGGGAAGCGACCTTTCTTGCGGTGGGTTAGGTAACGGACAACCCATCGTAGGCAGCCGGACTGCCTCGGTCTCGCTGGAGCGTGCAACCCCAGTTGACGATTTGCGCAAGGGCGCAGGGCTTTCCCGACTGAGGTTGTGCCTTCTGCAGAAAGAGCCTGTAGCGGGTGAATGCCCCCTTGGTTCTGGCGCGGACTTTGCGTCTTTCTGCCGCAGGTCACATGGGGTCAGTCGTGCGCCTGATTATCCGGCGAAAAACTGCACCGACATGACACATTCGCATTCCCGCCGTGCACAGCGCAGGAGCAAACGAAAATGCCGTGCCAGGGTGCCTGCAGCCCATCAACCGGCGACTTGCCTTTGCGTGCAAGACCAGTTGACGATCTGTGCAACAGGAGGAACACATGACACGTCTGAGCGGCCTGCCATACCGTGACATTGGCTCAGAAATTAGTTGCTGGCTTGCGCTCGTGATGATTGTCTTTTGCGCCACTGAGGGGTGACCGCAGGATGCAAATCTGGACTACCGAAGCGTGCGTGCAGCGCGAAAGATTCAGCTACTGGCGTGAGGTCCTCTGCGAAGCCTTCGTCTCGCTCAATCCCATCCTCAAGCAAGAGCATGCAGGATCGGACTTCACGGGTGAGGTGAGCTCCCGGCCCCTCTCCATGAGCGCGCAGACCCGCGTGTTTTCCCGTGCGCAGTTTGTCCAACGACGCTGGGATGAAATCCGCCGCAACCCGGTCGAGTTCTGCTTCGCGAACTTCCAGTTGGAAGGGTCATGCGTGGTGCGTCAGGATGGGCAGGAGACACTGGTGTTGCCCGGTGACTTCTCCGTCGTGGACTCCACGCGTCCCTACTTTCTCGATTTCAGGGAAGATTGGCGCGTGCTGTCATTCCGTATACCCAGGGAGCAACTGGTGTCCAGGCTCGCGGCACCGCGCCAGGCGACAGCGCGCTGCGTCAGTGGACAAGCGGGACTTGGATTGGTCGCGGCTCGCTTCGCCCGTTCGCTTGAACAGATGGACGCCAGCGTCGGCATACAGGCGCAGCATGGGCTCAGCGCCGCGCTCAATGGCGTCATCGCCATCGCGCTGGGCGCCACGCTGGAGGCGCAGGAGCAGGACCGGGTACCGGTGCGGACAGCCTTCCGCCAGGCGGTCGAAACTTATATAGCCGATCATTTATCTGAACCCGGGCTCGGGCCGGACCTGCTTGCGGCGCGATTCAAAGTCTCGCGCCGGACACTCTATGGCCTGTTCGAGGAGGAGCCATTTTCTGTCAGTGGCCTGATTCGGGAGCTGCGCTTGCGGCACAGCGCTCGCGATCTCTGCAGTTCCGGCCATCCTGGCGTACTCGCCGTAGCGCTGCGCTGGGGCTTTAACGATGCTTCGCATTTCTCCCGGTTGTTCAAGCAGCGGTTCGGGATCTCCCCACGCGGACTCGCAGCCAGCGTAGAAGGTGAAGCCAAACCAGGAACGGACAGTTGTGGATCGGTCCAGAATCTTCTTTGATGCCCCGAGCATTGCGGTCTTCGAATGCCCGGGGAAAGTCTGACCTGGACTGGCGTCTGTCGACTCAGGCGGCCTGGTACAGACGACGCTCGACCAGCCTGCTATTGCGCAGGTGATGCGTTGCCTTCGCTCCGGCCAGCACGGCCAGGTCCAACAGCGGTTCGAGGATGACGACGGTCATGTAGGCACTGCCGAAGGTCAGGACTGACAGTGCGTTCTCTGCCGTGAAGCCCTTCCCGTAGAAGGCCCAGAAGGCAACCCAGGCGACGATGCCTGACTGGAAGGCCGTCGACAGGCCCAGTGCCTGGCGATAGCTCAGATCAACATAGGGCGTGTTTGGCGCGATGATACGCCGCGCCAGGGCAGCAACTGCTAACAGCGGTACCAAAAGGGTGGTGACGTTCATGCCGTACTGCGGCAGGTCGAATGGGGCGAAGAACATACCCTGGATTAACAGCCCCAAAGCGAGACCTACTGCTGCAGGTGCTGCACCGAACAACAGGAACAGCGTCGAGCCGAGTATGAGATGCACCTCCGAGACGCCAACCGGATGATGGGGTAGCAGTTCAAAGAAGCCAAACACCAGCGCCGTGGCGGCGGCGGCGCGAACTACCAGCGAGACGGCACCTCGTTCACCAATGGCGTCCGCAACGAGTTTGACGGTGTAGGTGCCGACGCTTGCGGCGGTAACATAGCTCAGCCAGAGTTTTCCGGCTTCCACGAGGCCAGGTTCGATATGCATGACGATGACTCCTTGGCCGCCTCTGCGGCTTGCTAGGTAAAAAAGGACAACAAAAAACTGCTCTGCCCTCAGTTAGAGGCTCGGCTGATTGCCACGGGCTTGCGATGCGGCAGATGCTCAGAGGTGTGCCCGTGGGCCGGCGGACAACTTGCATTGAGCAAAACCACCGGTTGTCCATGGGGAGTATTCAGGTAGGCCTGCCTCCATTCCTCGCCCCGCTGGACGATGTCCTCCATCCCGGTCAGGCCGAGGGTGGTGACCATTCTTTCCATGGCCGTGATCCATTGCCGGTAATAGGCGTCATTGACGCTTTCTCCGGGTTGCGCCGGGGCAGCCTTGATCTCTTCGCTGAATACCTGCACCCAGTCCTTCCAGGGGAACACGCCGGCTTGGTGCAAGTGCACCAGCAGGGAAAAAGCCTGAGCCTGCCAAGGCTTGTCGAACACCGGGCCTTCATCGTCGAGAGGGAGGCCGACGGCCTTGTAGTCGTGGTGCATGCTCGTGTTCATACGGCCTCCAGGTAGTTGTCCCATAGGTCGATGCACACACTGTCGGGTCGCCGTACTCCCCACAGCTCTTCGGCACTGAAGCGTACGGCATAGACCTGCTGCGGCTGTTCGCCCAAACCATGGGCCATCGTGTCCGGGGTAGCGAACGCGCCATGTGCAATCACGATGGTGCCGACCTTACCGCGCGCGTAGCGTGGCAGCCGGGTGTGATTGGTTGGGTTGAGGCACTTCGTTCGCACCCGGTCACCGACTCGGAATTGGCCGGGGACATCTTCTTTTGCCCGCGACGAGGCGCCGCCGAGCACTACGGCGTCGACGATGTCCGGAGTTAAAACCGTGACGGGCTGTGTCGGTGGGGTTGGTTTGGCCGTACCCAGCAGTTCGGCGGCGCTGATGACACCCTTTTCTGTCAGCAGGGTCTCGAAGGCGTGCAGCCAGTGCTCGTAGTAGCTCGACTGCAGGTATTCGGCCGGCTTCATGCGTTCGATGGCGTGGCGGAATTCGTCAACGTTGAAGTACCCGCCGACGAAGAGCGAGGCGAAGAGCGGAAAAACTCTGCGCTCCCAATCATGATGGAAGATGGGTTCGTGCTCTTCCGTGAGCACTGGGCCGAAGCCATGCATGCCGCCCAGGTCGTGTATACCATTCATGGGTTTTCTCCTTCTCAGGTTCAGGCTACTTGATCTGGTTTCTTAGGCAGTCCGGTGCCGATCATGGCGTCGCGAGTCACGAGTTCGACCAGTTGTTCCTCGTTCCAGCCATCAGTACCCGCCGGACGTTCCGGCAATACCAGATAGCGCAGCTCAGCGCTGCTGTCCCAGACGCGAACTTCCTTGTCATCAGGGATCGTCAGACCGAACTCCGCCAGCACGCCGCGCGGGTCAATGACTATCCTCGAGCGATAAGGTGCGGACTTGTACCAGACCGGTGGCAGGCCCAGGGTCGGCCACGGGTAGCAGGAGCACAGTGTGCATACCGTCACGTTGTGCACGGTCTGGCTGTTCTCCACTACCACCATGTCTTCACCCTGAACACCAGAAAAGCCCAGCTCGGCGATGGCTGCGGTGCCATCTTCCAGCAGCCTGTGTTTGTACAGGGGGTCGAACCAGGCTTTCGCTATCACCTGGGCGCCGTTTCTCGGGCCGACCTTGTGTTGGTAGGTGTCCACCAAAGCATCCATGGCTACGGGATCGACCAGCCCCTTTTCCGTCAGCAGGGACTCGAGCGCTTTGACGCGTAGCGCTATGGCCTCCGGTGGCTCAGTGTGGTCGTGATCATGATGATGTTCGTGCGTATGGCTCATGTCTTTGCCCCCTCTGAAGTTGATGAAATCGCTCCCTGTATTACTTGCCGATGGAGAACCGTTCGCCATGCGTCGAAAGCGGTCCCAGGGATATCGGTACACTCATCGGTTGTCTCCTGATCTGCTTATACGGATGAAGAGCAACGTTCGACGCACAACGTTTTTGAGCCGGCGGTGGAGCAGGCTTACAGCGTTCGCCAATCGACAGAAGCCTCGAATGCGGCGCTGTCATTGTGCTGAGCAATTAAAATAATTGGGGGGCCACGCTGTTGCTTGGTCGAACAGGACAACTACTTGTTTGAGCAGGACAGCTACCTGCTTGAGAAGGAACGTCTATCTGTTTCTGACTCAGAGTGGGAAGCGTGTTCAGTGCACCAACACCATTGACCTGCCACTGCACCTTGAAGGCTTCAATATTCAGGTCCTCGACGAGTGCAGCAATACCAGTATCCGGCGCCAGATAATCAAGTGGGCCGAGCGATGCTGCACATGAAGCCCGCGCGTCGAGGTCCTGGTGTTTTGTGACATCGGCCGCCAACCATTGAAGTTGATCCTCGAGTCGTCATTGCAATTGCTCCGGTCGCTCCCTGCGGGCCATGGCCAGGACGGCAAGCGTGTTCCTGAATTTGCTCATTAAGATTCCTGACAGTCTTGGCAGGTTGATAATGATCTTCAAGAAGTGTTCTCTGCCGACAGCTTTTTTGCAGGTTACTTCCCTCGTTTCGGCCAAATTACCCCAACGCTTTTCATTCCTTTGGCGGGGTCCATTTCGGGGTGTGCGAGTACAACGTCGCGGTAGGAGGGGCTCCCAATCACGGCTGGTTTGAACTTGACCAGAAAGTCATTGACCTCTTTGCGCAGCTCCGGTGCCAGATCGTAGTCGTTATAGCATTCCTCAAGACAATCGAGCACAGCTTGCCAGTGCACCTCGGTAAGACCCATTCCGCGATGCGCGGTGACCATGTCCCTACCTCTGTATTTGGCGCTGCCACCCCAGTGTTCAGAAAGGAAGTCGACAAAATTGATGTGCTCCTTCTGGAATGTTGATTCGGACATGTGGGCCCAGATGTGGCCGATAGCGGGATGCCCCATGGTCTTCCGCAAAACTGCACCTGCGAACTGATAAATAACGTCGTAACCCCCAAGACGCGTATAGAGGGAGGGCTGTTGTTCCATGGAGGGTTGCTGGTCGGTCATGATGCGGTTTCTCCGTTTCGGCTGGGGACGATCTTATTCGCTGAATGTCGCGTTCCACGCGGTTGATAAGGGGCGCGAGAGCTTGCGACGGATCCAAATTAGATCTGCTGTCGAGTGCACGCTTTGCTGGCAAGGACAATCGTTTGGTCTAGAGGGACAACGGCTTAGAAAGCCGTGCTTACAGCAGACGCAGAATGCCGACATCGGAACTGGTCTTGCGGCCATGGGAGTAGATATTGCCCGTGGCTGGGAGCTCTTTTATTTCTGTCTCAAACGGACGGTCGCTGTTCTAGATCCCCGTGGAGGTTGGTGTTTTACGATTGGTACCATTCCATCGGCGTTGCAGCACCAAGGTCCCGAGTTGTAATAGATAAGTGGCAAACTCTTCGGGGGCCATGTCCCATCTCTGTAAAAACCAGGATGAATCGGATAGTCGCTGCTGTTCTCGTAGATGCATGAGACACCTCGTCATTTGTGTTTGTAGGGACACGGCATGGAGTGAAAATTATCTAGGGGAGATGAAGCGCGCTTGGCTCGAATGGACAACCGTTTGGTTAAAAAGGACAGGTATAAATGTTCGGCATACCAGTGCGCAGCGATGGTGTGGGGGAGGAGGCGAGGCGCCCTGGGAAGTCGCATGGGGAGTGTTTAGACGGATCTATCTACATACACTCCAGCCAAGTGTTCAGCAAGTAAGCGCCCGGCGAAGTCACCTACCCGATGCGGACAGTATCGCGAGTAGCCGGAAGGATCAGGTGACGCTGCCGCTTACATCCGGTGATTTTCCAGTAGGAAGTCCACGAACAGCCGCACCCGCGCTGGCATCGCCGATCCACCTACAAACACCGCATGAATCGGCTCTTGGTCGCCAGGGTTCCAGGCTTCCAGCAGCGGTATCAGGTCGCCGCGCTGTAGATCTTCGCTCACGCTGAACTCGCCGATACGCGCAATGCCGGCACCTACTCGCGCGAGTTGTGCCAGCGCTTCACCACTGCTGCATTCGATGTTGCCACTGACCTTCAGGGAAAACTCTATTCCGTCGCGGGTGAACGGCCAGTTGGGTTCGGCACGCCGGAAGTTGAAGCGCAGGCAGTTATGCCGTAGCAGGTCTTCCGGTTCGCGAGGGATGCCGTGGCGTTGCAGGTATTCGGGCGAGGCCACCACTACCTGGCCGGTGTCGCCGATCCTGCGCGCGGTCAGCGGGCTGTCGGGCAGATGGCCAAAACGTACCGCCACATCGGCCTGGCCGCCGAGAATGTCGACCACTTCGTCGCCGAGGGTAAGGTCGACCAAGATGTTCGGATGGCGGGCGCTGAATGCCGCCACCAAGGGAACGATGGCCAGCCGCCCGTGGCCAAGGGCGGCACTGACCCGCAATCGGCCCCTGGGTACGCCCTGGTCGGCGATGGCTTCTTCCACCTCGGCCATATCGGCCAGGATACGCCGGGCGCCGCGCAGGAAAGCCTCGCCCTCGGCAGTGAAGCTGATCGCTCGGGTGGTGCGCAACAGCAGCCGGGTGCCAAGGCGCTGTTCGGTACGCGCGATGATCCGGCTGACCGCCGAGGGTGTAAGCCCTAATGCACGCGCGGCCGCCGATAGGCTGCCTTCCTGCGCCACGGTGGCGAACACGAGCATGTCACCGGATCTACCGTTGAAGTCCATTTGTGCTCCTTACGCATAGGTGATTGCCAGAAATGCTATCTACCGCCTTAAAACGCTGGATCGTAGCATTGGCGGCATAGATAAGGAGCCTTCCATGCGTATCAATCCACCACTTGTCGCACTCGCCATAGGTGCCTTTGGCATCGGTGTTACCGAGTTCGCCCCAATGGGCATGTTGCCGGGCATCGCTGAGGATCTCGGCGTTTCCATTCCCGCCGCGGGCCTGTTAGTTAGTGCTTACGCCCTGGGTGTACTGCTCGGCGCGCCACTGATGACCCTGACCACCGGCAGGATTCCCCGGCGCTATCTGCTGATCGGACTCATGGCGATTTTCACGCTGGGTAATCTGATGTCAGCCCTGGCGACCGATTACTACAGCCTCATGATCGCCAGGGTGGTGACCTCACTGAACCACGGTGCGTTCTTTGGCGTTGGCTCTATCGTTGCCGCCAGCGTGGTCGCCCCTGAGAAGCGTGCCGGGGCGGTCGCGGCAATGTTTATGGGCCTCACCCTGGCAACCATCGGCGGTGTGCCGCTGGCCGCCTGGTTTGGCGAACTGTTCGGCTGGCGCACAGCATTCAGGGGTATTACCGGCCTCGGTGTGGTGGCTATGGCCGCGTTGTGGTTCGCCCTGCCCAACCTGAAGGCGCCGCCAAGCGTTGGTGTAATGGCCGAAATTCGGGTACTGGGCCGTGGCCCGGTGCTGGGCGCGTTGGCCCTCACGGTAGTCGGTTCGGGCGCAATGTTTACCGTCTTCACCTACATCGCGCCGATCCTCAGCAGCGAGACCCGTGCGTCCACTGCCTACATCACCGCCATGCTGGTACTGTTCGGTGTGGGGTTGACCCTGGGCAACATGTGGGGCGGCAAGGCCGCTGATCGCTCGATAGATCGCACCCTGATCGTTTCGCTGAGCGTGCTGATTCTCGTGTTGCTGGCGTTTACGGTACTGATGCGTTGGCCGCTGCCGGCAGCCGTTGCCATCCTGATATGGGGTATTGCCAGTTTCGCCCTGGTGCCGCCGCTGCAGATGCGCGTCATGGAAGCTGCCAAGGAGGCGCCCAATCTGGCCTCGGCGGTGAACATCGGTGCGTTTAACTTCGGCAATGCGATTGGTGCGGCGCTGGGCGGCGCGGTGATCAATGCCGGGCTAGGTTATCCGGCGATTTCCCTGGCCGGAGCGGCGGTGGCGGGGCTAGGGCTGCTGATGGTGTTGGCGTTTGCGTGGCGTTCCAGAAAGATTGCAACTGCGGTGGTGTGACCTTGATGTGAGCGCCAGTCGCTTAGTTGCTCCGTGACTTTCATCGTGTTTTGGGCATGACCACAGTGGATTGGCTGAATCGCCGATCAACACGCGCCTTGCTGCCCACGGGAACACTTAGAATGGAGCCTGATATGGCGGTTGGAGAGTAGCCTAAGGCCCGCGTTAAGACCCCTCATCTTCCTTCCTTGACACCTCATTAATGAGCACCGGGAAGTGTTGGGCTTCGTGTTACACCGCTCGAAAAATATACGTGCTTAGGGTCGTATTTCCCATCACCGGTACCTGCCGATAAATTTCAGGTTTGATCTAGATGCATGCTCTAGTTCGCGGTATGCCCCGGCCTCAGGCTCCAGGCTGGAAAGTGTCGTGTCAGCGAGAGGGCGTCGCTTGATATCTGTGCGTTGCCTCCAGTTCAATTTTTATTGAAGCATGCATGGGGGCATACACGGAGGGGAAGGATAGGGATAGACAGAGGTGAACAGCCAGAAACAAGAAAGCCCGCACGAGGCGGGCTTCTTGAGGTGATTCATAGACTGCTGTAGACATCTATGGATCGGTACTTGGTGGTACACAGTCACTTGAACTGGATTTATAACTATATGATTTTAATGTATTTAATATTTTATCCTGGTGGCAGGGATACACTAGGGGATACACGCGGCGTCCCATTGAACCTGATACTGAAGCCTTAATGAGAAAGGGTCTGCGTTGTACGCAATCAGTCGTGCCAATTTTCTAATGTCCGCAGAGTACTGCTAAGCCAGCGACCGCTACTCGGCCAACGTTTTCGATATGGCTCCAATGCTATACGGTGCAGAGGGGGTTAAGCGTCAATTGTGGGTAAGTGCTGCTCGATGACGCCTAGCCACCCCATACCAGAATAGGTTTCAAACCCAGGCGTTATCGAGTAACCCTGAATGAGGTTTTTACTCAGGACGCTGTAACCGCTCGATTGGGAAGCTTTAGTCTGCAACTCAATGCGTTCGCCCAGCTGATTCTGTGTATCAGAGCTGGCAATTATCCTGTGATTGTCATCGATGATCATCAATCGACTTCGCGAGCGTTCATCCTCGCTCAAGCGCACGCCGTTGAGCACGGAGTCAGCTTGATTTTTCCAGTCGAAAAAAATTCCGATAACGCCAATCACTGGGGTCTGTTTACCTGCTTTGCTGCGCACAGCCGCACTGAATGTGCAGGTTTGTGAGTCGTTCAAAAGCGGTTCGGCCGTTACTTCTCCAGCAAAATACTGATCACCTGAAGCGTGCTGCATTGCTTTCTTGAACCAAGACTCCTTTGCAACATTGGCTCCGATCACTCTGCCAAAGGTTCCCGGTCTGCCCGATGCCAAGATTCGCCCACTGTTGTCAGCGACCCAGATGTCCAGGTACACGGTATAACTGTCGAGAATGATCCCAAGACGCTCGCTGGCGTGGGCGCAATCTTCCGGGGATTGACTCGTCAGCGCGTCTACCAGGGATGCATCAGTTGCCCACCAGCGCACGTCGCATGTGCGCTCGTAAAGGTTTCGATCGATGATCTCGATCATGTTAAGCGACAGATCAGCCAATCGCTGTCCCCGCACGTCAAAGCACATACCACGACCGAGTGCCGTCAGTTCATTGACCGAAACCTGCAAGTCCTCGGTGAGCCCGCTGGCAATTTTCGAAATACGTTCGGAGATGTTTTTGACTTCTTCGGCCACAACCGAGAACCCCATCCCGGCCTTGCCTGCATGCGCGGCTTCAATGAGTGCATTGATTGCCAGCAATCGAGTTTGGCGAGTGATCGCATGTATATCACTGACACCACGATTCGCCAGAGACTCCACTTCCCGTGAAAGGGAGACGATCCGTTCGGGTTCGACCATTTTCTTTCTGCTTCTAAGAGTTATTGAAGGCGGCAGTGGGTTGCTTATCAATGAGCTCAATGAGCGAAGAAAGAAGCCAAAAACGGGGCTATAGCTGCCCTCTGAATTACTGAGGTTTGGACCCCGTTAGTAATAAGATCGGCTGGTTTTGCTGGGCCATTAGGTGGGTTCCAAAAATAAATCTAGACTTTCACACCCCGGATGGCTCCTGGCCTTGGTCGTAAGGAATGGAACACCCACGAGCGCTGGTAATAGCCTAGGTAATCGGCAGGCTTAAAAACACGGCAGTCATGTCGAGACAGGGCTAAAGGGGGAAGGGCGGCGATGATAGTTCGAATGTTTATACTCGCCGCTCCTTGCTAGCTCCTCTGCAGCTCACGGCTCTGGTCCTCCAGGGCTTCACTCAGGGAACTCGGCTCACTGATGGGTGTGCCATTGCAACCATCATTCAGCAATGAAGCAGTGCGCACCGTATAAAGATGTGAGTTGTGGGTGGATTTCAAAAAAAGGCGGTTGCTTCAAGATTGCATTCGATCTTGGTTGACAGAACCCATTTTTTGCCCGATTCTTTGGTTGACAAAAACCGGTTTTTGCCAGGAATCGTTATGACCTTTAAACACCCCTCCTCGTTCTACTCAGAACTGTCCGATGAGCGCCTGGCAAAAATTGCCGAACCTCTACTCGACATTCGCTACAGTACTCTTCAAGAAATGGCATCCCCTTTGGATGACTCGTACACGCAAGAAACTGCTGTATTTGGTCGCTCTCGAAACCTTCTCATCCAGCTATGCACTAGCGGCAAGTACCAATGGCTTAGCCTCGCTAATGCGGGCATGGACGTAACGTTCAGGATCGGTAACGTACCGTGCCGCTTTTTCCGAGATGATCCAGAAAGTCCCGAAAAACCTGGTTTTTTCAAGCGTAATGGTGCTGACGACCTGTTCTCGATCGATGAAAATGCCCCTGTTATGTGGCGCTTTGTAGTCGAAAAGGCGATGACGGAGGAAGACGAGGATCGAGTTTTCTTCATTGGATACAACGCTTTCCAGGAAAAAGTGTCTCAGTGGGCATATGGAGCATCTGGTCCTGTACTGCATACTGTGGACAGCGACACTCCAGCTTCTAAAGAGCTGCGGCCAGCTGAGGTTGGTGTCCGCGAAGATTCCATTGATAAGAGCGATAAAGCTCAAACCGAGTGATATAGATGAATGCCGTTTTCGACGGAGCATCTCTCAGACTAGCCCGCGTTTTTAGCGGGCTAGCTCTTGAAGAGGTAGCAGAAAGGGTAGGCAAAACACGCCAATACCTACACAAGCTTGAAACAGGTCAAGGAACGCCTACAGAACAACTGATGGGCGACCTTGCGGAAGCTTTGGACGTGGAAATTGGTTTTTTCGGATCCCGACCACACAGACTGAATGAGGATCAGTTTCACTTCAGAAAACTGATGACAACCAAGAGCACTATCAAGCAGGTAGCAATAGCTAGAGGCGAGATGATTGACTCTTTGATCAAATTTCTTGATCAAGAGCTGCGTCTCCCTCAAGTGAGTATTCCTAGCCTGCCAAACTCGCACACCTTCGATGAAGTTGAGCGAGCCGCAGAATATTGTCGAAAAGAGTGGGACTTAGGTTTAGGCCCTATAGCGAACATGACCAGGCTCGTGGAAAACTTAGGAGCGGTCGTTACTACGTTCCAGGGCGTTTCCAAGGAAATCGATGCTCTTTCTGTATCAGTTGAACGGCCATTTATTGTTCGTAACACTGCTAAAGAAAGCGCATGCCGGCAGCGCTTTGACATCGCTCATGAGCTAGGTCATCTGGTGATGCACGAAGGGGTGGTAACGGGCGATAGGGTTACCGAGAACCAGGCCAACAGATTCGCAAGTGCCCTGCTTTTACCCCGGTCGATGATGGCAAAGCTTTTTCCTCGGCCAACTGGGACACGGCTTGATTGGAAGGGCATAAAAGAATTCAAACTCACTTGGAAAGTGAGCAAGGCCGGCATCTTATTTAGGGCAAAGCAGCTTGATCTAATCACCGAGAGTCAGTACAAAACCGGGGTGATCACCCTGAGAAAATATGGCGAGACCAATGGGGAGCGAGAGGATCACTTGGTAGCACAAGAGCCACCTGAAATGCTCGCGCGGTCGCTATTCATCTTGGCGGAAAAAAAAGGAATCAACGCCTTGGAGATAGCTAAAGCCTTACACATAAAACCTGCATTTCTCAAAGAATTAGCTGGATTAGAGTCGATAGCCCTTTCGAGTCCACCACAGATCCACCCCGAAGCTGCAAGACACCTGCGCCTAGTCAAGTAAGCTCCGTCACTAAGCCCGGCATCTGCCGGGCTTGTTGTTGGCGCTGAAAATAATCAAACCACACCGCTCCAGTTCAACGACCGAAAAAACCTCAGCGGCCTCATTCTGCGAACCGGAAAACAGTCACGTTCTTTGGTAGAAAGCTCAATCCGCAATGAAAGCTGCGGGTGATTGTCTTCGAAGATTTTTTTGATAAAGAGAATTTTGTCCTCAGCAACAACCCTCGCTCCAGGTTGATCTAAAGCCATTCGTCCTCCAAACGACCTTATTGCTTCTGTCAGCAACATCAGTCAAAGTGCTATCACTTAACTGATGATGCAAGACATATCTAGGTTGATGAGACAGTCAAGGATGAGAGGAATTACATGAGTGAACCTACTCCGTCAAAAAACCACAAGGTTTTTTCAGTCTTTGGTGAAACACTTCGATCCGCTTTAGAAAACGGAAAGAGCAAATCATCAGCTATAAAAACCCCAACAGACCCAGCACCCGAAAATAGAACAGAGGCTGAGTTGGGTGCTTTAGCTCCTCAGTCCAGGACGCTATCAATCCCTAAGCGCTCTTCTCCTAAAGAACTAGTAACCTCGACTCAAGTAAACCGTGCCAGAGTAAAAGTTGAATTACTCTCGAAGCGGGAAAAATCAAAAAAACGAAAAGAAGAAAAAAAAGAAAAAGAAAGCCCCTCTGAAAGAACCACAATTAAAGCACTAGAGAATTATTTAAAAATAGCTCGCGACAAAAACTCCGAGCTGATATCGAGACTGGCAGCACTCCAGCAAAGCCAAGACTTTATAGAGGGCGGGAAAAGGCATTTCGAGATAAGAGAGATTTTGCGCAAAGCAATACTAGAAGCAAAAGAAAAATCTCAAGAAAATGAAAAATTAAAAAATGAGAACTCTAGGCTTCGCAAGATGGTTGAGAACTTAACCTTTAAACTCCACGGAACAACTGGAGATAGCATTTATTATGGTGGGCATTATTCTGAAGCGGACTCTTGATTACAGCATGCTTTTTCCTGGTCTTAGCGTTATAGATTCTACGACCAAACGCCAAGCTCCATTGGCATGTTCAATTCAGGATGGTGTGTTGGCCGCTGGGATGACTGGATCGCCTCCTCAATAATGATGTAGGTGCCTTGCGGCGTTTGTCAGCGGCCAGGTCGACCGCCATAAACAGTGCCTCGACTACAGCGCACTCGACCTCAACGCCATCCACAAATCTCTTCGCACGTATTTGGGCTAGCTCCACGCCATACAAATCTTTGGCCTTCAGTATGCACGCCAGGTGGTGGGCCAGTTGGATATGGATCAAGTCTGGCAGATGAACTCCGTTCAATGAAAACCCTGCGCTTATGTCTGCATCGTTGGCAGTTCACGCAGTAACTCGGCCAGCTCGCGCCAGGGGTAGATGGTAGAGTTGCTGGCCCAGCGGCAGCTGTCTCGGTGGATGAACGGTTGGTCTGCGTCCCGAATGCACTGCCCAACAGCACAGCCGGCGCACAGCAACATATTTGCGTCTAGCACCCATTTGGTGGACCAGGCATTCAAGCTATCGTCCAGTAGGTATCTGGTTGCGTTACGGTCACGCGCACTCATTGTGAGCCGCCACTCAGGCGCTCGGTGGCCAGCTTGTGAGCTTTATCTCGCGCCGCCTTCAAAACATCCGCGTTTTCTTGGTCAATCTGGTCAGCCCAATACAAGGCGTCAACGAATCCGCCTGCACGCCCGTACCGATCGGCCAATGCCTCCCAATTCCCCGCTTGTTCAAGTTCGCCCAGGATTCTATCCCAACCCAGTTTCAGGTCTCGCTTATGCAGGCCCTTAGCGTTGTGAACCGGTGCTGGGCTTTCCCATTCTTGGCTGCCGGCAATACTCTTATCCATGGGGCTGATTCCTTTTCAGGTGAGAGGCAAGAACTGCGTAAAACCAGTCTAGGGACGGGTGGTGTGCAGGTCCAGTTGGGAGTGGTAACCGTAGGCAATAAAAAAGGGGCCACACCCTGGCTCAGTGTCGCCCCGTTTTACAGAAGCGGCGGTATCCGTAATGCTGTTAGTTATGCATTACGAGCGGCTCGCCCTAGCGCTCTCAATGCAGCCAAATGCCCTGAACTTCCACCGCTCGCATCATTGGCATACGCGATCAGGCAATCAATCGCCGCATTGCCACCTGCTTCACCCAGCCCCTCTAGAGCCGCGAGTTGCGCGGCGCTACATCGCGAACTTTCCTTTACTACACGTACCAGGTAATCCACTGCATCGGTATTGCTCATGTGTCTTGCTCCTCTTTTCCTTTTATGGGGATTTGAGTCCCCAGCTGCGAGCTTACGCTACTTCGCCAGGAGATTTTCGCAACAGACTTTTCCTTGCAAGCTCATCTAGATGCACTATCACTTCAGTCATGTTCTTATCCCGATCCCATTCGCCTGGCAAAGGTTCGTCAGCAGGTAACCCAGCATGTGAGCGAAGTCTTTTCACTATGTCCGATGCAAGCAGCCCTAATACCGCATACGCTGTGTTGGTCACCTACTGAGTTCGCTACCCAACCGGAGACGGAACCCCCTATAGCCACTTGAATCTGTAAAAACATCGGGGTTCGAATTACCCCAATCCAAATAACCTCCCAAAGGACCCATGAACAGCGCGGAAAGGTGTTGTTTTGCCTGCTGTCTAGACGCTTGGCGGCAGGCGTGTGGCGACCCTCTGATGCTCGCTGAAGGCGCGCAATGCGATGGGGTGATGGGGGTTAAAAACCGATACCTCTCAAAAAACGGTGTTCCAGGTGTTCCAGGTGTTCCACTAAGGCTGAAAGCCACGAGTTACGGGGCTTGCAGAGTGGAACACCTTTTTATTTGAGCTGGAACACTAGGTGTTCCAGCGGCAAAAGGTGTTCCACGTTGATAGTCTGTTGATTCAGTCCGAGAGCCGCTCCTCAACGGTCGGCAAGGTTGCGTCAGGAGTGATTTGTGTGAGGATAGATGTAGTAGATTCGGTCTGGCATGTGCGTGGCAAACCCCGCTGCTGCCCACGTTGTATACGGCAATACTTTTCGTACAAAACCTAAAGAATATTGGCAGTGGCGTGTAAAAAACAGTGAGGTTGGTATGTCAAGCTTAGAGATGGTAAGGAGTCGATTTGAGTCGTTGAATGGTATTCGCGCAGTGGCCCCGGATTTTATTGAAAAGCTGGAGCATGAGTTGAAAGTATCACTTCCCAGTAGCTTCAAATTGGTGGGGGAGTTTTTTGACGGAAGTGGTATTTATGTTTTACCGCTGCACCAGATCGGTTGGGAATCTCCAACTAATGTTCTTGTTGAAACGAAGCGTTTGAGAAGCAGTGGCCCACTTTCTTCAAATTATCTTGTGTTGGGGGAGCCTGCTGAAGGTCTAATCGTGATGGACTGCAACTCCCAGTTGGGGCAGGTGTTCTGGTGTGATGCGATTGATGTTAACCGCATTGGTAAAGAAGCATTGATGACAGCACCTGAAGTATGGGGTTCCTACTTGGATTTTGTTGAGTATTTGGTGTCGGAGGAAGAGTCTGATCGGCTGTAAGCAGCGCGTAAAGGCGTGTTCGATGTCGACCCATCCTCTGCTCGGGAGAAACCAGATCCTTGATCAATTCCCAAGATGCATCGGAGAGTTCGTAACGCTTTGACATGCGGGCCTCCAGCCAATCATGGCGCGATTCTAACCATACGGACTTTTCGTACAGAACCTCGCTGACGGCGCCGAATGAGACGGGGTGACGGAGGTTAAAAACCAATACCCCTCAAAAAACGGTGTTCCAGGTGTTCCAGGTGTTCCACTAAAGCTGAAAGCCACGTATCTCGTGGCTTTCAGGCCGGAACACCTTTTTATTTTAGTTGGAACACCGGGTGTTCCAACGGAAAAAGGTGTTCCACGTTGATGGTGTGTCGATTCAGTCCAACAGCAGTTCCTCAACCGGCGGTCTCTCTGGGCCTGTCCTAATTGTATGAGGGCCGACGTAGTCAAACCGGTCCTCCCGGTGAGTGGGGGGTAAGGGAATCCGAATGTCCTGCAAAGAGCCTTGCAGACCCATGAGATACGCGACCTGCTGGTATCGTTTGGCTACTGCCACCAACTCATTAGCGCTGCTTCTTATTTGCTCCGCTCGTTTGTACAGGATTGCCCTCAACAGCTCTTTGTGTGAGGTCTCCAATGCTTGGCCGCACTCTTCGAGTCGTTGGTCGATCTCACCCACTTCCTGTTCAAGTTTAGCGATGGCAGCAGTCCGAGCCAGGTGCTTGCCACGGCTTCTGTCCGACTCGCTGAGGATTGATTGCAGCGCTGTATCTGCTTCGGCCTCAGCAGTCGTATCGCCAGCAGCAATGGCCGCACTGTAGGCTTTAAGTGCTTTGTCATGCGCGGATGCTTTGGCTTCCTTGTCCAGAGCGTCCTCAGCGACCAAGGACGCTAATTTGCGGGCTAGTTGTTCCTTGGTCCTTTCCAGTTCTTGGCGCGTTTTTTGGTGAGCTGCGTGTTTGGTTTGAGCCGCTTTGATTTCAGGGGTTGAAAGCGTGTTTCTTTTAAACATGGGGGTATCTCCATTTACATATGGTGCTGCGAAAGGCTTGCCGGAATGGCAGGCCAAAATGGATAACTAATTTATGCGGCCTCGAAGGAGTGCCCGCTGTCATCCGCCATGAGTGCGGACGAGTTAAAAACGTAGGCACGGGCTTTGGGCATGCCCGGCAGCCTTACGGATTGAGCCGCTTTGCCATCGCTGCCGGGCTCTAAAATGGCGCGGCTCAATAGCTCTTTGTTAACGGCGTTCAGGTTCATGCCTTTGAAAACTTCGGAACACCAAGCCTCGGGTAGTACGTAGTAGGTCGTGGTGGTGTGCAGCGCATCACCCAGGCCGTGCTCCAGCGTCTTGCGAAAGCCCAGCCGGTCAATGGTGCGAGGGCCGTGCTCATCGATCTTGGCCGCGGCGGATTCCCAGCGAGTGAAACGGCTCTCCCCAAAACGCTCGATCACTTGGCGAAGCCGCGCCACGATGGCATCACTCTCGAAGTTTCCGGCGCCGCCTCGCTCATTCAGCCAGGCATTGAGACAAACCTTTGCCGCCGTGGTCGCCCCCCCCTCTGGCCAGCCAGTTATCCCCAGGGCGGTGGCCAACTCTCCAGCAGCAGCCGCTAATCCAAAGCGAGTGGCAGCACGTTGGGCCTGTCCGCTCGCTGATTTGGGTAGTGACGTCGAGACAAACCGCTCAATGGTGTGGCGCAAAATGGTCGACCACCCCAGCATCTTTCCGGGCTCACACAGGGCCGATAGGAAGGCGGTTAGCGGGGTGCCGTAGTATTTGGTCACCCGCGCTTTTAGAGCGTCTGAAAGCGCAGCAGCATCCTCAAAACCATTGAGGGCATCGAACATTCCAAGCCCTTTGCTGGCATCGGCAGGTACTGCGAGCATGCGTACTTCCATGCCCGCTTTAAGATCCTTGTTTGCCTCTGCCATGTGCTGCGCTAACGTCTTTTCCCCGGTCGAGAGAAACAACAAACGCCATTCCTGAACGTGACGACCGGCCTGGCCTCGATCATTGGCGCGTGCTTTGCCACTGCCATTACCCAGCATGTAAACCGTTTCGCCAATGATGCGCGGATCACACATGCCGATTTCATCGAGCACCAATAAGCCATCTGAGTGCGCGGCGGCGATGGACTCGAGGGCGTTGTCAGTAGAGCGCCAGGAGCGTACGCAACGTGGGCTACCGTAGACCGATGCGGCCACCTGCAAATGGGTGGTTTTCCCACCGGAGCTATCGCCGTAAAGGTGAAAGCCCCCTGACTCATGCCCGAGCATATGCAGTACTGGCCCTGCGAAAGCGGCACACACAACGAACGTCAGGCGGTGGTTGCCAATGCATAGGGAACCAATATGGCGTTGCCATTGTGCGAGTGTTCCGGCCTGACTGATGGGCGGAAGTTGAGCACCCGCATCATAGAAATGCAGCTGCTCTTTGCTGACGCCAATCTGTTGCTCTGGGAGCAGATAGGCATCGTCATGCCAACCGAGTCGGTTAACCACTCGGGCGCGTTTGTCACTGTCATAGCTTTGCAGGTAGCCCTGCAAATCGTTGCGAGCGTTACGCCCTGACCGACTTCCCGCCAACCGCAAGCCCATATCCACCAGAGGCCCCAACACTTCCTTGCCGAAGTCACCGGCCATGTTGCGAGCGGGGATGTTCCAGCGTTTTTTATCCCCATCGGGATCATCCAGCTCGACCAGTAAGCCCCAGTTATTGCCCTTTTCGTCCCGGGTGCGGGCGAGAATTTCCAGGCGAGAGCAGACTGGCCGAGCTTCACCATCATCGCCGGCATAAAATACGCCTTCGGATGTGAGCCGAAAGCCACCTGGCAGCGTATTGGTTTTGGGTTTCCTAGCGGGTTGTTTACTGTTGGTCTGCTTGGCTTTGGACGGCTTGTCGCGAGGCGTCGTGAGGGGCAGAGAGAAAAGCTCTCCTGTGCGCTCCAGCTCGGCAAAGTGGGCGGGCGTCCAACCCTTTGCCTGTGCATCGGCAGCATCATCGCCGTCGGCCCACACACCGCCCTTGGCAAAGGTCGGTGCCTCTCCATTGAGGCCGGGTCGCTGACTGAACACCGCGAGCGCCAGAACGCGCACAGAGGCCGCTCCCAGCGTGCGCAGGTGCTCGGCCAGCTCATCCATGCACTTGAGCCCTGGCGCATCGTTATCAGGCCACAGCAGCACATCGCGCCCAATCAACGGACTAAAATCAGACTTGCGCCAAGAGTTCGTTCCGTTGAGCCAGCAGGTGGCCACGTACCCGGGCATTAGGTGTGCGGCGGCGTCGGCAGATTTCTCGCCCTCGGTCACCACGACGGGTGCCACGTCGCGTTGCTTGAGGTGGTCGAGATGCAACAGCGGACGCGGTTCCGGCAAACCTTGCCAGCGCCACTGGAGGACACCATTTTTGCCTTTGCACCAGGTCAGAGGTGCAAACACCTTACGCGGATTGCCGCTGTCATCTGGAGGCAGGTCAAAGCGATAGAGCACCATCAACGGCAGGGCGTCGGCGTCTCGATAAATCCAAACCTTTGAGGGCGTTCCATGCTGGCGATGCTTGACCAAAATTTTCGCCATGGCCTCATCAGGAATGGGGCGGATCGCCACCCAATCCGGTGTTTTGCTTGGCGCCGATTTCGCAGCTGTTGAGACGCTATTTGAGTCGTTGGTTACACCCAAAAACTCGGCGAGTTTGTTGCACGCCTCGACCTCTGTTCCACCATCCAGATAACGGACCAAATCAATCAGGTCGCCGCCCTTGTCGCCGGTGGCAAAATCCGCCCAGGTGCCCTTGGCTAAATTCACCTTGAACGATCCGGCGTGCTTGTCGGCGCGAGTTGGATTCGGCGCTGAATATTCCTTGCCGCCGTCTTCGCGTTTCCCGTTGGGTAGCCAGTGAGCCAACACTCGGTCAATAGCCTTAAGGGAGGCGGCTTTCACCTGGGCGAAACTGGGGCGTTTGCCTGTTTTAGCGCGGCGCTCGGTCATTGGTCAGGCCTCGCAAGAAATAGCCCGTCCGTGACGTCATCGATGAGTGCTTTTGCCATCTCGCCGAGGTAATAAGACGCCCAACTTAACCGCTCGCAGTTATCGGTCATGGCGGCGTCGAACGCGAATTGATTGGCGAAAAATTGCAGGTGTGATGCGACCTCTAAAGCCTCATCGATTGATATGCCTGCGTTGACGCGAAACAGCATCCGACCTTCTTTATTCACCTTGGTGAACTGGGTATGGCCCGGTGTTTTGTGTTCGGCTGGCGAGGTCATTGGGCACCTCCATCACGAGGCATTTTGCGAGTGGAATCATGGCCGTGTTCGGCCAGTGTTTTTATGAGAGCCAGTGCGCCGCGTACATCCCAAAGAGTGCCCGCCACTATCGCTGATGGGAGCGGCGGTCTGCCCTCTATGAAGTGTTCCTCAAGCAAGGCCAAGACTGAGTCGGCGCGAATGATGGCGCAGCTGATCGCATCGATTGGTATGCCTGCTTCGACGTCGCCGGAGACGGTCAAAAGCTCTTCTGGCAGAGCGAGGCATTTCGATTTCATTTCACACCCCCTGTGGCTTCCAGGGCGCGTGCTTTTTCCATGTGAGAGTTGTAACGGGCGAGGCGAGAACGGAGGCTGGAGTTTGCATGTAGAGCGGCGCGAGCCATTGCCCGGTGGGCAGCAGCACGGATTTTGGACGGATTGAGGGCGTGCATGGTGGAGCTCCTTCTTAAGTAGAAGCTGCCACGAATCGCCGCTAAACGAATATGGGTGGCAGCTATGCACGGGTTAGCGGACCGGGTAAGAAGGAACCCGGCAGACCCGAAGGTCTCCCGTGCACAGCCGCCATAACGCAGGAGTGCGGGCACAAAAAAAGCGCCTGCAATCGAAATGGTGGCGCCTGTGCGCCTTCTTAAACTCGGGCCGCTAAACCCGGTCGCTGAATTTGCAGCGACGGCCAGAGCATAGCGCTCAGTTTTCCGACGTGCAACCACAAGCGAATCTTGCAGATTTGCTGGGGGCGAAATACATTGATTGGGCATCTAGATTTACCTCCAACGCCCCCGGTTGCAGCCGGGGGCGTTTTCATTTCAAGCATGAAATTCCCAGCGCAGGTTAAGCAGCGGTAGATAACCGCCCTCATTCATCGAGCGAGCATCCTCATAGGCCGCTGCTTTTTGGTCACTGTCGATAGCGACGAGGCTGAACTTCTCGGTGTGCATAGCGAGTACGCCCCAAGTGCCGTCAGGCCAGGTCATGACGACGACAGCCCGGCCCAGGCTTTCGTGCTTATTTCGATACCGGATGAGGCGTTGCATGGTCGCCGGAGATAGGCCGATTTGCCGGAGTAGGGAGAATGGATGTAACGCCGCCTTTTGGGCTACAGACGCTCTCATGCGGCCTCCTTGGCGCGTAGCGCGATGCGTGCTCGCACCCAGCTTTGAACCTCACTCAAAACCCAGGCTACCGGCGCTCCACGGGCGGTGCTTTCGCTGAGTTTGACGGGGAGAGGAAAGCCGCTTTCCGGTTGGCGCATAAGTTTGTAAATCGTGGGCCTTGCCAAGCCCACCATTGCTACGACTTCATTTATTCGAATCAACGTCGTGAGTGGGTCTAGTCTGCAAGGCGTTGCAACAACGTGGCTGTCTTGAGCTTTGGTCATTTGCCTGCCCTCACATCGTCGAGCTCCAATTGCTCAAGCGCCAAGACATCACGCCTTCTCATTTCGAGCCAGGCCAACACTTTTTTGCGGCTATAAAGTGGACGACCCTCAACCCTAGTAAAGGGAATCCAGTGTTCGCGATGTCGCCACTCTGCGAGGGTACGACCAGGTATACGGAGGGCATATGCCAATTGGCCCGCCGAGAGAAGGTCGTCAGAAGCACTTGTTAAGTGCGAAGGGGGGAGCTCGGTTTTGGTAGTTACGGTAATTGAAACATGTGCGACACGGGTGTTCATGGCTGACTCCTGTTGTCTCTGTGATCAACAAGAGCGAATCTATTTACTCAATGGGAAATGTGCTTAGCTCACTTCTTCTTTTTTTTCTTCCGAGTCAGGACGCGGCCAGCGACCAAGATGTTGTAGACCTGTTTTGCGCCAAGCCCGGCGCCGAAACCATACTTGACCATCCAGGGCGCAACACCATGCTCCGTTCCGGTTGAATTTTTTCTCTCTTCGCCTTTTTTGCAGATGGCCGCGTCCCGATCTGCATGCACGTATTTTCTGACCTCGGCAGATTTAAGAGTGCCTTTTCGCGATCTGGCATAGCGATCCGCAGTCACCGCGCCGCGACTAACTGCCACCCTTTCCTCTTCGGTGAGGTCCGGGTTCAGATATGCGATTGCGATAGTCATGTAGTTCCGAGCGTCACCCATGTAAATGGCGGCGGATTCTCTAGCTTCAATCTCTAAATGGGGGCAGCTCTGCCGATGATCGTTGACCGCTTCCAGGTAAATATGTGGCCATCTCATCAACTGTCGAGCGGCATGCACCGGATCTCTCCTGCGTACATCGTCTTCAATCCGGTTAATCCATTCCCAAAGGATTTGGATTGATCGACAAGCGCGATCTATCGCGAGGGCGGCCACAAGCTGGGTGTCGGAAAAGCCCTTAGTATCGACACCGAGGCGGCTATCCCTTATAGCTTTCGCCAATCCATGGCTGGGATAGCTGTTGAAGCTCTGTCGGATGTTGAAAGCCATGTAGCTCACTCTAGAGGCAACCAGGCTCGCAACTGGATGCCAGCCTTGATCACTGACGTAAAATTCTTTCCAGAGATACCGCCCCTCATCGATCAGATCAAAAGCATCTGCGAAGCGCTCCGCGAACTCTGGATACAGAGCGCACTCCGTAAGTCGACTTGGAAGGTCGTCAGGATCTATCTCCAACGGATGCCCAAGAAGCTCCCTATAAGGCACTGATCACCCCCGCACCCCTCAGATAACTTGATGACCGCGTGATACACAAATCCCTCAAGAACCGCAGTGCGAGCGGCCTACAGCCGGGTATGGAGGGTGTGAGGTGTTCCATTTTTGGCGCTTTATGGGTGGAACACCTTTTTTGTGTGGAACACCAGGTGTTCCAGCTAAAACAAAAAGGTGTTCCACGTCTGGAGGCCACGTAATACGTGGCTTTCAGCGTTTGCGGAACACCTGGAACACCTGGAACACCGTTTTTTGAGGGGGTACGGAAACGCATCATTATTCGACCCTGCCAAAATGCCCTTCGATCACGTTACCTTTCTCCAGTCGATCAAGGTAATCGGCATACCACTGCATCATGGTTGTACGTGGCCCCAGGTACTGGGCCTTGTTGTAAATTCCGCGCACACCTGGTGCCTTGTGGCTGAGTTGAGCCTCGATGTGGTCAGCATCAAATCGGTGTTCATTTAGGGCGGTGCTAGCGATGTGCCGAAACCCATGGCCTGTCTGTTGACCTTCATACCCGAGACGGCGTAGAGCCATAAGAAATACCGTGTCGCTTCGAGGTTTGGTGCGGTCGCTTCTGCCAGGAAAGAGTAATGGGTAAGCGCCGGTCAGGACGTGCAGCTCTTTGAGGGCTTCAACGGCCTGACGGCTAAGTGGTACTAAGTGCTCGAGGCCTTTCTTACGGCCTTTGCGTTCCACTGGGATTGTCCAAAGTTTTTTATCAAGGTCGAACTCGTCCCAGCACGCTTCACGTAGTTCACTGGGGCGAACAGCGAGGAGTGTCAGCAAGCGCAAGCCCAGTTGCACATCTTTGGCGTGAGGGTAGGAGCGAATGGCGCGGAGGAGGGCGGGTAGTTCCTCAATGCTGACGTGGGCATAGTTTTCGGGCTTACCTGCCGAAAGGAATTTATGCACGCCATCAAGTGGGTTGTTTATCGCTCGGCCGGTTACCCGAGCCAGGTCATAGATGTCTTTGCAGTAGGCTCTGACTCGGCTCATCTGCTCAAGGATGCCTTGTCGTTCCATTCCGCGTAGCAGTTCCATCCACTCCATCGACAGAATGCCTGTGTATGGGCGATTGCCGAAGGTGGGGAACACATGGCGCTCCAACGCACCTAAGACCCGTTTGGCGGTACCGGTATCCCAGGAGTTGAGCCGCGAGCTATGCCACTCCCGTGCGAGTGGCTCGAACGTATTGTTATTTGCCGCTAGCTCAGCAGCTAGGCGAGCCTGTTTAGTCGCCATTGGGTTCTTGCCGTCGGCTGCGTCACTGCGCAGTACGGAAGCCTTCTGCCTTGCAAATGCGCCACTGACCTCTGGATAACCCCCGAGACCTAACCAGCTCCATTTACCAGCTGGCGTTTTGTAGCGCAGTTGCCAGGACTTTTGACCGTCGGGTTTTACGCGGAAGTACAGACCGTTGCCGTCCTGTTCCCGGTATTCCTTGGTGTCGGGCTCCAGGCTTGCCAGGACGGTGTCAGACAAGGGACGGCGCTTGATTTCAGAACGCTTCATGGGCATGTATCCCCTGAGTTCTATTTTTTACCAAGGATACACAGGGGGATACACGGTGGGAAGGTATAGGGGTAGACAGAGGTGAACAGCCAGAAACAAGAAAGCCCGCACTAGGCGGGCTTCTTGGGGTTGTTTATAGACTGCTGTAGACATCTATAAACAGGTACTTGGTGGCTACACAGGGACTTGAACCCCGGACCCCAGCATTATGAATGCTATGCTCTAACCAACTGAGCTATGTAGCCAAGTGGCGCGCATTATTCGCGTAGAACGGGAATGCGTCAAGCATTTATTTTGAGTTTTTATCTACGCTTTCAATTGTTTATCGGAAACGCGCGACTTGGGCGACGAGTGGTTGCTGATTCGCGTCTGCTGTGAAGTGACCCCCATGACGTCAAGCAATTCCTCGACTGCCGGGCAAACCAGCTCGTTGACCCTGCTGGCAGTTGGGCTGATGTTCGGTCGTGGCGGGATCAGTGCGGCGCTGTCAGGACTATTGGTGATCTTTCTGGCACGCACGAAAAAGGTCTGATTCGGTTGGGCAGATATCCCTGTCGCCCAACGCTTGGCCAGTCAGCCGGATTTACGATTGAAACGGGTTCTGGGTGGTGCGCTTGAGCTGTTCGCGTGCTCGCGACAGTCGTGAGCGAACGGTGCCGATAGGGATGTCCAATACGTCGGCTGTGTCCTGGTAGCTGCCGTCGGTTTCCAGCGAGGCGTACATCGTCCTGCGCATTTCCGCCGGCAGGTGGTCAATGGCGCTCAGGGTGTTCTCAAGGCGGCGGTTGATCTCAAATTCCCAATCCAGGTTGTTGTTTTCTTCCTGTCCATGCCACAACGACTCATCAAATTCGCAATGCACGGGTTTGGCATACATGCGCCTGAAGTGGTTGCGAATCAGGTTCTGTGCGATGCCGCACATCCAGGTGCTGAGCGAGGCGTTGCCGCAGAAACGCTCGCGGTTGCGCCAGGCTTCCAGGTACGTCAGTTGCAGAAGATCATCCGCATCTTCCGGGTTGAGTACGCGTTTGTGAATGAAGCGCCTGAGCTTTTTCTGCTGGTCGTCTGTCAGGTGATGCATGAATTGAGGCGAGCTGCCAACGAGGTGAGCTAAAGCTTCAATGGGGAGATTCATGTTTTTTTTCCTTAGGGTAGACGCAGTCGAGCGGGTGTCGACAGGTCCCTTTAGCACTCCCTGTGCCAATCGGAAAAAAATCGTAACTTTATGATTTATATATATAAATATTCTGAATAAAAGGTTTTTTTTGCAATGATTTGCACGGAGCGCTGAAGGCTTTTGCAAGTTTTATCAAATTCGTATTGAGAGAGGATTTCGATGGAACTGCATGGGGAGACATTGCCACACAGGGAAACACTCTTCCTGTACTGGCGTGTCCATGAAAGTCGAATCCAACAACGATGTGCAAACAATCCGCCCCCTGGATCAGGCGGCTATCAGCCATGCCTCAGTGCCCGCACCCGCGAAGGGCATCGATGAGCTTGCACATCTGTTCGGCCAGGAGGTGGAGCTCAACAGCCGAGCGCTGAGCGAGCGGAAGATGACGGTGCGCGTGCCCCCAGCCGCGCAGCTTGCGCAACTTTATGACCAGTTGGGCCATCCGGCCAAGAAGAAGCTGCCTTTCCTTTTAGCACTCTTCAGACAGCAATTGCAGGACAAACCTACTCTCGAAAAATTGCTGAAGCTTGCGGACGGGGACCCGGCGCGCGCGTTCGTGGTGCTCAAGCATATGGTGACCGAGGCAGGCAGCGAGGTCCGTCAGTCCGAGGCTACGTTGGCGCGCGATGCCATTGCCAAGCTTGAAGCCCGTTTCAAAGGGGAGATCCAGGCAGGCCTGAACATCGCCTTGGCATTGCAGTCTGCCGGGCTCGACCCTCAGGAGCGCCAGGCACTGCGTGTGCTCTACTACAGCAGTGTGGTCACGCGCCAGTCCCTGTCGACGATGATGCAGGCTTTGCTGGGTGTATACGGTGGTGAGCAGTTCCACGTCGGGCTCAAGGTGATGTGTGAGGCTTTGGCGGATGACATTGCGGCCAAGGTGTCGTCAATGCCCACGCCCCTGTTGCGCACTTTGCTGCTGGGCCTGCGGGACTGCGGGCAGTTGAGCTCCGTGTTGGCCGGGTGCAATGCGTTGATCGGGCGCTTGGGCATCGAACATGACGCGGTAGGCTTGTTGCAGCGTCTGTTGGCTTACGCCGGCAGCGGCATTGAGGCTGCTGAGGTCCTGCGACTGGCGAATGATCTGGGAGGGAGCTCATCCCTCCGGCAAGTGGTAGCCCTCCAGACGCTATACCCGTTGCTCCAGCAGTTGCCCTTGGCCTTGTGGTCTGACAGTCATGTACGACGGGATACCTTGGCTCGGCTTGTGGTGGTGGTGGATGAACTGGACCGGCATTTGCGCGGGCCTACACGATTTGCCGCTGAGCCGAGGACCATGACGTGACCGCTCTGTCGGCCATCAACCGTGTATTGCTCAAAGTGGCACAGCGCGCCGAAGTGTTGGGCGCGGTGGTGGTCATGGCCATCGTATTCATCTTTATTGTGCCGCTGCCCACCTGGCTGGTGGACATTTTGATCGCCCTGAATATCTGCATTTCGTGCCTGTTGATCGTGCTTGCGCTTTACCTGCCGGGCCCCCTGGCGTTTTCGTCGTTTCCGTCGATCCTGTTGTTGACCACCATGTTTCGACTGGCCCTGTCGATTGCAACCACGCGTCTGATCCTGCTGGAGCAGGATGCCGGCGACATCGTCGAGGCCTTTGGTAATTTCGTGGTGGGGGGCAACCTGGCAGTGGGGATGGTGATTTTCCTGATCCTGACCCTGGTTAACTTCCTGGTGATTACCAAGGGCTCGGAACGGGTTGCCGAGGTCGCGGCGCGGTTCAGCCTGGACGCGATGCCGGGTAAGCAGATGTCCATCGACAGTGACTTGCGTGCTGGCCTGATTGACGGCACACAAGCGCGGGACAAGCGCGAGCAATTGTCCCGTGAGAGCCAGTTGTTCGGCGCGATGGATGGGGCCATGAAGTTCGTCAAGGGCGACGCTATCGCGGGGTTGATCATCGTCGTGGTCAACCTGTTGGGCGGCTTCTCTACGGGCATGTTCCAGCACGGCTTGAGCGCTGCTGATTCAATGGCGTTGTATTCGGTGCTGACGATCGGCGATGGCCTGATTGCACAAATTCCGGCGCTGCTGATCTCCCTGACCGCCGGCATGATCATCACCCGCGTGGCGCCGGAGGGGCGCAAAGGTATCAGTAACATGGGCGCCGAAATTGCCCGGCAAATGACCAGCGAGCCCAAGAGCTGGATAATCGCTTCGGTGGGCATGCTCGCGTTTGCGATAGTGCCCGGTATGCCGACCGGGGTATTTATCCTTATTTCGCTGATAACCGGCACCCTGGGGTATTACCTGATGCGCCAGCGTCAGCGACAAGCAGAGCCTGCGGCCGCAGCCGCCGAAGCCGTGCGTCCCGAAGAGAACGGAAAAGAGGACTTGCGCGGGTTCGATCCGTCGCGCCCTTACCTGTTGCTGTTCCCCCCGGTTTTGCGTGGGGCGCCTGAGGTGGCGGAGCTTATTCATGGGATTCGCCAGTCCCGAAATGCACTGGTTGCCAATATTGGCCTGACCCTGCCGCCATTCGAAGTCGAACTCGATGACTCGCTGGCCGCCGACGAAATGCGTTTCTGTGTGCATGAAGTGCCGATGGTCAAGGCCTCGGTTGTCAACTATCTGGCCGTCGAGCGTAACGCCTTGACGGTCGAGCCTGAGCATGGAATACCCGGGCTGGCTGAGCGTGATGAACAGGACTGGGTCTGGCTGGCACCGGATGATCCACTGCTCGATGACCCGCAATTGGAACGCTTTACTGCGACCAGTCTGATTATCGAACGCATGAAGCAGGCCATGATGCTCAGTGGACCGCAGTTCCTGGGGATCCAGGAGAGCAAGTCGATCCTCAGCTGGCTGGAGCACAACCAGCCGGAGTTGGTGCAGGAACTGCAGCGAATCATGCCGCTATCGCGGTTTTCATCAGTGCTGCAACGTCTGGCCAGCGAAGGTGTACCGCTGCGGGCCGTACGGTTGATTGTCGAATCGCTGATCGAGTATGGCCAGCATGAGCGTGAGCCGGAAGCATTGGCCGACTACGCGCGTATTGCGCTCAAGGCGCAGATTTTTCACCAGTACAGCGAGGCCGACGGCCTGCATGCCTGGCTGCTTTCACCGCACTCTGAAAACATCCTGCGCGAGGCATTGCGCCAGACCCAGACCGGGGTTTTTTTCGCGCTGGACGACGACCATAGCGCTGTGTTGATCACCCTGCTCAGCCAGGCCTTTACCTTAAGGGCCAAGAGCAAGAGTGTGCTGTTGGTGGCGCAGGACCTGCGTAGTCCTTTGCGTACCTTGCTGCTGGAAGAGTTCAACCATGTCCCGGTGCTCTCATTCGCCGAGTTGGGGAGCACCTCCAAGGTCAAAGTGCGGGGGCGCATTGACCTTGGCCAGGACGAGCTGATGCGTGGTGCGGTGGCATGAGTATTTGGCCATGGCCAGCGTGGAGGTCTCGCTGATGTTTGAGTTAAGGGTGCTTGACGGGCTGCGTCAGGGCGCTGCGTTGCCGTTGTTTGGGGAGCAGTGGAGCATTGGCGCTCACGCGGACGCTGACCTGATGCTGAACGACCCGGGCGTCGTCGAGCAGCATGCGCGCCTGCGGTTTATCGACGCCAACTGGTTGGTGCAGGCCGAAGCCGGGCTGTTGCGAGACCCCGAAGGCCAGGTACTGGCGCAGATCGCCAAACTGGAACTGAATGTGCCGTTTTCAGTGGGAGGGGTGCGCCTGTGCGTCACCTTGGCCGAGCAGCCCTGGCCCCAACCCACAGCCCCTGCGACGGTAGCGCCGCTACCGGCCAATGAGCCTGCGCAAGGGATGAAGTTATCGTCAATCTCGCACTCGCAGCAAAAGCGCCTGATCAGCCTGGTGTTGGTGGTGACGGTAATTATCGTGGCAGTGGGCATGGTCTCCACAGGGGAGCGTGAGGCACAGGCTTCGCTGATGCAGCCCGTGGTTCAGAAGCAGGAATTGGCCTCGTCTTTTGAAGTACGCCAGCAGCTGTTGAAGATGCTCAGCGAGCGTGAGTTGAGTCAGCGGGTCATCTTGCAAGTGATCAATGGCCAGGTGGCGCTCAGCGGAGATGTTTCTCAGGACGACGTGGAGCTGGTAGCGCGCATGCTCAGCCGTTTTGGTGAGCAATTCGACAGCTCGGTGCCGGTGATCAGCCGTGTGCGTGTGCGTGATAGCACGCTGCCATTCAGGATTGTGCAGATCGTCGGCGGGCCGAACGGTCACGTGGTCCTGGAGGAGGGCGGCCGACTGTTTGTGGGCGACGAAGTGGAAGGGTTGCGATTGGTGCTGATCGACAACAGCAAGGTGGTCTTCGACGGCGCGCAGCGTTACGAGGTGCGCTGGTGAGTGCAGATCTGCAAGCGCGTCTTGAAGCCTGGCAGCAGCGCCAGTCCCAGTCATTGAGCAGCTTTGCGCCGGTGACGATGCGTGGCCGAATCCAGCGCGTCAACGGCATGCTGCTGCAGTGCCGGCTACCCCAGGCGCGTATCGGTGACTTGTGCCAGGTGGAAAAAAGTCCGGGCGACTATATGCTCGCCGAGATCATCGGCTTCGATCAGCAGGATGCGGTGCTCAGTGCCTTGGGTAATTTGGAAGGCGTGCGGGTAGGGGCTGGAGTGGAGCGCCTTGGGGTATCCCATCGAGTCCAGGTCAGCGAGGCCCTGTTGGGCCAGGTGCTGGATGGTTTCGGACGGCCGATTACGGGGCAGGGCGTGAGTGCGTTTGTCGAGGCTGACTTACCGGATACCAGTGCGGTGTTGTGTGAAGCGCCGTTGCCCACCGAGCGGCCGAGGATTAACCGTGCACTGGCCACCGGAGTGCGCTCGATCGATGGCCTGATGACGATTGGCGAGGGCCAGCGTGTAGGCCTGTTCGCCGGGGCCGGTTGTGGCAAGACCACCTTGCTGGCCGAGATCGCGCGTAACGTCGAGTGCGATGTCATCGTATTCGGGCTGATCGGCGAGCGGGGGCGGGAGCTGCGTGAATTTCTTGACCATGAGCTCGATGACCAGTTGCGTGCCAAGGCGGTACTGGTGTGCGCCACCTCCGATCGTTCCAGCATGGAGCGCGCGCGGGCCGCGTTCACGGCCACGGCATTGGCCGAAGGGTTTCGGCGCAAGGGGCAACGGGTATTGCTGCTGATTGACTCCTTGACCCGTTTCGCCCGGGCCCAGCGTGAAATCGGCCTGGCTGCCGGCGAACCCCTGGGGCGCGGAGGTTTGCCTCCCTCGGTATACAGCCTGCTGCCACGGCTGGTGGAGCGTGCCGGGTTGACGCGTGACGGTGTGATCACCGCGATCTATACGGTGCTGATTGAGCAGGACTCCATGAACGATCCGGTGGCCGATGAAGTTCGCTCGCTGCTCGATGGGCATATCGTGTTGTCCCGCAAGCTTGCCGAGCGTGGGCACTACCCGGCGGTGGATGTGTTGGCAAGCCTTTCACGGATCTTGAGCAACGTCGCAGAGCCGGAGGACATCCAGGCGGGTACGGCATTGCGACGGTTGTTGTCGGCGTACCAACAGATCGAGCTGATGCTCAAGCTGGGGGAGTATCAACCTGGCAGCGATGCCCTGACCGATTTGGCGGTGGACAGCCGTCAGGCGGTCGACGGGTTCCTGCGCCAGGACTTGCGCGAGCCTACGCCGATGTTGACGACGCTGGAGCTGCTTAAGGATCTGACCGCCCATGTCCCATTCTGATGTGCTTCTCGGCGAAGTCGAGACGCTGCGGCGCCTGCGCAGGCATAGGGCTGACCGCGCCGAGCGCGCCCTGCGTGAGGCCAAGCGTGCCCAGCAGGCCCTGCTCGCACATATCCAGCAGGCTAAGAATGCGCTTGAGCAGACTCGGCAGGAGGAGGCTCGGCAAAGTGCTGAATTGCTCAGTCAGCATCAGGGTCAGGTGCTGAGCCTGAAGGCCTTGAAATCGTGGGGCGCACAGGAGCGAACATTATCTGCCGGTACCCGGCGGGACCAAGGCCAACTGGCGCAATTACAAGGCCAGCAGGACGAAAAGGAAAGCCGCGTCGGGAGTGCTCAGAGGCACGTCACCGAGTGTCTGCGGCAGGTGGAGAAACTTCAGGAGTTATCCCTACTTCTGGCTCAGGAGCCGACATGACCCAGGTTTCAAATAAACCCCTTGAGCGGCCACGTCCGCGTGAGGTGCGCGAGGAGCGGGAGCCGGGCGCTAAGGGCGTAGTGCCTTGGGACCAAGTGCGACTGTTCACTCAACTGTTTGCCGATAACGATGAAGGCACTGGATCGGGAGCTTCCTTATCGGGAATCAAGGCGTCGGCCGGTGCCTCCATGGTCGAGGCCCTCACCGAACAATTGGCCCCTCGTATACAGGCCGGTTCCCAATGGCCGCTGCAGGCGGTGTTGTACTTGCCTCGGCTGGGGCGGATCAACGCCAGCGTTCGCCGTGAGCAGAGTGCCTGGAGCATCGAGCTGGAAGCGGAACATGACGCCACGGCACGTTGGCTCAGCGGCGTGCGGCAACAGTGTGAGGACCGGTTCTCGGCAGTGCTGGGGTTGCCGGTCAACCTGCTTGTGCCTAGTACCGGCTGCGCATGAGAGTGCCGCACTTGAGCTTTCCCTTGATCAAGAGCAACACGGTTGCCGCACGCCGTCGGCTGGGGCGCGGCTTGTGCCTGGCGTTTCAGGTCGCCGGCGAGGACGGCGAGCTGCGACTGGAACCTGGACGGGCCCCAGCAGGGGCCGAGGCGTTCTGCTTCGAAACCGTGTGTGGTGTCCTGGCGCTCGCGGAAGCGGGGCCGTTGCTCAGCCTGCTGGGCGAATGCCCGGTGACATTGGCCCCGTCCGGCAACGATCCGGAGTCCTGGTTCTGGGCTTTGTTCCAGCATCACCTGAGCCCGCAGGTGAGTGCGTTATTGGGGTATATGCGATTGCTGGAGACCGATCGGCCCAAGGGGTTTGGTTGTCGGCTCAGCGTAACCTTGGGGGCGTCGCGGGTCGTGGGCTATCTGTGGCTGGCCCCTGAAACTTTCCTGGCGTTGTGTGACGCCGGGCCGTGGCGCACCGCTGCCGGGCCGATGCCGACGCGGTTCCAATTGGCTATTGCCGTGACCCTTGGGCGTTTGCAGTTACCGATTGCACAGGCTCGTAGCCTGCGTACCGGTGATGTGCTGGTGCTTGAGCAGACCTTTTTTCAAGCCCAGGGCAGCGGCTACATACAGGTTGGAAAGCAGCGGCTACATGGCTGCATTGACGATGCCACTGGTCTTTTGTGCCTGACCCTTACTTCTATCGAGGACACGTCCATGGACGAAGAGTTTGCAGCGCCCCATTATTCGGAATATGAGGCGGGGGAGCCCGTGGAGGATGTGTTTGGCCATGAGCCGTTCGATGAGTTGAGCTGATGCCGAGCGCGAAAAACTCGCGCTCTAATCTGAGATAAACAACTTCAGATTTTTTTGCACCTGTTGCAACAGAATATCAAAACAGACCGGCAGGTTCGGCCTGAATGTCCCAGCTGAAGATCAAGACCTCCCTCGCGTCACTCCCCTTGCCACCACCGACCGTGTATTTGATGTCGGTGGTTTCCATGTGAAAGCCTGCAAACACCCTGCGGATATCTGGGTGGTCGTTTAGGCTGATGATCGCTTTGCCCCTGAGTTCGCCCAGGAGCTTGGCCATGGCTTCGTATTGCTCCAGCCCGAACGGGACACCATATCCCTCCGTCTGCCAGTACGGTGGGTCACAGTAGAACAATGTGTGTTCACGATCGTACTTCTTCATCACCTCTTGCCAGCCCAAGTGCTCTATATAAGTGCTGCTCAGCCGCAGGTGGGCGGCGGACAAGGCTTCCTCCAGACGTAGCAGGTTGAGCCCTGGTGGTGTCGTGGTAGCCGTTCCGTATGTCTGGCCATCGACGCGCCCCCCGAAGGCGGACTGCTGCAGGTAATAGAACCTGGCAGCCCGCTGGATATCGGTTAGGGTCTCTGGCCTGGTCATCTGCAACCACTTGAAGACCTGGCGGCTCGACAAGGCCCATTTGAACTGCCTGACAAACTCTTCCAAGTGATTTTGCACCACTCGATAGAGGTTGATCAGGTCACCGTTGACGTCGTTCAGCACCTCCACCTCTGCCGGTACAGGCCGGAGGAAGAACAATGCGGCGCCGCCTGCGAACGGTTCAACGTAGCAACTGTGTGCCGGAAACAGCGGGAAGATGCGGTCGGCGAGACGGCGTTTGCCGCCTATCCAGGGGATGATCGGTTGCGCAGACATGTTGCCTCCTGAAGGCTTGGGGCGCTCAACGGCGGTGTCAGGAGGCTCTCGGCCTTCAAGTGGTTGAGTGTCCGGCAACGCGGGCACTTGATCTGTAATTCTGTGAATCCGCACACGGCGGCGAGCTTTCGGCCGCAATGGCCACAACGTATTTCTTGCATCATCTGCAAAACCTTTGCGCTTCTGGTAGGCTCCCCGTCGCTCACGTGAGCGGGAGGGCCTTGGCTGGCTTGCAGGCTGGTTCTGCGAGTTGGCAGTTGGCTGAAGTGCTGTAACACCTTGGCCGACTGCCCTCCTTTCAACTTTGCATCTCTGCTTCAGTGCCGCAGAGCGCGAAATTCGCGCCCTAGTGTTCTCTTAGTCCACTCCCATATCACTTCAACCAGCCTGGGTTTTGAGGCCGATTATCAGTGGTCGGAAACCTCTGCAACTCCGGCCATTTACGCAGCTCGTTACGATAAGTCAGCAACTGGCCGTAGTGTTCGGTTGACAGAGTGGTAGCAACTCCCATTTCCAGTTCATCTCGATGGCGCATCACCAACGGATCAGTCTTGACCAGTTGCGCGTCACGCCAGACCCGCTCACGCGCCTTAAGCTGTTCATCGGATGGGCCAGGGCGCTCAGCAAGCTCTGGCCTTCCGCCTTGGCCCTTCACAACGATGAGGCCCGTCTCAATCCCCGCGAACAAGGCTTGACGCTCGTCCTGATCAACCTCGACAGCATCGGCTGGAATGACTTCGTTGTACTCAGGGCTAAACCAACCCGCTGACTCGTAGCAGTAAAAAAAGCGCATCTTCAATTACCCCATGCCAAGTAATACAGAGTCTGATTACCCGCGCCACTGGTGCTGGAAACGTCTTGAGTTAGAGTGATGACTGATTGAGATTTAAGACCCGCATACGCGCTGTAGTTACCATTGGTGTTCCATCCCGATACACCCATCCCTGCGATAGCCCCCCGGATATTGTTGAAGGAAATAGGCAGTGTCACGTCAGTAGTACCCTCGGGAGCTACCACTGCACTGCCGAACTGAATAATGAACCCTCCCGGCGTATCGGGAATACGAATGAAGTCATTTGCCAAAAAAACGCGCTTTGGAAATAGGGCCGCCAACAAGCTTTGAACAAACCGGGTGTTGGCGATTTGCTCATTGTTGGACCCCTCACCGAACAAAGGAGCGGTTGGGGCTTTCGGTTTGCCTGACAGCAAAGCGCTGTCCAGCGGTGCTTTTAGCGCGAGAGCACCAGCCAGCTTGGCGAGTGTGTTCAGAGCCTCGGATACTCCACCCTCTACAGCCGAGCGAATGCCCTTGGCATATTCCACGTTGGCAATCTGGTCGCTGTCGGCGTCAGCACCCGGTGTAGGTGCTTTTGGCTTTCCAGAAAGCAGAGGGCTCGCCAGCGGCGCTTTAGTTGAAAGCGCGTTCATTATGGTGGCTGCAAAATTAGGGTCGTTGCCAATCGCAGTCGCCAGTTCATTGAGGTCATTCAGTGCGCCCGGAGCAGCATTGACCAATGCAGCAATGGCGGCCTGCACAAATGCGGTATTCGCAATTTGCTCTGTATTCGTCCCAACAGTGGCGGTGGGGGCCCGTGGTGTTCCTGACAGGTCCGGACTAGCGAGAGGGGCATAAGTCTGTGGGCTGAAGTCCGCGTCGGTCCAAACCTTTCGATAGACTCCCGTGCCATCCTCAAGCACGCGCCGAACACCGAACCACTCGTTAGTAATGCCGCTGACCAGTTCAAACCCCTGTTTAAAGCCGGGATATTTGATATGCAGACCAGCGCCATAAGAAATGGCTGCTGGCTTGTCGGTGGTCTTGTCGGTCAGGATTACAAAACAGCTATCAGCCAAATCGGATACCTTTCCGAAGACCTCCGTAGCGCTTGAACGGACAGCATCAGTAATCCCAATACCGTCGAGAGTTGTCGGATTTTCTCCGCTTACAACCAACCCTTTGGCATTGGTAGTCACCTTGGTGTAGCTACCTGCAGCAAAGCCGCTGTCTGCAAGTGTCAGCGTTATCTCGGTGTCGGCGCTGCCGTCATATGAGCCGCTACCGCTGAGTGCCCCCTTGAACTTCAAGACCCTTGAGTTGGCTAATTGCGTGGCCTTACCCACAGAGGTCGTACCGCTGACAATTTTATCCAGCGCGGCTCTCAGCCAAGCAGTTCGATTACCTAGCTGCTCTGCTTGTTTGTTAGCAGTTCCGCCAGGGCCACCAATTACGCGATCAGAAGTCTCGATCTGATACGTGCCTTCTGAAAAATCTTCTGCTTCAGGCAAGTTAGCCATCAAACACTGCTCCCATGGTTATACAGCCCGTCGTAGCGAGCGGCGCCGTTGTAGCGGATGGCCACAGCTTGATATTCAAGCGAGGCAAGACGGCGCCCTGCGGGCGCGATGGAGGACAACATGCGGCGGATAAGGTCCGCCTGGTCATTGGTGATCGGGTCATTGAAGATCACGCGATAGGCAGCCCAAGCACGGGAGTCGCCATATACATAAAGCCCGTCGAAGGTGATGCTGCCGTCGTAAGTGCGTCCGCCGAGCCCTTCCTGCAGTTGGACCTCACCGAAACCCAGCAAGCGAATGATTTCCCGAATCGCCCAGGGCGTACCCTTGTAGCGATGCAGCTCGACCGCGTTTTTGATCAGGTTCCTGCGAGCATCCTCCGACTCAGCCAGCATCCAAACCGCCTCATCGAGCAGGCTGAACTGGTCGGCCAACACAGGCAGCAAGGGTGCCTTGACCAGGTCGACGAGGTAGACCAGCATCGGAGTCAGATCAATGCTGGCATGGCGCTCTGCAAGCATCTTGCATAGCAGCGCAAAGCGCTCATCACCTGCCAGGGCGGGCGGTAAAGTTAGGTCAGCCATCAACGGAGCCCGCATAAAGGATCTCTACGCCGGAGCAATCCGCCCATCCATGACGCTGCAGGTCCAGCGTGTTAGCCGGTAGCTCCAGAGCCGAGCGGTATACGCCCATGACTTGAAGTCTGGCGTTGAGCTGCTCAGGTACGATGTCGATGCCGAGCCCCACACGCAGCTCCTGGGCGTAAGTCTCGGCAGCCTTTTTCACCGCCGCCAGTGTCGGTTCCTTGTCGGCCCAGGAGTACAGGGTGATATACGATCTGATACGCCAGTCGATCCGGTCCGGCATCTGTACTCGTACCGTGTCACACAAAGGGCGTAGCTTTTCGCCACTCAGATAGCTTTCGACCTGTTCCAGGAGGTTCGCCGTGGGCATACCTGTTTCAGTCAGCGGGTGAATCGCAACCTCACCATCTGGCAGGCCGTCGTCGGGACCACGCACTGCCACATCAATTATGGACTGGTGAACTGACAGTGCGTGGTACCGGTAGGCACCGCGACTGCCTGCTGTGGTGTAAGCCTCAGGTGCAAGGATGATGCGCTCTTTGTAGTGATCATCAGACTCGTCCTCTACTCCGTCTGCAGGGACGGTGTCGTTGTTCGCGGCAAGCCCTGGGAAAGGCTGGCCGACCAGGGTGTTTATCTGGCCGATAGCCCAGCCATTACCAATCACGCCCACTGTTTCGCAGATAGCACGTACTTGCACGGACAGTGTTCCAGCCTTGATTACTGCGTCCTGACGAGTGAGGAAAGCCACGGCACCGTTCTGGGTGGTGATCCGGGTGCCTGTCGGGATCAAGCGATCCTGCGACTGAGCCTGCGATGCAACGAACAGGAAGGAGCAGACTGCGCCAACGGCCAACAGGCGTGGAGTACCAACCAGGTCGCCCAGGTAATCAAGGATTGGCCCACCGCTGAAGCGCACGAGGAGCTTCTCCCCAGCATTTTGGATCGCAGCCTTAATGCGGGTTTCCGAATAGGCCACCTGGTTAAGGAAAAGGCGCTCGATCTGGGCAGGAAACAGCGACTTGCCGGACTCCAGCTCGTAGCTGGCAATCAACTCGGCCTCAGTAGCCGCAGGGTCGATCTTGACGAATTCGGGTTTAGGCAGCTCGCGCATAAGGCACCTCGGTCAGCTGAGGTACACCGTCGGCCACTCGCCATTGCACTCGCAAGGTGACATGTTCGGCGTCGATGCTGACCTGTACCTGGACGACAGTAACGCGGGTTTCCCAACGGCGAATGGCATCGACGCCTTCACGCACCAGGTGCGGGGTGACTCGGTTTGTGGGCCAGTCGATATATAGGTGAAGATCGCTACCGAACTCAGGTCGGTGGGCGTCACTGCCCTTGGGCGTGGTGAGGATGATACGGATAGCCTGGTCAATGTCGCGCAGGCCCTCGACCACCTCGCCGGATGTACCGAGGGCGGGCTGCCAGTGAGCGGCGGTGATGCTGGTGTAGGGAGTGGGCGTCGTCATGAGCCCATGATGAGTAAATCAGCGACCCGTAGCTTTTAATCGAGTTTAAAGAGGCGCTCAGTTATAAAGGATCCACAAATAAATCCTCAATTCAGTGAGCCCTGTCCATGAGCCAACATTACCAACCAGCTATTTTCGAGGCTCCTAGCTTCAGTTGCCCACATTGCAGCGCCTACTCCTCAATGACATGGGAATATCTAACATCGGAGTCATACCCTACAAAGTTCACCATAAGGGCTGTATGTCAGGGTTGTGAGCTGTACAGCCTCTGGGTTTCGGAAACAGGCGAGGACGAAAGCCCATTTTCTGAGCTAAAAATGAACTATGTGCTTGCATATCCGAACATCTCAACTGCTCCAGCGGCTGAAGCAGATATGCCAGCAGATATAAAAGTGGACTACGAAGAGGCGCGGCAGGTGTTCAATCAATCACCTCGTGCCGCTGCTGCCTTACTACGGTTGTGCGTACAGAAACTGTGTCAGCGGCTTTTGCAAAAGGAGGGAAGTATTCACAGTCAGATAGGAGAGCTGGTTGATTTAGGGTTTCCCAAGCGGGCATTGACCGCATTTGACACGATTCGCGTTTTTGGAAACGAATCAGTACACCCAGGAACCGTTAACTTAAGCGAAGAACCAGAAGTCGCACTTTCGCTTTTCAGAATACTGAATATGGCAGTCCGCTATTGCATAACAGAGGAAATCGAGCTTCAGAAAATCCGTGACCTAACTCCTCCTGGGAAACGCAGATCCATTTAATGGCTATGGTTGCTGGAGTTTCCACCCACATCCATGATTACTCCTGTTGCCTTAATGTCACCATCAACCTGCAGGTTGCCATTCAACGTGACCTGCGGAATATTCAACGTCGCGGAAGGTGCCTTCACTACCACAGACCCGCCAGCTTCAACCGTGATGTTTCGTCCACACTTCACGAGCAATGCCCCCACACAATCCAGCGTCATGACCCCAGCTGCACGGTCGTAGGTTGAAACCGTCCCGTCACTAAAGCGGACATAATCAGTATCTTCGTCTACGACTGGCGGCGGCTCAGCAGTCGAGTAGATCCCGCCCAGGTACACACCACCAACACCATCGGCATCAAGCAGCACCGCGACCTGCTCCCCTAGTTCGGGCATCAGCGGACGGCGCTTTGTACCCTGCGTATTGCGCTGGGGCACGTGGAGCCAATAGCTCTCAATGCCATCACGGTCATCCAGGCGGACCCGCACGCGGCAGGATGGATAGTCCACGGCACTGACCTCACCGTATTCTGCTCAATGCCCATCAGGCCACCACTTCATGCTGCATGCCGTAGGTCGACAACGCCAGGTCAGGCTTGGTATTGGCCAGGGTCAGATTGATCAAGGGTGCCGAGATGCGGCAGACCTCTTTATCCACGGTATAACCAGAGCGGGTCACCCGGTGGTGTGATGCGGTGATCAAGTAGTTACCACCGAGCATGCCCGCCGCAACCAGAGTAACGACATTGCCGCTCACCAGGTCCGGTCGTCCAATGCAGCTCCAACTGCCGGTGGTGCGTTCCCTGTTGGTTTTGGCCAGCTCAGCTTTAGCCTTCGCTTTGGAGACTTCTGCCGAGGCGCTGCGCTTATGCTGCTTCTTCGTATCGGCACTGGTGGTGGTCTTGCTGGAGCTGCTGGGCACGGCTACGGTTTCTCCGTTTTCCATCTTGTAGGCGATCAACTGCTTTTTGGCCGGGTCTTTGTGCTTCACCTCGACGGCCTTAGGCACCACAGTGATCTGGTCACGCAGTCGGACACTGGCAAGGTCTTTTAACACCAGACTGGCCACCGACACGCCCTTGGCCAGGTCGCTGATTGCGTGGAACACCATGCGTCTGCCGGTCACCTTGAAGGCATAGTCGTACTCGCCAGCCAGGTTACGCAGGAAGGCCAAGTCCGACTCCTGTTGAGTCAGGCGATCCAGCTTGATCGGTTCGATACGACCTATAAGCTCCAGCCCTTGACGGGTGGCGATCTGCTTGGCGACAGCGTCCAGCGTCATGTTTTCGTAGGCTTTGTGCTCAGTGGTGCGCAGCGCTGTTTGAATGCCTGCGCCAAGGGCACGAATGCTGATGGTCGACGGTGGACAGTTCAATTCGACCTCATCTATTTCAAAGCTGCCCACCGCCCGCAACGGCTCGCCTTCCCAGCCTATGGACAGTTTCAGTGTATCGCCGTGCCCTGGGTACCAGGCGTCCCGCCATTTGCCCTCGGTATCCTCCAGTTCTACCTCCAGGCTGTCAGCTTCCCCCGTCAGGAAGTCGTCGTAGGTCAACGATAATAAGTGCTCGCTAACATCACGTGTGATATTGCGCTGCTGGTAGGTGAGTACAAAGCGTGCCTCGGGTACCAACTTGGGAATCAACGCATCCATGGTGGGAGATCCTCGGTCGACGTCACGGGTTCCAGCATAGGGATTGCCAGTGTCAATCCAGCTGGAAGCGCAGCGGTGATGGGCACATGGGCGTTTGCTTCGACAATGGGCAAATAGCGGTGAGCGTCACCGTAGTAGCGCCAGGCTAACTGATCCCAGCGCTCTCCCTCGGTGGTTACATGGGCGATAAACATCAGGCTCTCCGGGTCAGGACTTGAGCTGCCAGGCCTGCAAGGCGAGTGCTGGCGCTATTCAGGGTGGCCGCCGCCTGTCCAAGAGACTCGCGGGAGCTGGCGAAGCGGTCGGCGATGTTGCCCAGGTCAACCGGGTTGAGGCTGGATTGAGCGCCCATCACGCTCCCCAGCACGTTGTCGCTCAGCCGTGACAGATCGGCGCCGTCATCGAGCAGACCGGCAGCGCCCTTGAAGCCCTGGAGCGGCTCAATCGCCCGAGCGGTGATGCCGAGCAGTTGCGGCACCTGCCCAAGGATCATGGACGGGCTGCCGCTTTTGACGGAGTCGTACACGTTCATCCCCGCACGCAAGACGTTGCCCACCGTTTTCGCATGAGCAATAGCCATCTGTGTGGGGCTGGCTGGCGGAGTCAATTTAGAAATCAGCCCCGGCGATCCCATGGCTGCTGCAGCTGTTCCACTCAACGCAGGGTCAAGCAGTCCCGGTCGGAGTACGTTGCGGTTAAACGCTCCGGTGTACTCCTTCAGGCTGACCTGGACTGTTGCGGCGGCGATCTGGCCCACAGCAGTCCCACGTCGCATTGTGTTACTGATGTCGGTGATGACGTAGGCGCCCAAGTACTCGCCGCTGCCCATCACTAATGCCAGCGGCTCATGCTTGCTCTTGGCCTGACGCAGTGCCCGTAGCCGCTCCTCGGGATCACCCAGCATCGGATGCAAAACCATCGTAAGGTTGCAAGCGTCCAGGCCTTCGCCAATCCACTCCAGTAAGGGCTTGCCCTGGATACGAGCATGTTCCGCCCAGTCAGCGGTGCCGCTTTGCTCCAGGCCACTGATGCCGCCTGCAACGGTGAACTCAATGTCTCCCAGGATCGCGAACATCAGGCGAAGCCCTCATCAGGTGAGCCGTAGCTGCGGCGACGTTTATCGTGGTTGTAGCGCTCCATAAATTTGACCCAATCGGCATAACCTGCCTGCAGAGCCAGTCCTACCTGGTCGCGTACATCAGAACCACCGGGCACGTTGATCTGCGGAGAGAAGTGGTAAGTAGGCTGAACACTCGCACCAGGTGCAGTCCCTTGACCCGCTCCTGCAAAGCCTCCCATCATGCTCGCCCTGGACACATCAGCCGGGTTGGGCGGCAGCATGTCGACCTTAGACTGTGTTGCCATTCCCAAGGCGGCCCTGCGCACCAGGTCGGATTGCGAGGTGATGCCAATGGCGGCGCCTTCGCTGATGTTCGCCCCATACCCCATGAACACACGGCTGGGCGACTGGATGCCGAGGGTTTCGGTAAACCAGCCTTTCACCGAGGATCCGATGCCTACCACGCTATCCTTCAGCGCCCCGGCCATATTGCTGATGCCGCTGACCAGCCCTGTCACCAGCATGCCGCCGAACTCACTGAACTTGCCGGGTAGCTCAATCCCGAAGTAGCTCATCACGCCAGCAAAGGCGCGGTAGAACAGCCCGAGCGGAGAGAAGTCCAAGATCAAACTGGTGATGCCGGACAGTCCGCCGTTGAAGCCAGCTTTGATCTCGGTCCACAAGCCGCTGAAGAAGCCCTTTATGGGCTCCCAGTAGCGGTAAATCAAATAAGCTCCGAGGGCAATGCCGGTGATCAACAAGCCGATTGGGTTCATCAGCAAGGCTCGGCCCAACCAGAGGACGGCTTGCCCGGCGAGCTTCAAACCGAACAGCAATGTTCCGCCGAGGATCTTGCCCAGGAACAAACCACCACGCGCCACCATCATCAACGGTGCGCCGAGGGCCATAGTGACGCCACGCAAGAACAGGCCGCTGTACCGGGCAACTGTGAGCAAGCCGCTGCCAATACGGGTCAGGCCGCTGACCAGGGGCGCGAACTTGCCCATCTGCCACATGCCACGCAGCAAGGTCCATTTGGCAGATACCGTGGTGATGGTGGTGGACATGGCCACGAATGGCGACATCACCAGGTTGGCGCCGTAGGCGAGACCAATAAAGGCCAGTTTGCCCACAAGCAGACCGCCGACGAGGCCGACAACCCCCTTGATGATGCCGGGGTTTTCGGTTGCCCAAGTGGAGAACGATGCCATCAACGGCACCAGAGCCTTGGTAACATCTACCAAGGCAGGTAACAACGCATTACCTACCGAAATACCTATGTCTGAGAGATTGTTCCTTAAGCTTTTCAGCTGCTCTTTAGAGCTGCCCATTCGCTTATTCCAGTCCTCATCCAGTACACCTTTATCCGCAGCATCCTTACTACCAGCCTTGATACTGCCAAGGTCTTTTTGGTTTGCGAGGGCAGGACGAACAAACGAAAGCACCTGTTGATCAGCAAACAGTTCTCCGAGTTTGTAGGCTTCATCCAACCGAGCTAGGGCGACCTGCTTTTCCTGATCGTCCTTTAGATCAAGCGCCTTTCCATATTCTGCAGCAGCTGCGGGCGCTTTCTTTCCGAGATGTACCGTCAATATCTTGATCATTGCTTCAGCGGGTGAAAAACCTTCGCTGACTAAGTTTTTCATACTGCTTTTAAGATCAATGCCCGCCTTTTCAAAGGCCTTAATCGAGTCGGGGGCGGTTATCTTCGAAAGGAAGTTTTTGAAGTTGTTAGCGGCCTCATCATTCGTGCCTGCTCCACGCCGGGCTATTTGCAGTGACGCCCCGATTTCAGCAACAGCTCGTTCGCCTGTAACCCCCAGCGCAGCGAACTGAGGTGTCAACTGTGGCAACCATTTTGCCATGTCCGCAAGTTCAAACTGGCCGCTTTTTCCGGCAAACGCCAGCATGTTCATTGAACGCTCTAAGCCAGCGGCGCCAATACCCAGGTTATCGTTCAGTGCGATAGCTACAGAGCCGAGGTCGTCCATGCTGGCTCGGGTCGCGGTTGCGGTCTTGGCCATTACTGGAGCGTAATTTGCGAGTTCCTTTGCGTTTGATATGCCCCCCGCGATCAAGACGCCAGTCCCTTTGGCTACGTCAGTTTGAGTTTGATTCCACCTCAACGCAGCCCCACGCATTACATCGCTAAGGCGCTTTTCCTCAGCCTCGTCGAAGCCGCCTGTAATGGCGATGTCACGAGTCTGGTCTTGAAAATCGATAGCCGTACGCATCGACTGCACTACAGGTGCGCCCAGGGCAACCCCAGTACCGATGGTCTCCATCGCCTGGCCACGCAGATCCCCGCGTTTGTTCTTCAGCGTTTCGCCACGGGCAATACTGGTATTGAGGCGCTCCTGCTTGGTCTTGAGCTGCTCAATGATGCGGCCGACTTGGTCGTATTGTCGGCGAAGCCGCTCGACACCAGTACCGCCCCTGGCGATGGACGCCGCCAGTTCTGTGCCCATCAGCTTCTGTTTGGTGGTCAAGCCATCGGTAGCGCGGCCCAGCTGCTGCACAGTGGACTTAGCCGAGCCAAACGCGGCGTGCAGGCTGCCGGATACCACAGCACCAATCTTTAACCCGACCAGGACTTCATTCGCCATAATTTGCTACGCTGCAAGCATGTTTGAAAAAGCCGCTCTGCTCACCGCCAAAACCCTCTATGCACTGGCCATCGGCGTCGGTGTGATCTGGCTTGCCTGGCTCTGCCTGGCAAACCTGCCCGTGTGGGCGGCGGTACTGATGTTCTGCCTGGGCTTGCCGTTGCTGGCCCTGGCAGCCGCCCCTATTGCAGCGGGCGGCGCCTTGCTGGCGGGAGTGGTGGTTGGCCTGGTGGCGTTGATCAGCGGTTCATTTGCTCGGAAAGCTCAATCCGGCGGTTGATCTCCCGCTGACAGACATCAACCCAAAACCAGTACCGCTCCATCTCCAGCTCGTCGATCTCAGACGGCTGCATCCTCAGTACCAGTAGCAGCGCCTCGTCCCAGGAATGCAGCAATGTCTCGGCCATGGGACATTTCCCGCAACACCTCAGTGGCTGACTTGGAGTCAGCGATATCAAATTCCAGTAGGTCTTCCAGGGTGATGCCGAGCATCTTCGCGCAGAGCATGTCTTCCATGGCGCCTTCGTCCTTAGCTACCGCCTGGGCTGCACTAATGTCTTTGCGTTTGAGGCGTTTGATTGGCAAGGATTTGAGCTGATCGCCCGTGCCTGATTTGAATGGGTATTTGAGGGTGAAACTGATTTGGTCGGCCACGTTTGATACTCCAGGTTGATCGAATGATCGGTTGCTCTATGAGAGCCCTGAGTGTCGCTCCTGACCGAGGCGCTGGCTTTTAATCGGGTTTAAAGAGAGGATTCGGGCAACAGCAATAGCAGCGAATGGTGACCCTGATGGAAGACGAAGTAACAATTGAACACGAGGGCGTTGAGTATTCCGCGCCTTACATCGTGACAAGCGAAATGATTACGGTTTTTTTGCCCAATGGTGAGCAACGATCAACAGCGCTTACTGGGGGCATAGTCGAAGAAAGTGCTGCTCGTACTCACCTACGCGCGTACGTCAGAGGCATCACCAAAAAAACTGAGGGATAAACTATGTCGATGACGAATATCGAGCGCTTCAACGTTCTGGTCGGGGTTGTTTTTGCAAAACTCTACGAGACGTTCCCTGTTCCGGTGGAGTTGTCTGTTCAGGATTTCGCTGAACAGTTGGTGGATGACGACGAGCAGGTCGACGACAGCGAATTCATGAAGGGCGGATATGTTAAGTTTTTCACGTCGACCATTTCGTGGCTGGACTACCACGGATACCTCAGGAAAGGCAGCACGCTGAGCGGAGGTACAGTTCGGGACTGTGTTTTGACCGCAAGCACCTTGGAAATTCTCAACGCCATGCCTGCCAACCTAGAAATTAAAAGCCCGTCCTTGGGCGACCAATTGGTCAGTGCCACCAAGGACAGTGTCAAAGGAAAGGTCAAAGAGCTAGCCGGTGAGTTGTTGAGCAAGGCCGTAGTGTTTGGCGCAAAAGCCGCCATGGATTTCGCAAAGTCGTAGCTACGCCTGACCAATATTTTTTCGGAATTTAGAGAACTGATCCTCACCGCCAACGCGGAAGATATTGGACAGGTAGTCCAGCAGCACAATTTCTTCACCGTTCAGCAACTGGCGCACGTAAGTGGCCGAAAACGGTGTTTCAAATTTGCTCGGATCACGTGGCTTGTAGCTGCCCAGGGCATATTCCTTAAATGTCACCGTCATCAAAGTGACCAGCGGAATTTCATCTACCATGCCCGCGCTGTTGAACACCTGGACGTTCGAACGGCACTGCAACTGAACACTCTTGAACGGGGTGGCCAGCTTCTTCGCAGCGTCGTAATAAAGGCTGTTCCAGACGATTTTCCCTTCAAGTTTGTCGATGCCATCGGGCAACTCAATAAGGCCGACCAGGCCCAGCCCCTGGAAGTCCGACATCACGGACTTGACCGTACCTAGGTCAATCTCCTCGCACTTGGCGAAGAAGCTGTTGCCGTCCAGGTACACGTTCGCATTGGCGATCCGGTGCGCGCTAAAGCCTGCCATTTATTCGGCTCCCAGTTTGACCAGGTATTCCCCGGTGATTTCGGTTTCGAAGGTGCCGCGTTCAAAAGGCACCGGCACGGTGAGCTTGTAGTTGAGCAACAGGTTGCCCAGTTCGATCTGCGTTTGCGGGTTGCGTGTCGGGTCATACCAGCACTCGCCGCCGAGCAGGGCTTCGTCGCCGATCAGCTTGCGGAAGAACTGGTTGACGCTTTCAGTCAGGCTGTCGATCAGCGAGTTGGTGATCGGCATATCAACGAACTGCAATGAGCTATAGCGAATCGATTCGTCGGCCACGTCCTTGGTCCGGCGCACGTTTTCGAAGTTGCGCATATGGGTCACGGTGGGCCATGCCGCCGTTCGGTTGCCCCAGAGACGCAGGCCGGTACCGAACGAATTGAACACGGTCGTCACGCCGTTTTCATTGAGCAAGTTGACTTCGCTGTTTGCATCATCGACCCGTGCTGTCAGTGGTCGCTCCAGACCGATGACCCCAACCAGCTCCTGGTTGGAGCTGGACCACCAGTAGCCCTTGTCGTTATCGACCTTTGCCCGAAGCCCTGCGGCACGGATCGACAGAGGCTGCAGTCGGTCACTGTTGGTACGTGCGTTATAGACTTTCACGTGGGGATAACACAGGCGCGCTCGGTCGCTGCTGGTGTTGAAGTTGATCACGCCAAGTGGCCCGCGCCCCGCGATGACTTGCTGTACGGTGCTGCCGATGGGAGCATCAATGTAGGCAACGCCGCCCAGTTGTGTTGCAGAGGCGATCAGCTCCGCGCCCACTGAACTCAAAGTACTGAACCCTGGAGCGATGAAGACTTTGGGGAAGAAGCCAAACAAGTTGTAGCTGTCCGGGAACGCCTTCAGACCCGTGCGCCGACCGGCCAGGGTCACCGAACCGATGATATCAGCCGGAGTGACCTTGCTCGGGTCAGTATGGGTGTAGTCAGCCTTGACCTTGGCAGCGGCAGGAATGGCACCCGACGGCAACCGTGAGACGTGACCCACCATGAGGTCTACAGAGTAATCGGTATCAGGCACATAGGAGGTGGCGCCGTCTTCGGACTTCAACACCAGTGTTTGCAACGCACCGTGCTGCAGTTGCAGCAGGTCGTTGTCACCGAACTGGCGAGCCTGGCCTGCGACATTAGTGCGATGGATGGCCGGATCAAGCACGTTGACTACCAGCACAGTCCCGGCGCCGAACGCATGGATGCCTGCAAGCGCTTCAGCAATGCTGAAACCTTCCAGATCCGCACCAAACTGGGCGTCGTCCACTTCGGTCTGCGACAGCGTCAGCTCGTTGATCGGCCCAGTTGGCGCGGTACCGACCAAAGCGATGACCGCAGACTTGACCACGCGAATAGCCCGAGGGCCGCGTTCGACTTCGATAGTCTCGATGCCGTGTAGATAGTTAGCTGGCATTGGCTTTTGCTCCTTTCTTTTCGGCAGATGTCGTAGGCAGAAGCACCAGGTGCTTCAGCTCCAGCAGCACCAAGGTGTATTCGTGATCATCGGGCAGCTCAACCTGTTGGCCGGGTAACAGTTGCACCTCGAGCAGCTCACGCGATTCGCCAACGCGCAATGAGGCGCAGCTCTGGGGACCGGTGTAGCGGTATCGGGTCAATGTCATGGGAGTTCCTCGAAGCGGATTTTTCTAAGTGGCGGGCCGTCTTCAAGGCCCATACTTTGTAGTTGCACGGCGCGAGTGGCGATGCTCAGGCCGTATTGCCAAAGTCCCTGCACCTGGCCGATAAAGTTCTCGGCGGTTGGCCGACACGTCATGTCGCAGTGCGGCGGTTTCCAGCCAGTCAGGCATTCACGAATCCGGTCCAGGTAGCTGATCGCGCCGCTGGTGCCATGCAGCTGGCGAAACACCAGCGTCAGTTGAAAGCTCATGCTGCGCGCCTGGAACACCGCGTCAGTGGACTCCGAAGCCGCGAACGTTGATTTGCCATAGGCCACCAGGATCGCGCCACACGCATGGTTGAGTCGGTACTGGGCCGGGTTCTCGGGGAACAGCTCAATGGCCAACTCGCGGTCAAAGTCCTTTTTCAACCGCGCTACAAAAGCGTCCAGCAGCTGCTCGGTTTGTGTTTTTGCCCTGGGCTGGCTCATCAGTAACGTTCCCAGTGGTCATTCGTGAATTGAGGGCGACGCGCCCGGACCCTGATCTCACCAGGCTCTGGCGCGGCTTGGCCGGTCGGCATACCCAGGGTCACTACGCCGTCGCGGATGCTTTCCAGCAGCTTAATGGTGTCCTTGCGGCTGTCCTTGACCGCATCTGGCACCATGCCTTCGGGCCGACGCTGATACAGCCAGTGCCGTGCCAGGTACACCGCCGCATCCCGCAACACCGTCGGCACCGGATCAAGGGGCAGGTTGTAGCGGCCACGTAGGTAACCGTCGACCAACTCCTCTGCCTGGCGTACGCCGTCCTCGATGACAGACTCGTTGGGGGTTTCAGCCGCCGGATCATCATTGGATAGCTGAATCAGCGTGCGCTCAGGAATGGCGTTGCTGACGTCAGTGCGAGTGCAGTAGCGCATAGGTCAGCCCAACTTCATCTCGACCAAGGCTTCAGGGAACAAGCACATGGCCAATGGGTTGCCCTGAGCTTCCAGGTCCCAGCCTTTACCCAACCGACGTGGCTCGGCCTTGCTGTAGAACGGTTGGCCGAGGGTGTTCACGGTCTCGTTGTAGTTGGCTGGTGCGTTAAACATGCGGAACACGCCACGGGCCAACGGGAAGACCTGGGCGATATCCGTTGGAATAAACCGTTGGCTACTGACCGTAACGTCGTATTCGATAAATTCGATGCCGCCGAACGTGAACCCAGAGCGCACATCACCACCGAGTCGATCCTGGGCTTCCTGATAATTGGCAAATGCGGCCTTGACCTTCTCATGGTCAATCAGTGCATCGAACCAATCCGGCCCGCACAACGCACGAAAACCGGTGACCATCACACCGCCGAGCTTCGACTCGGAATGGCGCTTGGCGTCGAGGCATGCCTTGCGCACGTTGGTGCTGGCATTGCTCAGGGCCACAGTCACTTTCTTCTGAGTGACTTCAAATTCCTTGTACAGGTCGAACATGGTTTCGCCGTCCGCATCCAGCAGCTTGCCGCGCAGCGCGCCGACACGTTGGAACTCGCGGGTGGCCTCAATGCTGTTTTTCAGCTCCTGCAGGTTGTCATTGATCACGGTCGCAACTGGCGCAGCAGCACCTTCCTGACCAAACGCGGCAACCCCTTGCAGTTGGCTTGGCAAAAGAGGCCGAGATATCGGCAGGTGCAGGGTTTCAAAGCTGCGGCGTTTGCGTTTACCTGCTTTCACCGGCGCAGGATCTTCATTACGTGACGTGTTGGGCACCAGGACCAGACGCCCCTCGCGCTCGTCGATCACTACGCTGGTGCTGTTGACGCCTTTCTCGTCGAACAAGCCCATGGCGCCGACTTTTCCCGGAATGGCCGGGAGTTTGTTGATGGCCGCCGTGAGGTTGGCAACGCTGAACATGTCTTGCAGATTCATGGAGTACTTCCTAGTCAAAGGGCCGCACGAGCCACAACGCCCAAGGCATTGAGTTCGTCCAGGGCGGTCGATTTTTGGGCTTCGGTAATGCCTTCCGGCCAAACCAATTCGGCGGTGGCAACAACAGCACCGCGAGCAATCGCGACACCTGTCGTGTCACCTGCCGTTGCGTCGATGTGTTCGCCAAGTACCGCAGCTGCCTTTTTTGCGGTACCGGTGCCTGCAAGGTCGAGCACCTGGAACTTGCCAGCCACCTTGGCCAGCACCTGGCCGAACGCGTAATTGACGCCCCCCAGCAAGGTGGCTTTTTCTTTGGTCCAGCCAGGAGCGACCTCTACCAGCAGCAAGTCGCCCAGGTCTTTGGGCTGATTGAACGTGGCCATGGGGCCTCCTATCGTTGAGCGCGGGCTTCAGCGTCTGCCAGCAAGGGGTTGGTGGATTGGTTGACGGTCTTTCCAACGCGAGTTTTGGTGGCCACTTCGGCGAAGCTGACGCCGCCCGCTAAGTCGTTGAAGATGGCTTTCAAGCCATTGCTCAACGGCTCACGTTCGTCCTCTTCACCGAACTCCAGTGGGGTCTCGCTGGAGTCGGCGTAGTCCAGCGCCGCGATCACCGCCGATGCATGAATGGGCTTCATGCCCGCTGCAACGAGCTGTTCGGCGTATTCAACGTTCGATGTGTGAATGGCAGCCTGGGCGGCGGCGCGGTCTGCTTTGTCGCGTTTGGTGATGACTGCTTGCAGGCGTTTGTTTTCCGCCTCCAGGGCGGCGCTGTCTTGCTCGGACATGTTGGTTACCTCAGTGGCGCGAGTGGGTTCGGAAAAGGCGGTTTGAAGGGGTTGATCTGGTTGGCGTGAAGTTTCGGCGAGGCTGTCGATTGCCCAGGATGGCGCGACCTGGTCGGCGGTTTCTTTGTCGAACTTGCCAATGAGCCACTCGCGAAAGCGGCGCCACAGATCAGAGCTGACTTCGTGCCCGTAGTCGCCGAACTCGACGACGCCTTGCTCACCGTCGGCCAGTTCGATGGGGCGCAACCCTTTTACCGATGGTGGTTGAGCGCCCAGGAAGCCAACGTGGCGTAGGTAGTACACGCCTGGCACAGGGTTGTTGGCAGCGTCGGGGTGGTAGAAAGACGCGGAAATTTTCTTGTAGCTGCCCTTGGCCACTTGCTCGGCAAAGTCAGCGTCCACCTGTGCAGGAACTGCGATCAGACCTTCCGGGGTCGCTGCGAGTGATTGAATCCAACCGGAAGCCGGGGCGTCGTGTTTCGGATGGCCGATAACCATCGGCGCTTCGTGCAGGGCCGGGTCATACGCACGCACGGTGGCAGCCAGATCCGACTCGCTGAAGTCGAAGCTGGCGCCGCTCATTGCGGTGTGTTTTCCGGGTTTGAAGATGTGCAGTGGTTTCATGACTGTGCGCTGCGTGGAGGTGATGCGCACAGCTTGGGCCAGTGGGTGGCCGAAGACTTTTAATCGGGTTTAAAGAGTGCTTGCTCTCTACTTGGACGTGCCAATAGAGGGTGAGATGATGAGTCGATCTTGCGGATGACACTGACAAACTAAAGGAAAGCTCAATGACTGTAGAAATGGAGGCTGTCTGCTTTGGATGCGTTGGAGATCGCTACCTACAGGCGCGCATCAAAAAAACGGGCGTCAGCGTCGAGTGCTCAATCTGTGGAAAGAAGCGAAAATCTATTGATCTGGAAGTACTCGTAGACGAAATATCGCGAATTCTTGAACAAAATATCAAAGTAGGAGAAGAAGAAAGGATCTGGGATCAGGACCGGGATCGCGTTAACCACTATGAGCAAAAGGGAGACACACTGGACTTCTACATAGGTGAGGTTCTTCAGCTCGACAATGTGGCTCCGCTTGTAGAAAGGGTGCAGGACAAACTGTTGAGCATTTTTCCTGAAGATGCTGGTTTTTTTGATTCCGAGCTTTTTCAACGAAAGAAACTGGCGCCACTATCGGCTGAGCGTAGCTGGAATGAGTTCCGTACAGGAGTCATGCACAAAAGTCGGTTCTTTAACCTGGAGGCGAAGACGTTTTTGCGTTGGCTGTTCAAAGGGCTTGAAGATTTCAAAGCAATTGGCAAACACAAAAACGAGGTCATCCGGGTTTTAGATCCTTCCGACAACCACATTATTTTTCGTGCTCGCGACTGCACATTGCCAAAAGACAGATCGGACGTTCTGTCAGACCCTATTAATCAACTGGGAACCCCACCAAAAGAATTTGCCAGCGATGGACGAATGAGCCCTAGAGGAGTACCCGTCTTTTATGGTGCGCTAGGTACGAGAGAGACCTGCATTGCAGAACTCAGACCGCCTGCAGGCGGCGTAGTCATCAGTGGTGAGTTTAAACTCACAAAATTCGTTCGAGTGTTGGACTTCAAAGCTCTTGAGGACGCTTATGAGCAGAAAGCTCTCAGTTTTTTCGACCCAGAGTACCGTCGAAAAATTGAACGTAGACAGTTTTTAAAAGGTTTTCACAGCATTATCAGCCAACCTGTAGTTCCAAAGCAGGAGCATGAGTATCTTCAAACGCAGGTGATCGCTGAGTACCTAGCCACCCAACATTTTCCCCGTATTGATGGCGTGATCTTTTCATCGGCCCAACACGAAGGCGGTCTCAATCTTGTGTTGTTCTCCCATGTGCTCTCGACTGAGCCACTCCCGCCAGTTGAGGATGAACACGGCTTTTACCCAATGGAAGAGGTTTATGCGACACCGAGCATTGAGTTCGTTCCCGAGTCGTTACTGGTGCATTACATCAAACCGAGCAAATACAGCTGGAGTGATACCAGGGTTATCGACGGGCAGCTTGAAACAGACATCGACGACTATTACGAGTGGGATTACTAACTGCTGTTGAGCCTCTTGCATCTTTAGCGGACTCGCAGCTTTATAAAGCGTTTATGGCGGTTTTACTGGCAAGACCTACACCATAGACGCCTCAAGGCACGCACAAGCTCCAGAAGCGTTCACAGCTGCGTGGCGTTTTGGATGTAATTCAACGCCAACTCCAAAATCATTTGCTCTGCCTCGGGCTGCAATCGCCCCTCAGTGTCCATCGGAAGAAACGGTCTTCCAGGAATATCACCCCACAGATGTGGGAAGGCCGATTTGCTACCTCCGAAATGCATCATGGCGGCATAAGTCTTGTTGCTACCAACCAGCGCCGAACTGTCATCTGCATGACTGGTGACCGACGCAGCCAAGCCTGCCGAACTTATCTGCAGGATCTGCCCAGGCCAATTGCCTGACTTCGCACGCCGCTCAGTGGTGGTATCCGAAAGGTCCTTCCAGTCGGGCCGGCCCTCTTCCGCAAAGTTCTCCTCAGTCTGGCTAACCAATTCAGCGGCGATGCCGCGCATCAGCGGCGCGACATCCCCCACGGCCCACTCAACTCGGCGTAGGGCGGCCTGCAGACGTTCGTGATCCAATTCAACAGTGATCATTTCAAATCCCCTACGCAGCTGTTTGCTTGCGTTTCAGCATGTCAGCGAGGCCAGCACCTGGCGCATGATTGAACCCTGGGTCCGTACGGAAGGTAATTGCCTTGCCTGCTGCATCTGTGGTGCGTAAACCCGTAACCTCGGCTGTGCGTATCTCGCCAGTTCGTTTATCCGTGCCTGTTTCAACCGTTTCGGTGAACATACGGCCCTCACTTGAAACGATCCTCAGACCACGACGCTTCACCGCCGCCTCCGTAAGCGCAACGACACGACAGCGGCAGTTGAAACCATTCGGTGGAAAGATCGCCGCCCAGATCGGATCATCGTGACGGAACACCTGACCATGTAACGCTCGATGGCTGGGTCTTGTTTTGCCATCCAGAATGGCGACGTACATCCAATACGGATGGGTGTCCGTGGTTTCTTCCATATCGGCCTTACGGCCAGCCATGTAGGCGCTCTGCAGATTGGTCTGGTAGATCGTTCGAAGCCTGCGCGGACTACCGAGCTGCACCAGCTCACCCACGCCTTGGCTATCAACGATTACCTGCTGGCCCCACCAACCTTGAGATTCCAGCGTTGGTTGCAGTGCGGCAATGAACTGTTTAAGCGTTTGCCCATCTTGGAGCGCCTTCTCCAGTGCGCCACGAATATCGGACAGCAGATCGAGACGCATGGCCTTGGCCACAGTGAAGGCCTGGTCATGTGCCTGATCGAGCATTTCCTGCCAGTTCCAAGTGATCGCATACCCTTTGGACTTCAGGTACTCCATAGCCTTTTCTGGCTCCAGGCCGAAAATGGCCTTGAGGTCAGCCGGGTTCACTGGTTTTGCGGCGCTGGCCATGTCAGTTCTCCCGGTCGGCGCTGGCGCTCAAACGGCCCCAGGTGTCCGCGATGAACATCAAGCGTGCCAGCGTCTGCTCAAGGGCTTGGGTATCCATCTGGGGATAAACCTCGGCCAACAGCCCGAGCGCTTCGCTGTCGGCACGGCCACGTTGCAGTGCTTCAATCAGCGGCGCTATCGCCCGTTCGCTTTGCTCCTGGAGCAACGACGCAGGCAGACCGTTTATGGCCTGGTCGAGTGCAACTTGGTCAAGGATCGGTTTGAGCGTGGATTCAGCGAACTCTGGGCCGATATCGGAAGGCGTCGTTTCAACGATATCGCCGTCCTGCAGGTTGTAGGTGCGTTTGAAGTATTGCGAGGTGAAGGTGACGCCTGACTCGCTGAGGCTTTTGTCTCGCTCAGCCAGTACTTTATCAATCTCTTCCTGCTCCCACAGCTCGTAAACGGGAGCGATCACCTGTTCGCCAAAGTTAATATCAACGATGCGTCGAATCACAGCATTCAGTGATGCGGCAACAATTCCGGCATCGCCGTCACGAATATCCTTAGTGACCTCAGCCCCCGCCGTAGCGCTTGCACGGGTGCTGTCTTTCTCTGTGGTCTGGTTTTGTCCAAGCATGGCCACGTTGATTTCACTGCGGCAATATTCCAATAGCTCGCGGTAAACCTCAGCGCTGCCAGCCTTGCCAGCGGCTTCAATGATCTGCACGCTGGAGTCATCAGGGATCGCCGCGACGGCGTCCTGCACCATGGCCTCCAAGCTATCGAGAAGCAGATCGGTCTCGCCGTCAGTGGCACCACGCGGGTGTTTTCCGATAACCCATGGGCTGCCGTACTTCTCGGTGAACTGCACCCAGAACTTCAACCCTCCCTTCATAAAAGTCGCGGGCCAGAAGCACATGCTGAGGTCAGGGAAGCCATACGGGTTCGCATAGGTAGCGTCCTGGCGGGCAACGATAAACCGCTGCGGGTCGCACAACTCGCCGTCCTGGCCTGCTTCTTTGGATCGAAAGCGCAGTTCGTTGTCCTTGTCATAGAAGAACCATTCGGCAGGTTTGCCGAGCAGGTCTTCCGGTACTAGGTTCATACCCAATGGCCGCCACATTAGTTCGACGGGCTGGTATCCAAACAGCGGTGCGTCGAGCAGTTCGCGGATGATGCGGTCAAGATCCAGATCCGTCAGCCAGTCGCGGATGAAGCGCTCAACCTTGATGGGCGCAGCGCCGCGTTTGATCCCGCGTTCCAGTGAAAGTACCGATGCTTTGCGGCGGCGGATATTGCCCCCAACCAAAGCCGAGCTACGCAAGTCACGATAGACCGTAATGTCCTTGCCCTGAGCCTTGAGGATCGGGTCAGGGTTTGGCAGGTTGGCGCCGCTAAAGCTGCCCGCGTCGGATCGGCCACGAGTGGCGATATGTTGATTGAGCGTCGAGCTGCGCTTGGCTTCGGCAAAGCTGACAAATTCGGTGGGGCTGACCCACAAGCCTCTCTTGTTCATGCGAACCCCTGGGTGATGCGTTTGCCCTGACGGCGGCGACGTGATTTGACGGAGACCGGGCCGGAGGTGACTTCCAGCGTGGCAAAGTTGGCGAGCGCGCCCGCGCCCGCGAAGTCGCCGTGGCGGTACAGGTCCGGGTCTTTTAGATCTTGGGAGCGAGCTTTGACGATCATAGGAATACCGTCCACTTGCTCGATGGCGCGCACGTCCTGGTGCAGGTTGTCGTCCTGGGGCATGGTGATGGTGTTGTCCTCAAACAGGCCGACGAACTTCGGCATCCAGGCGCCGTACCAGGCTCGACTGATTTTCACTTGTTTGATCAGGTTGTGGCCGAACTCGTCGGCGGTCTCTTCGGCGAGCGTTTCACCGTTACCCGACGCATCGAGCGCCGCGCCGCTGAAGCGGGGTAATCCGCGCAGGGTGTAGAACAACACGAGTTTTTGCTGACGCGCGGGGACACGATGCATCTCGATGACAAAGGGCACGTCTCGGTGGCGTGACTGGTCGACTGACATCGGGCAGGCAATGGAGAAGTCGCGATGGCGGGCGTAGTCCATGCCCAGGTAGTGGCGCAGATCGAGTGGGAGCTGCTTTACCAATGGAGCCAAGTACCGCTCTATCCAGTCCTCAACATAGGCGTCGCGCCGTTGGACAGATTGCTGGGTGAAGTCGTCCGGCAGAGCCAGGCGCAGTACTTCTCGGCCCGCTCGCATAGCGTCGTCGATCCACACGCCAGGAATACAAACACCGTTGCCGTCCCGTGGGATCGCGTCCAGCTCTTCGCGCATCTGTGCTTTGCGCGGGCCATAGGCATTGCGGATCTTCTTGTACCAGGCTTCCTTGCCTTCCGCTGTGGCCGGTTTCCCGGCCATGAAGCACACACGTTCGTACAAACCGTTGGCCACCGCGTCATCAAACGTTGCCCGAAACACCTCAGCACTGTCCCCATAACGCTTGTCCTGGATGTCGTTGACCATCTGATTGAAAGGGTTGGATTTGCCGTTGTGGGTACTGATGATGACGATACGACCGCCCCAGATCAGCAAGGCAGTAGCGGCATCCAGCACAGCGGACACGTCACGGTGAAACGCTGCTTCGTCGATGATCACTTTGCCCTGCAAGCCACGGACACCGGCGGGGTTACTCGAAAGTGCAACGATCTTAAAACCTGACGCATAGCGAATACGGTAAGCGTTGATTTTACGGGTGTTGCCTTCGTCGTCCTGGTCATCGAACAGGAACTCCTCAATCTGACTCACTCCTGAGGTTTGAGCTTCTGCGATCACTCGGCTGAACTTGGCGCAGTAACCGATGAACTCCAGGCCTTTTTCCTTGGTGTCGCCGATGTAGAAGCAATCCATGCCACCGGCCACATTTTGAGATGCGGCAGTGATCACTGAATCCAACGCTTCAGCAAAGGTGATGCCTGTACGACGTCCTTTTTCACAGAGTTTTATCTGAGCGTCCAATGCCAACCAGGCAGACTGGTGGGCCATCAGGATGCCTTCTGCCAAAGGGTTATAGCCCTCGGGGATCTGGCGAACGCTGGGGGGCAACTCGTCCCATTCGATGACGCGGACGGTGCTAGACGATGGTTTCATTGCCTCACGCCCAAGAATTTCTGACGCCAGAACATGGCCTGATCTTCGGTCATGCCTTTGGCTTTCACAGCGCTGTCCAGCTCAGCCGCTTGTTCCTGGAGCAGGCGTTCGCGGGCCACTTTTTCGATGACCTGGCGTTCTTTCACGCTCATTGTCCGCGCCTCCATGGTGGCCTTGGCGGCACGGGCCAAGGCGGAGACTTCGGCGATGGTGACCTCGTCCTTTTCATGGGCACCCATCGCCGCCTGGTAAGTCAGGGTCGAAATCGCCTCGACCAGCAACACGCCGGTTTTATCCGATGCATCCTCGCCAAAGGCACCGACAAAAGCTTCGGCCATCTCCCGCTGCTGGCGGACCTTGTCGGTGAGTTCGTCGAAGCCCAACTTGAAGCGGCCCAAGGCGCTACGACTGGGGGCTTTCTCGCTGGGAAATCGCCTCTGAATATCGGCCAGCATGTCATCCAGTGTCATGCGATCTTCGCGCAGCAGTTTCTGGATGTGCGCCTTGACCAAGGGCGGCAGACGACTGATGGAGGACTTGCCCGCCATGGTTACGCTCCTGGCCGCTTGATACCGGGCACGCGAGCGCGTCCTGCAGCAATGTCCTGCCCCCGCTCGGAGAGCGTGGCCACCATCACCGGACCGACATCCTGAAGGCTTAACGCCCCTTGCTCGGCCAGCCAGTGCAGCTCAGTTTTGACTTGGTCGCGGCTGAGAGAGTGTCCGTAGCTATCAAGGGCCATGGTCAGCACGGAGCTGTTGGCACGGTAAGCGGTCATTTCCACGAGCAAGCGCAGCAACACTAAGCGGACATCCTGGCGGATGAAGTCGGAGTATGGAGTCATGTCTTTTCTCTCAGCAGGTAATCATTGATCCGGTCCAGCGAACGGGCTAAAGGGCCGAGCGCATCTTTCATTCCAGAAAGTTCGGCCCGCACCGCCTTCATATCTCCCAGCAGGTCGGTAACAGCAGTTTGGTCAGGCAAGTGCCGGACATGTTCTTCCAGGGCGACAATCCTGGTACGCAGCACAAGCAGCTCCTGTGTACTGGCCGCCTGGCGATTGGTGAGCCAGGTGTAAATGCCGATCACCGTGAGGACTACCCACTGCATGGCGGTGAAGCTGAAGTTCAGTTGTTCCAGGTTCATCGAAAACCCCGTCTGTTCATGTGTTGTAAAGCGCCTTCGCAGTCGCTGCAGTGTTCGGTGCCTGGTTCGTTCTGGCGGCGGTCCTCCGGGATCGCATCGCCACATGCGTCACAGCGGTAGGCTGAAGGCCCGGATCGGCGTTGCAGCCCACAGGCGTAGATTCGTGCTTCCGACTCATCGTCGTCCTGCTCTGTAGCGTGTTCGGCTACATCCATAGAGCGTCAGTCCTTTTTCTGTAGATCCAGCAAGCCGTTGAGTTGGGCAAGGTTGTTGCGAGCCCACACGCCGTAGTCCTGGGCGTGGGCAAGGATGTCTGCGGGAGTGACGCCGCTTTCCAATAGTTCGGCGTCAGTGCCGGGGGCTGCCCAGGGCGCTTGCGCAGATTGGGTGGCAGTGGCGCCTGCTCTTGGGGCAGGCACACCGAGGGCGGTGTTGTAGTCGCGCAGCCAGCCAGCAGTGAACACGCAACGAGGGATAGGCTGAGCAGCTGCGCCAGGCGCAGGGCGGTATTGGGTCGTGACATGGGGGATGCGCTCCTGGAGCAGTTGTTTTTCTTTCGCGTACTGATCCATCAGGTTGAACAGCAGTGACTCACTTTCGCTGGCTCGGGCGACCTGCTGCAGCAGCTGCAGGCGGTTGGCGCTTTCTGCTTCCAGGGCTTGCTCCGCGTGCTTGGATTTGAGGTCTGACAAAGCAGTGGCGCCCAAGGACTGGGCGTAACGAAAGCCGAAGCCATAGGCGATTGAACCGGCAGCCGAGGCGCTTAGCAGGCAGGTGAGCCCGACAGCAGCGAGCCGAGCCGGTAAAGGCCAAACCAACTGCTCAAGCGCGCCCATGATGATGCCTCTGGCGGTTGCGTGATTTACGTGCACGACGTTTGGCCGCGACGATGCCGGTCTTGCCGTGCCGATACGACGGGGTGACGGACGCCCTGGTCCAACTGCCGACTGCGGAACTGGATAAGGGCCAGCGAGGCGCCCAGGCGAAACCAGCAAGCAGCGCTGAAAAGAGCCGACCAAACAGGTTCAGTTTCATGATGACGCCCCCTGATCAGGGCCTTGCTTGATCAGGCGAGCGACGAAACCTACCAACGCCAAAGCGCTGTTGAGGGCGGCATAAGCACGAGGCGAAAGCTGGGCCTGCCACATAGGCAGCAACTCAAGCTGAGCGAACCCCAGCAGCGCGATCAGGATGGTGATCTGGACACTGTAGAGCCGATAGCAGCAACGCCAGTCGCAGATGGGTTTCATGCCGCCACCCCATGCTTCGCCCCGCGCTCAATGCCTGCGAGTGCCAGCCCATCGGCAATGATTGCATCGCCATACCATTGACCGCCTGGCAATGGCCCAGGGCCGTTTTCATGGCGAACAATGGCGGTTACTAGGTTGCGCATCACTTCAAAGTCATACACGTCCACTTTGTCATGGTCAGGGTGAAGCCCAAGGGCACGGGCCACGGTGGCGGTGTAAGCGTTGGTGTTGTTCTCGGACGGTGGTGCCCAGCGTTCAATGAACTCGCGCACGGTGTCGATGCGGCTCCCGTCAGCTGCGAGGCGTTTGTCCTGGTAGGTGATCAAAACGCGGGCGATCGCACGGATACCCCAGCGCGGGGCTGTGAACTGCACGAAGGCTGTATCGCCCTGGGCGACGGCCATGCCTTGCCAGCGCACGCCCTTGGCATGGCGGATATTGCCGGGGTTGGAGTTGCGGATACCGCGAGGGGTTTCGGGTCGCATGGGACGCCTCCTGTAAAGGCGCCGTAGGTTTCAGGCGCCAGAAATACACACGCCGCCATGATCGGCGGCGTGGTACAGGAAGGCTTTTAATCGGGTTTAAAGAGATGTTAACCAAGCAGCGCAACTAAGCCGGATGTCGCAGCACCCAGTACCGCAGATGTTGTCGGGTTTTCAAGAAACGTACGCAACAGTCCTTTAGCATGCTCTTTTTCTGAAGGCGTCGCCTGCGCTGTATTGATGCCGTGTACCAAGGTTTCTACTGCGCTTCGGATATTCTGGATGTTGTTATCACCAATCTGAACGTTGTTGGCACCATGAAAGTTATAGATAGGATTTGAAATCTTTGGTTCTTTTGGCTTAGCGCTGCCTCTGAGGTAAGAAATCAGCCAGCTTCCCTCCTCTATACCAGACACATATTTGACGTCTTTGATTGTGAAACTTACTTCCTTTCCATTCGGAAGGGGCTGAATAAGGGTGTCACCTTCTTTGGCATCCAGAGTTTGATCAAATGTACGGATCTGGTCGCCATTTGTGAATCGAGTATTGAAAGGGCCAGTTCGCTTGCCATTTTCATCAATTACGTAGCATTTATCAGTCATCAGGTCATCGAACATTCTTTGCAACGCTCCTTTCTAATTAGTGATTCCATCAACCCATGCAATGCGACGGCTTGGGCTTTTCGACTACTTCCTTTGTTTCGGGATCAACGGTAAAAACAGTGAGGCACTCTCGGTCCCCGCCAGTTTTTTCCTTTAGATCAGTATCGCGCCCTGCATTTACCTTCGCTGAAGACTCAGGATTGGCAGATCGAAGGCAGTCATCTCGTTTTTCATGAAACTCATCAAGAGCGCCTTTGATTGCCCCCGTTTTTTTTTCGACACCTCCGTGGTGGGCCGCAGCCACTTGCGCACTCCACCAAGTGCGGGAAGCGTTACTCGCCACAAAGCAGCTTCCTAGCGGTTCAAAGGCAGTGTTGCCGAACTGTTTTTTGGCTGAGTCCACCATCGATGAAATGTACTGACTGTGAGCGCCAACGGCAGTTAGATCACCACCTTTCAATATAGCGGCACCATCGCTCATAGCTTTGCTCAAGGCACTCATTTGCTTGGTCGCATGCTCAAACGATTCTGGGCTCGCCCCTTTGAAAGGCTCTGCATGAGCAGTGACAGCCATCGCCAATACCAACACGCTTAGAAATGTTTTCAACAGTCATGCTCCCTGCACGAATTACCTAATGGCTTTCGACCAGATTCGGAAGCCTTTCTTAAAACCAAATCCCCCCAACCAGTACACCAAAACAAAACAAAGCGGCAGCGCTTTGTTTATGCAGAACTAGAAACTCCCTGATAGAAATTTCCTTGGGCACGATTGGAGCTACCTCAGCTTGCCTCATCGGTTGAAAGTGTTGAACAAATTCTAATGTTTGTTGAAGCTGTGATTTCTGAAGGTTATTCAGTTGAGTGCGGCCGAAGCTCAATTCACAAAAATTGTTCATTTCGGCCTTCGCGTCCTTCTCCGCAACTACCCGTAGGACCTTGCCTACCAAGCGACGTTTGTCAGCCTCTTCTTGCAAAAACTCCAACCTTGTTCTGATCACATTCCGTGCATCAAAAAATTGCTCGGCAGTGATTTCGCTTATCGTGGTAACTCCGAGTTGAGCATGAACGGTACGCCAAACGTCCCGAGGGTCATCGCCCAGCTCTTCGCATTTTGCTCGTAGTTCGTGAAGTTCTTTGCGCTGGGCTGTTACCAAACCTCGGGATTCAGCTTTGTTCGCGTCAGCAAGGCTGATGCTGATTCCGAAATTGTTGATATCTCCCTCGGCGGCTTGGCCGACACCTCCCTGGAAATTTTGCCCCATGTCACTTCTTCCCTTTGCTTCCACCAACGTTGAGGGTCAGACCCGACTGGTTTACCGATCCGTGGATGTATTGGCCCACAGTTTGAAATGTTTGTTGCGCGTTTGTAGAAGGCTGAGCGCCAAGTAGTACGCGAAGAGCCTCGTCCTGACGTTCTTCAGAGCTGCGTCGAAATTGATCAAGAAATAGGCGTTCTCTGGTTGAGGGAGGGATTGACCCACGCAACCCAGTCAGGACGTATTGAACGTCAGCCCCCTCCAAAGCAAAGGCTTCCAGGGCCTCCATGCCTGGCGACACCGACCCCGACTCGTATCGACTCCAAGTCTCTCTCGTTACGCCCGCAACTGCTCCTGCTGCAGCCTGAGTCAGTTTTAGCCGCTTGCGCTCTTCTTTCAGCCGCAAAAAAGGTGATGTATCCGTCACAAATAGTCCTTGACTATGTGATCTATAGATCACAAAATCATCCACACAAACACTAATCATCTTTGCATCACAGGAGCCACCACCATGGCCACCCATGCCAAAGCCCTATCCGCCGACCAGGTGAAAGAAAACTTCCGTCGGGTTGGCAAAACCATCACTGAATGGGCTACCGAGAACGGCTACACCCGTAATGAGGTGTACCGCGTACTCAATGGCCAAGCCAAAGCCCATTACGGCAAGGCTCACGATATTGCGGTGAAACTTGGGCTTAAACCTTCATCGGCGTTGGCAGCGTAATGGCTGTCGTGCAGATGGGTATCGACCGCTTCGGCTTCCGGCTTGCCGCGTTGTCGATTGGCGAGCCACGCGGGCTTCAGCCAATTGATCGCACAGCCAGCCAAGCGTCTTCGTTGCTTCAGCCTCAATTGACTGGCCTGGCCAACAAATCGGCCTCAGCGCCTTTTCAAGGCAATCAGCCGTCACAAGACCTTCAACTTCAAGAACTGCCGCAAGGCGTAACCAGCCCTGCGCCAAAGCATTTATTTGCGCTTCAAGCGCCTCAATACGGTCGGTCATAGCCATGTCTCAGTTTGCGAATGTACCGCAAAACTTTGCAGCTGGCGCAACCCGTTTGGCTAGTTGCAAAAAATCCATTTGTTTGGAAGGCCGTCTGCAGGAGGGTTTCCAATGAATCGCCGCCGCTGGAAAAACGTTCGTCCTACATCGCTGCGCCACGCTCTAGAGCTGTGCAAGGACTTTGCAATCGATGCTCACAATAAAAGCGTGCAGCGGATCGCTGATGAGATGGGCCTCCCTGATCATTGGGCACTTTATAAATGGTTACAAACTGGCCGCATGCCCGCCAACTTAATTCGCCCCTATGAGCGTGTTTGTAACTGCGATTTCGTCACTCGCTGGATCGCGGCAAGTGCAGGGCGACTGACTATAGAAATGCCCACCGGGCGTAACTGCACCGCCCAGGACACACAGGTCCTACAGGAACTGCTGACGACCGCCGCAGGAAAGCTGTTGGCTTTCTACGCCAAGAACAGCGAAGCCGACGAGACCTTGGCCGCAATTCAGGCAGCTATGGAAGGACTTGCCTGGCACCGGGGTAACGTCAGCCAATCCCAACACCCACAACTTGAACTGGAGGGGCAGTCATGAGCCGCACCGCCTCAGGAGCCGCTCGCGTGCTGGGCGTGCTGAAAGCATTGAAGGGGCACACCGTTACCGGCCTCAGCAATACCGAGTTGGCCCAGTTGACCAAGGACAGCCCGAGCAACATCACTCGTGCGATGCAGACCCTGATTGAAGAAGGGTTGGCTGTGAAGCTGGACAACGGACGGTTTGCCCATTCGGTGGCAATGCTGCAGATCGCCCAGGCACACGCCGAACACATGGCGCGGCTGACCCAACGGATGCAAGAAATCAATCAGCGCATTGCCGCTGGCTCGATGAACTAAGGAGACAACCATGGCACGTGCAAAAGCCCAAATTACTGACCCAATTGAATTGCCTGCTTTGGATAGCGAAATGCTGACCGCCACTCAAAACTCGATGGCCACCGCAATGACCTCACATAGCGAAGAGCGGGATATCGTCAATCAGTTGCTCGGCCAGGCCCAAATGGCCGACTCCATAGGCAAGTTCACCGCGACGGTCGCGGTTTCCAAGATGGCCTACGTGAAAGAAAACAAGCTGTACCGGGGCTTAGCGGGAATGCACGACCGCGACGGTCGCGGTTTGAGCGGCACTTGGGAAGAGTTTTGCAGCCTGCTCGGCACTTCTGCACCCAAGGTAAACGAAGACATAAACAACCTGCGCCAGTTTGGCGAGGACGCCCTTGAGTCCATGTCCCGCATGGGTATCGGCTACCGCGAAATGCGTCAGTACCGGCGCCTGCCTGAAGACGCTCAAGCAGCCCTGATTGAAGTCGCCAAGACCGGTGACAAGGATGCCTTTGTTGACCTGGCAGAAGAGATAATTGCCAAACACGCCAAGGAGAAAGCCGAACTCGCCCAGCGCTTGGACGAGGTTAACGCCGACTACGACGCCCAGGGCGAAGTCATGGCGAAGAAAGCAAAAGAATTGGACAGCACCAAGCAGGAACTAGAGAAACACCGCAAACGCATCCAGACCGCAACACCGGACGAGGTCATCAAAGACCTGCGTACCGAGGTCGTCGCCCTTCAGTTTGAAGTGGAAGCCAAGATCCTAGGTGAGTTGCGCGAGGGTTTTTCCCGGATGGCGGAGCATGCCGCCGAAAACGGTCAAGACCACCGCGCGTACATGGCAGATCTGGTTCTCCAATTGGAAACAACCCTGGCCACAGTACGTAGCGAGTTCCATCTGCCTCAACACCGGGGCAGTGATCCTGTGTGGATGAGTCGGGCAGAGGCGTAACTCATGAATCCGGTACAGACCCAGCAACTGGCTCAGATCGCCCAACGGGCAGCCAATGCCCCGCACGGTCAGCGCACCGCTATCTACAAGGCTGGTGCAGCCGAGCTGGGTGTTTCCCTTCAAACGCTGCAGCGTAAGCTGAAGGAGGTCATGGTGAGTAAACCCCGTAAACGTCGCAGTGATGCAGGCAACAGCGCCTTACCCTTGGATGAGGCTCGCATGATTTCAGCCGTGTTGTTGGAGTCCATCCGAGCCAACAACAAACAGTTATCCACCATTGAGCGAGCTGTTGAACGCTTGCGCAGCAACAATTTGATCCTGGCAGGCCGTGTGGATGAAGTCTCGGGGGAGTTTCACCCACTGACTAATGGCGCCATCAGCCGCGCCTTACGCACCTACAGGCTGCACCCGGAGCAGTTGCTGCACGACGCCCCTGCGGTGTCACTTTCCAGTAAGCATCCCAATCACGTCTGGCAGGTCGATGCTTCCATCTCGACCCAGTTCTACCTGGCGGACGATGGCGCACGGGTGATGCTCAAGGCCGAGTTCTACGACGGCAAGCCTGGCAACTTGAAGAAGATTGAACGCCAACGACTATGGCGTTACGTGATCACCGACCACACCAGCGGCACTCTGTATGTCGAGTACGTCCTGGGAGCGGAGTCGGCTGAAAACCTGTGCAACGTGCTGATCAACGCCATGCAGAAACGTAGCGAGTCTGATCCATTCCATGGCGTTCCATGGATGCTGATGACTGACCCCGGTGCCGCCATGACCAGCGGGATCTTCCGCAACCTGTGCCGCGCCATGTCCATTGAGCTGATTATCAACCAGGTCGGTAACGCTCGGGCCAAGGGCCAGGTGGAACAGGCTCACAACATCGTCGAGCGCGAGTTTGAGAGTGCCCTGAAATTCCGAGCTGCCTGCAGCCTGGCGCAGATCAATGATTGGGCCGGGCAGTGGATGCGCTACTTCAACGCAACCTCCATTCACACCCGTACCCGCCGTAGCCGCTATGGCGTGTGGCAGATGATCAAGCAGGACGAGTTGCGCCTGGCGCCCAGCGTTGAAGTCTGCCGGGAACTGGCTGTCAGCACGCCGGAGCAGCGCAAGGTCAGCAACCTGTTGCGGGTGTCATTCCGAGGCGATCAGTTCGATGTCAGCTCGGTACCAGAGGTCATGGTTGGCGACAAGCTGTTGATCACCCGCAACTGCTGGCGCGATAAGGACTCAGCTGTTGTCGTGTTGATCGGCGCCGATGGTCGCGAGCATTACCACGTCGTTGAGCGGATCGGCATGGACCAATTCGGCTTCGCTCAGACGTCGGCGACCATCGGGGAACAGTACAAGCGTCATGCCGAAACCCCGGCGCAGACATCGCGCAAGCTGCTGGAGCAAATCGCTACCAGCACCACCAACGAGGCCGACGCCCAGGCTGCCCGCAAGGCCAAGGCCCTTCCTTTCGGTGGGCTCATCGACCCACACAAACACGTCACGGATACCGTGCTCCCGGCCTACCTGCCGCGTCGTGGCACGTCCCTGAAAGTCAACGTGCCGACCATTGAGCATGTACTGCTCTCGCACGTCGAGGCCGCGAAACTGCTGCGCCCGAGGATGGCTGAACTTTGGTCAGCCGAGACATTTAGCTGGTTGCAGGAGCAATACCCGGAGGGCATCGCCCAGGAGCAGCTCGACACCGTCGAGGCCGAGCTGAAACGACCTATAGAGGTCATGCGCAAACCGCTCAGCCTGGTTAGGGCGGCGGGTGGAGGTGAGTGATGTTGAAACTGAAGCACGTTTTACAGGGGGTGGGCCGACCTCAGTCGGCCCTGGCCGAGTCGCTGAAACTCAGCGGAGCCGCTATTGCACAGCTGCTGAACCACGGTCAATGGCCACGGAGCTTAGATAGCGCCGAGCTGCAAGGACGCATCCGTGTGTTCCTGGCCGAGTCCGGCGTCAACGATGCCGATATCGCCAACGCCTTTGAAGAAGTGGATCTGCCGTGCGCCAACACGACAGATCCGGCCCTTAAAAAAGAGCCGTCCGGGGAGGACGAACCTATGTTACTGCCAAAACAATCTCTGCTGCCATCTACCCGCAAGGCGTTCAGCCTGTTCCGCGACCCGTTTGATGAGCTTTCCTGCGCCCAGGACATGTGGGTCAGCCCGGATATTCGCTACGTTCGTGAGGTGATGTACCAAACTGCACGGCACGGTGGCTTTCTCGCGATTGAGGGCGAATCGGGTGCAGGCAAAAGCACCTTGCGCCGCGACCTAGTGAACCGGATCGCAGAAAACAACGACCCGGTGTTGATCATTGAGCCCTATGTATTGGCCTCGGAAGATAACGACACCAAGGGTAAATCGCTGAAAAGCACTCACATTGCCGAGGCAATGATGGCGGCGGTCTCGCCTTTGACTAAACCCAAGAACAGCCCCGAGGCGCGCTTTGCCCAGCTCCACAAGGTGTTGAAAGACTCTTTCGCCGCAGGCTACCGCCATTGCCTGGTAATCGAGGAGGCCCACAGCCTGCCGATCCCGACGCTCAAGCATTTCAAGCGCATTCTGGAGCTGGAGATGGGTTTCACCAAGCTGGTCAGTATCATCATGATCGGCCAGCCCGAGCTGAGCGTGAAGTTGAGCGAGCGCAACGCCGATGTGCGTGAGGTAGTGCAGCGGTGCGAGCGCGTCACGCTGCCGCCAATCGAAGGCGCACGCCTGGAAGAGTTCTTGAAGTTCCGCTTCGAGCGTGCCGGTAAATCGCTGGGCGAAGTAATCGACGCCGGGGGCATTCAGGCCATTGCAACGCGCCTGTCCCAACCTGATCGCCGTGGTGGCCGTGACGACACTGTTTCGCTGCTATATCCGCTGGCCATCGGCAACCTGATGGTTGCCGCGATGAACCTGGCCACCAACCTCGGTGTGCCGACAGTCACCGCCGATGTTGTGAAGGGGGTGTGAGATGGCCGCTCTGTATCTGGTTAGCGCACCAGTGGCTCCACGGTTCAGCATTCTTACTGAAGATTTTCCAGTGAAGCTTTCGGCATTCAACGAATTGACCCGCGATATCCGCAACGCCGGTATCGGGATTAAGCACCTGGTGGTGCTGGACAACAAAATCTTCATCCAACAGGGCAGCGTTGAGGTGTTCCTGCGCCGATTTGGGCATGAACTGCGTGGGGTTAGCTACTCGTCAGCTGGACGGTTTACGCGTAACACCGTGACGGTGCGGGGGGTGGATGTGGCCTGGTACTCCCTGGTGAAGGAGCAAGACCAATGAACCTGTCAGCTGAAATCAACATCCGGCGACCAGCATCTTCCGACGAGGAAAAAACCATGTCTGACAAACCGATTCCAGAAGGTTTTGTCCGCAACGCTGTCGGCCACTTGGTGCCGGTCGACCAGATACGCGAACAGGACAAACTGCGCGACCAGGTTGCCCGCGAACTGGCTGAAGCGGCGAAGGCGCTGAACCTGGCGCTGAAGACCTTCAAGCAAAAATCGCTCGGTGACGTAGCCGACCTGATCAGCATTGCCGGTGAACGTTACGGCGTCCAGATGGGGGGCAAGAAAGGCAACGTCACCATCGCGACCTACGACGGTCAGTTTAAGGTGCAGCGCTCGTATGCCGACCGACTGACGTTTACCGAGGAAATGGAAGTAGCCAAGGCCATGGTCTACGACTGCATTCGGGCGTGGAGCAAGGGAGCCGACGGCCACCTGCTGGCTATCGTCGAGCGGACGTTTAGTCCCAATCGTAACGGCCAGATCAAAACCACTGATGTCCTTGACCTACTGCGGCTGGAGATCGATGACTCCAACTGGAAGGCCGCTATGCAAGCGGTTAAAGACTCAATCATGGTCTCGGGAAGTTCCGTGTATATCCGCGTTTATGAGCGGATCGGCGACTCGGACAACTACAAGGCAATCCCACTCGACCTGGCGGTGGTGTGACATGACCAAAACATTGATCGAGTTTCAGGACCATCAGCAGGACTTCCTGGTGTGGACTGTCGATGAGTCTGGCATCGTCACTAGAAGCTGGCCTTACCATACCGACCTTTGGGCTGGGGTGAGGATTGTGAACCTGGCAAGCCTGAAGGTGGGCGGTATGGTTGAGTTTTTCCGGGATGGTGATACCCGTGACCAATCCATTAAGTACCCGATACGTTCGATACAACCGCTGGTACCAGCGGAGGTATCGGTACGTCAGGATGGTGATGGGTACGTCACCAGCACCGTGCGGGGCAAGCGCGTCTCTTGCACCCATGATTATGAATACCCAGTGAAACGCTTGGCTGAAAAGCTCTTTCCCGGACTATCCGCGAGCGTGGAGCGCCTGCCATGCACTCCGTTCGGGCGCTTGCATAGTAAATGGCGCATCACTCCCCTGGAGGTTGTGTGACATGGATAACAACCGCACGCTGGAAAAAATCAAGAAGTGCCTGGAGATGGCCAAGTCCAAAACCAGCAACCCCCATGAGGCTGAAACCGCTCTACGCCAAGCCCACAAGCTGATGGAGATGTACAACCTGGAGGTGGGTGATGTACTCGCCAGCATGGCGAGCGAGCATACAATCCTTGCTGGATCTGAGGGTTCTCCACCTGTTTGGCGTGTGCGCCTGGCCCAAGTCTGCGCAGATGCATTCGGCACCAGGTTCATCATTTCCAATCCTCGGTGGAGTGCAGCTCGCTTCATCTTTGTTGGCTGTTCAGCTGCACCTGAACTGGCCGGTTACGCGTACCAGGTGCTGGGACGACAACTGCAGAAAGCACGCCGTGACTTTCTGGACACTCAGAAGCGTTGCAAGCGCTCGACCAAAGTTGCCCGAGGTGACGCGTTCGCCAACGGTTGGCTAGATGCTGTCCACAGCAAGATCCAGGCTTTCGCGGGAGTTGAGGACAATATTGCGGAGGCGATCGAGGCTTTCATGCAGAAACATCACCCTGAGTTGGAGAGCGTCGAACTCAAGCGCCGCAAGGTCAAAGCACGCAATGAAGGCGCCAGTGAGGCCGGTTATGAGTCTGGCAAATCCGCTCAACTGCACCAGGCTGTGAATCACCAGCCTCGCGCACGCTTGACCATGGGGCTTTGAGATGACCACGACAAGCACAGGGAAACTTTCAGCCGGTGTACTGGAGTTCCTGGCGATCTGCGATCAGTGCCAGCGCCCCCGGAACACTGGTAACCACACAAAATGCAGCAAGGCTCGGCAACAGATTCACGCTGCCCGAAACCAGCAGAGCAATAGCGCACGTTCGACGCAGGGAGGTGCCCAGTGAAAGCCGCGCCTTCCAACCCGAACCGCCTGCGCTTGATCAAGCTGATCCATGTCGCCCGACGTGAGCTACGCATGGAAGATGACACCTATCGCCTGATGCTGGCTGGCATGAAGGGTTTGGACGGCGCAACGTCCACCGCTGATCTGAGCGTTCCAAACCTGCTCAGGGTTTTGGAACAGCTCAAGCTGAAGGGTTTCAAGGTTCGTCCAAACAAAGAGCAGAAGCGGCCGCTGGCCGACGACATTCAATCGAAGAAGATCCGATCACTGTGGTTGGAGCTGCACAGCCTGGGTGCGGTGCGTGACCCCTCCGAGGCGGCTCTGGCCAAGTTCGTACAGAGCATGACTCGTATCGAAGCGCTGCAGTGGCTGACCACGGCCCAGGCAAGCCGGGTCATTGAGAACCTGAAACAATGGATGGGGAGAGTCCAGCAATGAGTACATTACGCGGCAGTGATCTTTTGAGCGAAGCCGTCGAGCCTATTGCCAAAGTGATTCGCGAAACTCTAGGGGTCAGTCCCGAGCTGGCCGAAGCGACGAGCGTGGAAATCACCACGCTGTTCGCATTTTTGTGGGGGGGCCAGGTGGTATACGTCCCGAAGGGCGTTTTTATCCAAGCTTCGAAGCTCCACCAAAAAATCTACGATGACTTCACAGGACGGAATCACCACCAGGTGGCGACGAAGCACGGCGTCTCTGTTCAGCACGTATATACAGTGGTGAAACGTATGCGCCTGGCAATCATCGCCCGTGACCAGGGAGACTTATTCCCACCACCGGACGATGAGCATGCTTGAGCCCGCTACGATCTAAACCCAGTCACATGCCCCCGCCAGCACCAACTGATCGGGGGCTACTTCCAATTGCACTAGCTGCAACTCTATTTCACAACCCATCCCAATCAAGGCCAGCGTATCCCGGATTAGCCCAGGTTTATCTCACCACTCCCTATGGATTTATCTCAGTCCTAAACATTGAGCATGGCGCTGAATGTACGCTGCGGAACGCTGAACCTCACGCTGGGTGAGCTGCGTAATCTCGCACCCGGCTCGATACTCGGTATTGCCGGCTATGCCCCTGGTATGGCAGGCCTGTACTACGGTGATCGGCCTATTGGCCAGGGGCAGTTGGTGGAAGTCGACGGGCGCCTTGGCTTGCAGTTATCTCGTGTGCTGTTCGGCCGATGATACTCCAGGGGCTCGACCCCCTCGTTCTCGCGCTTTTTCTTGGGGCATTGACGTTGATGCCCCTGCTGTTGGTCATCTGCACATCGTTTTTGAAAATCGTGATTGTGCTGATGATTACCCGAAATGCCATCGGCGTGCAGCAAGTGCCACCCAGCATGGCAATCAATGGCATAGCGTTGGCAGCGACGTTGTTCATCATGGCGCCGGTGGGTTACGAGATCGCCGAGAGCGTCAAGGCTTCGCCCTTGGACATGAGCAATGTGCAAACGGTACTGCAGACGGGTGGAGAAGCCATCAAGCCGTTGCGTGCCTTCATGCTGCGCAACGTGGACCCGGATGTGCTGACGCATCTGTTGGAAAATACCGCGCGGCTGTGGCCCGCACAGATGGCGCAGGAGGTGCAGCGCGAGGACCTGATCCTGCTGATTCCGGCCTTTGTGCTATCGCAGTTGCAGGCAGGGTTCGAGATCGGCTTCCTGATCTACATTCCCTTCATCGTGATCGACCTGATTGTCTCCAACCTGCTGCTGGCGCTGGGCATGCAAATGGTCTCGCCGATGACCATTTCCCTGCCGCTCAAACTGCTGTTGTTCGTGCTGGTGTCCGGCTGGTCGCGGCTGCTCGACAGCTTGTTCCTCTCCTATCTCTGAGTGGCTTATGGAACCGATCGTGCTGTTCAAACAGGGCATGCTGTTGGTGGTGGTGTTGTCGGCGCCACCGTTGATCGTAGCCGTCGTGGTGGGTGTGCTGACGTCCCTGGTGCAGGCACTGATGCAGATACAGGACCAGACGCTGCCCTTTGGCATCAAGCTGGTGGCGGTGGGTATTACGCTGATCATGACCGGGCGCTGGATTGGCGTGGAGTTGATCCAACTGATCAACCTCACCTTCGAGATGATCGGCCGCTCGGCCCTGAACTGAGGCCTCGCCTGTGCTGCTCTATCTCGAATTCCTGCCCAGCCTGGTGATCGGCATGGCGCGTATCTACCCCTGTGCCATCCTGGTGGCGGCGTTTTGTTTTCAGCACATACGCGGCATGCCTCGGCACACCATTGTGATGGTCATGGCATTGCTGCCCGCGCCTGGTATCCATGCGGCGCTGGAGGGCCAGGATTACTCGGCGCTCATGCTCGGTGGGTTGGTGCTCAAGGAGGTGGCGCTGGGGTTGTTGCTGGGAGTGTTGCTGGCGATGCCGTTCTGGATGTTCGAAGCAGTGGGGGCATTGCTGGATAACCAACGCGGTGCGCTTGCCGGTGGTCAGCTCAACCCTTCGCTTGGGCCGGATGCCACGCCCATCGGGCACTTGTTCAAGCAGCTGGCGATTTTTCTGCTGATGGTCAGCCTGGGGTTGGGCGCGGTGACGCAGGTGATCTGGGACAGTTACCTGATCTGGCCCCCCACCGTGTGGTTTCCGCTGCCTGCGCCTAATGGCATGAGTGTATTTGTCGGCCTGCTGGGCGATACCTTCACGCACATGATGCTGTACGCCGCGCCCTTCATTGCGGTGCTGTTGCTGCTGGAGTTCGGTATTGCGTTGCTGGGGGTCTACAGCCAGCAATTACAGGTGAGTACGCTGGCGCCGCCGGTCAAGAGCCTGGCAGGTATTGGTATTGTGCTGTTGTACTTTGCGCTGCTGCAGGACCTGATTGTCGGGCGCATGCTCCAGTTGGGTGACCTGAAACACTCGCTGGGGCTTCTCTTCAAGGCCTCAGTACCATGAGTGACTCGGGGGAAAAAAAGCACCCGGCTTCAGCCAAGAAACTGCGCGACCAGCGCAAGAAAGGCCAGGTCGCCCAGAGCCAGGATGTTCCCAAATTAGTGGTGCTCACCGCCATCAGTGAGATCGCCTTGTTAACCGCCGAGACCAGTCTTCAGCGCTTCCAGCAATTGATGGTGTTGCCGATGTCGCGCTTGAACCAGCCGTTTGTACGCGCGTTGGAGGAGGTGCTGGTTGAAGGGCTGGTCATGTTTGCTTCGTTTGCCCTGTTGATGGTCGCAGTGGCGATCACGGCGAAGCTGATCAGCAGTTGGATGCAATTCGGGTTGCTGTTCGCCCCGGAAGCGCTGAAGCTCGATTTCAATCGCCTCAACCCTGTCAGCCAGATCAAGCAAATGTTCTCTGCCCAGTCGGTGATGAATCTGATGATGAGCATCGCCAAGGCGTTCCTTATCGGCCTGATTGTGTATCTGGTGGTCTGGCCTTCGCTGGGGGTGTTGATCAATTTGGCAAACAGCGATCTGCAAAGTTACCTGCTGGCGCTGATTGCCCTGTTCCGCCATCTGCTGCACGCCTGCCTTGGGTTGCTGCTGGTGCTGGCCCTGATTGACCTGGCCTTGCAGAAACACTTCTTCGCCAAACGCATGCGCATGACCCAGGTCGAGGTCGTCAAGGAGTACAAGGACATGGAAGGCGACCCCCATGTGAAAGGCCAGCGCCGCTCGTTGGCGTACCAGCTGGCCCAGGAGGAGCCGAAGGTCAAGCTGCCCAAGCTGGAGGAGGCCGATATGCTGGTGGTCAACCCGACGCACTTTGCGGTCGCCTTGTACTACCGGCCCGGTAAGACGCCGCTGCCGTTACTGATCGGCAAAGGCACCGACGCCGAGGCCCGCACGTTGATCGTACGAGCCAAGGCCGCCGAGGTGCCGGTGATCCAGTGTGTGTGGCTGGCCCGCACGCTCTATACGAAACAGCTCGGCGCGAGCATTCCTCGCGAAACCTTGCAGGCCGTTGCGCTGATCTACCGCACCTTGCGCGAGCTGGATGACGAAGCCAAGCGCGAAACCCTGGAATTGCCGGAGCTTGAGCGGCGTTGATCAGCGACTGGAAGGCGCGTCCAGGGCGCCGAGGTTGGCCAGCGATAACATCCGGCTGAAAATCTTGTCCAGCGTGTTATGCGCTGCAGGCAGCGCGTGCCAGATCACCAGGGCGTACTGGGCATCGAGGTAGATGAAAAAGCCATCGTATAACGACGCGTACTCAAAGCGTCGCTCCAGTATCCATTGCAGTTGCCCGGTTTGTTGCGCTTCACGGGCGATATGCAAGGCCACCCCCGGCTGACTGCCGCCTTGCAGCGCGCACAGCTTGATGCCGGGAGCGAGCAGCTGGTGAGCGGCAGCGCCGCTCACCAGACTGTTCAGAAACACCTGGCGTTGTGCGTCGGGCATTTCCTTCACGCTCATCGTTCCAGTGATACCGTTTGATAGTCTTTTCGCTCCCCGGCGGGGCCAGGCTCGACACGCATCTGCGGTGGCCACCAGATCACCATTTTGTCCTTGGTCGCTTGCGGGCGAGAGCACGAGTCACCCTTGCAGGTGGGGGTGCAGCCGGCGACGAGCAGTACAGTGCCGATCAGGGCGACGCAAAATAAGCGGTGTTTCATGGGGTAGCCTTTTGAGCAGGAGTGATCAAGGAGGGGCGGGGCACACTGAGGTGTTCATCCTTCACCACAGGGCGCATGGCGATAAATACCTCGGCTTCTTCACCCGGCTTGAGCCAGGCGCGCGGCCATACGCTGACGGCCAGGGTCTGGGAGTTACTGCACTCCTTTTCGTCGATACGCACATTGCGTTTGAACTGGTTGCGCAACACCACCACCGCTACGTTGTACTCAGGGCCTGCATACCACTGGCTGCGTTCGGTGTTCAGCGCCAGCAAGTCGCGGGTGTTGCACAGGGTATTCAGCCCCAGCGGCATCGGTGCCGCCTTGAACGCCTTGGGCACTTCACCGCTGACCAAATGCGCCAGGGTGCTGATGATATCGCTGCGCTTGATCACCGGTTGGTGAGGGCTATAGCGCCGCGCCAACGGTGCGAGGGCTGCCTGCAATTCGACTTGGTCGTCCTGGGGCAGGTAGCGCGACGGATCGGCCTGGTCACCGATGACGCGCGGGGTGAGAATGAACAGGCGTTCACGCCGATTGTTCTGCCGTTCGGTCGAGGAAAACAGCGCCTTGCCCAGCAGGGGGATATCACCCAGCAGAGGCACTTTGTTGTGCTTGTCAGTGTTTTCGGTCACGTGGAAACCGCCGACCACCAATGAACGTTTTTCCGCCATCACAGCCTGGGTGCTGACTTTGCCTCGGCGTACGTCAAGGTTGCCGGGGAGGGGGTTGGTCTCGTCGAAATTGCCGTCTTCAATATCCACCACCAAGTGGATCTGATGGCCGCCACGGCTGGTGATGACGCGTGGCACTACCTGGAAGCTGGTGCCCACGGTGACCGGCAAAATGGTTGCGTTCTCCCTACCGGGCGTCAGGTATTGCGTGCGGTTGAAGTCGATCACCGCCGGTTGGTTTTCCAGCGTGAGCACCGAAGGGTTGGAGACCATGGTTGCCAGTCCCTTGGCTTCCAATGCGCGTATATCGGCATAGAAGCGATCGCGATTTTCGATCGACAGCTGCGACGAGGTGCCCGGTGACACGTTGGCACCGCCGCGGAAACGACTGTTCTGGAAACCCCAGTTCACCCCGAACTCACGCAACTGCGTGCGTTCGATATCGAGAATGATCGCGTCGATTTCCACCAGCTTGCGCGCCACATCGAGTTGGGTGATCAGCTCGCGGTACATGGCCTGGCGTTCCGGCAAGTCATAAATCAGCACCGCGTTGTTGCGCACATCGGCTTCGACGCGAATCCGACTATTGGAGACCGGGGCGCGTGGGGTGAGCGCGGGGCCGATGTCCAGTGATGCCGGGTTGGCGTTAGCACCGAGCATCTGCCCCAGCAACGGGTTGCCCAGCCGGGGAATGGTGGGTGTGAGCGGCGCGGGTTGAGAGGTGGGACGTTGACTCAGCCCCGCAAGCGTTGAGGAGGAGCGCGGCTCCAACAAGCCGCGCAAAATGCTGGCCACCCCTGGGATGGTGAGCTTCTCGCCGCGATAATCCACCAGGCGGTCCGCTGCATTTGCGAACTTCAGCGGATAACTCAGCACACTCTGTTTTTCATCCGGTGAACGGCGTTGACTGCTGAACTGCTTGATCTGCTCGATGTAGCGTCGAGGACCGGAGACGAGCACTACGCCATCTTCGGGTAACTCACCCCAGCCGAAACGACTGTCGAGCAGGCCAATATCGGTGAGGGCCTGTTTGAGGTCGGCGATGGTTTCGGAAGAGACTTCCAGGCGTGCGGATTCCTGCTGGTCGAGGGTGCTGATATAGAGGGTGTTGTTGTACAGGTACCACTGGAAACGGTGCTCTACACCGAGACGGTCGAGCAGCGACTGCGGGGTATTGGCGCGGATCTTGCCATTGACGTTGCCTTCCAGCAGGCCCTCGACTTGAAGCTGTGTGCCGAAGGTCTGGGCGAAGTCTTCGAGTACTTCCCGTAGGGGTTTGTGCTCGGCTTCATAGGCGTAGGCGGTGTTTTTCCATTCGGGGGGGATGGCCGCCAATGTGTGTTCCACTGGAATCAGTAGCCAGGGCAACAGGAGTATGGTGCGCCAATGGGCTCTTTTGGGCGACTTGCCAGGCGAATCAAAGCGCAAGCAACTGCGCTTGTGGATCTTGTTATACATAGACAATTCTCTGGTTAGTACGAGAGTGAACGGAGTGAGGTGGGTTTGAGGTTTTGGGCTGGGCGAGCGAGGCGTGCGAACGTGGCTCGCCATATGTCGCGCTGGTTGAGCAGGGTTTCAAAGCAACAGAGCACTTGTGCTTCTTCCCGCTCCTCGCGCAGGGTTTGAATCAGCCAAAGGTCTTCACTGTCAGCTTTTCGGACCAATACGCCTTGGAAGCGGCTTAGGCTGACCGCGCCCAAGCGCATCCAACTTTGCAAGCTCGCGTTATCTGAAGACACGGATGTCAGTTGAGCTTCCAATAAAATGAAGGGTCCCTGTCGTTTTAAAATAATTTCGTCGTTATTTTCAGATAAGTTGAGTTGCTCCTCTTGGCTACGTAACCATTCAAGAATCAGGTCGTTCATGTTATTGAAAACTTTCAATGGTCGTTTTTAGAGAAAGCAGCTCAACTCGATGATTCTCAGTGAACATCCCGTGGGTCGCTAAAGACTGCATTGATAACCTATGGAATAGTTCACCGTCCAATTCTTCGCTCACGCTGGCTTGAAGCCGTTTGTACGAAGAGTCAGCCATTTTTGTTGCTTGGTGCGCGAGTGTCTTGGTAGCGGACATAGCGGTTCCTTTAAACTCTGTTATTGGTATTTTTTACTGATTTGGTTTTTTGCAGAGCGCAGTTTTCAGCATGAACTGAGCATTATTAGATGTTGCTCCGATATTCTTTATAAGGTGTGAAAAAAAGCGGTGAGCATGGTCTCCCAGCTGATACAAAAGTCTCCCTCCTCTGTTTTCAGGATCAGTGTTTGAGGAGGGGTCGCCTCATCCGCGTTAAGTTTCCAAATAGTAGGTTTTTGATGAGCAAACCATCGTTTTATCTCATCAAAATCATGCGGATGGCAGAATAGGTCCGCGCAGACTTCGTGGACTTGATTCGCCATCAATTGCCTCAGGAGTGCCGCCAGCCTGATGGGACGGGGTGTTTCATCAAGCAGGCATCGAATAGCCTCACGGGTGATGAAACTCGCATGTTGCTCGAGCTTGTCGCACATGGCTTGACGATCGTGCTCCCAACGTTTGAGCTGAGCATCAGCGCGTCGCCAGATTTCCAGAGATGCTTCCTCCTTCAACGTCTCACATCTTTTTTGCGCCAAACTCAGCAACTTATCGGCTTGATCGTTGGCGTGCCTCAAGAGCTGTTCTGCCTGTATCCAATTTGCAAGTTCTTCCCGTGGGATGAGACTGCGAGGCAATTCGTGCCTGTCCTTGGGCACATCAATGGTATGTCGGTATAACATCACTGATCTCCTTACCCATGTGAGCCAGGGGGTATAGAGTCGCTTGGCAAGGAGGTTACACGCCAGACGACCGCCTGCCAGAGGGTGCTTAATCGGTTGCTTGTGTTCTCTAGGCAGATAGATTTTTTTTCAACCTCATACGTTCTCTGACGGGGAAAGCGCAATCTAAGGCGCTGCCAGATAGGAGGGTCGAGCCAGCTAAGTAGCAGTTGTAATGGATCTGCTTCGGGGGAAAGCATTGCAGGAGGAAGTGCCTTAGATAGGCGTCTGCACCAGTGGTGATGACTTTCACTCAACGTTGGAGCCGCATGAGGATTAACGGTGTCGTGAGCCAGTGTCAGCGCCAGGTCGAGTTGTTCACTTGACGCAAGGGCCAAGCGCAGCACGGTGGGGTTTGTCGCAGGGGGTAAACAGGCTTTCACACCCATGAATACGCCCCCTACCGGCTGTTTGCCCTGATAAAGGGTATCAAACGTAGCGTGCTGACCCTCCTTCCAGTCTTCATGGGCGTTTTGCCAAGGGCATGCCCACCACTGAACCCATGCCAGGTGCTCACTCAGTGGGTATTCGATCTTAGGCATCATTCGCAGGTCCGGCAGAATCGTTCATTACTGACGACGCGTGCAGAAATCGCTGACGCCGACGGTGCATAAATAGCGTGGCAACAACAGTTACCACCACGCCAAGCAGAGCGGTGATTAATGTGCTACGCCAAAAACCTAGATCCTCGCCGGGCACCAGGAAGGGGCCAAAATACACTAGGCGTTGCTGCTCCTGATAAGCAGTCGCTGGAACGAATATCACGCTGAGTTTTTGAGGGTTGTCGATTGCCGTGGCCATGCCTGGGATGCTGCCTGCCACCATCCTGCGAACACGTGCGCGGATGTTGTCGGGATCCAGGCGTGGGTCGTGTTTTATAAACACAGAAGCAGATGCGGGCTGGACCGGTTCACCGGGTGCGATGCGTTCAGGCAGTACCACGTGGACTCGGGCAACGATGACTCCGTCAATGTTGGACAGCGTGGCCTCAAGTCCTTGGGACAAGGCATAGATGTAGCGCGCTCGCTCTTCGAGCGGCGTGGAGATAACGCCTTCCTTGCGAAATGTTTCGCCCAGTGTCGTCCTGGCCGCTCGTGGCAGACCCGCGGCTTCCAAGGTACGTACGGCGCGCCCGATGTCGTTTGCGTTGACCGTCACAATGACACCATCTTTGCTAGGGACTTTTTTCGCGCGAATGTGTTTATCTGCAAGTTCTGCTATGACCTCATTGGCCTCTTGCTCAGAGAGCTTGCTATGGAGCTCGACCCGCTCACCGCAACCGTTCAGCATAAGTATAGTTGCCAGGAGTAATACGAAAGGCAATAAGTTATTCATGTTGATTATTGCAAGTTAGAAACTTTGTCAATGCTTTGTGTCGTCTTGGCAAGGCATTTTACTAGCAGTTGGGAGGTTGTTTGTATATTCGCCAGCACTCCAGGGAATTCCCGGAATTTAGTCATGTCCAGCTGCTTGTTAGTTGATTTAAGCAGTTTTGCCATTCGCATTTTAGAGGTGTATAACGGATTGATAGCCTCAGCAATCCCGGGGGCTAGAGAAGGCCTGGTATTAGATGCGTTTATCTTTGTATGCTCTTCGAGCAATGATGTGAAGAAACAAGAGTCGCTATGGCAGGTTGACTGATCTCGTTTGGTGTTAGTAGTGCCGAGATCTAGCTTTTTCTCTAAGTCAACAAGTTCTCTTATTTGCATAACATACCTATTATATAAAGCGCCGCAGAAAAATTTACAAAGAATAGTGAGCGCTCACTACGGTTTGGGGTCGAGGCGGGGCCTCTCGGGCTGATATGCCCGAGAGGTAGAAACTATTAAGTTTTGGCAACTTGAAGGAGGTCGTTAAATTTTTTCTTATCAATTTGCTTCAAGGCAGTTTCAATTTTATTCTCTCTGTCAAGGCCGTCAAGAGCGTCTGCGGTGGAGTTAGATCCCGATCCCGAGCTCGGTAAGGCGCCGTAGTTTTGCTGTTGAGGATATAGACTTGTTGGGGAGAGACCGGATATAGCCATGAGAAAAACTCCAGAACATTAATTTTCAAGTTTGTTTTTTGCTGTCGATCAAAAATGTGGAAAAGGTCATTTTTTCTCACAAATGATCTTGGCGTTAGATATGTGGCTTGTAGGTCGGTGGCGTTCCATGTCATGAGTAAATTAGATATTTCTAAATGTGTTGCTGGCATGAATGTCGGTATGATATTTTTGTTAAGGCATGGAGTTGCTGAATTTCTCGAGGTGTACCCAGGGGGGGCAAATGTTTCTAGAGAAAATGCACCTTCAAGCCAACCTGATTACCTCAGCGATATCGCTAGCTGTTTCATCCTATAGTATAAAGTCCGCTTGGTTACCTTAAGCTCAACCGCTACATTGTCTACACAGTGTTGGTGCCGGAACAACGACTCTTCAATTAGCGCTTTTTCAATTTGCTGCAAGCGCTCCTTGAGGCTTGCTTGAACTTCTTGTTCGCTGCTCATGGGAGTAGAAAACGGTGGCAAATTCAACACGAACCGTTTGGCCGTTGACCGTAGTTCACGCACGTTGCCGAGCCAGGTGTGGCATAGCAGTTGTTGCAGTAGCCCCTCAGAAGGGTGCGGGGCAGTGCATTTGAAGTGGTTTGCTTCTTGCCGGATCATTTCCAGGAACAGCGGAATGATGCGCTCGCGTCGCTCCCGCAGTGCCGGGAGCTGAATATTCACGACGTTCAGGCGAAAATACAGGTCACGCCTGAAGGTGCCGTGTTCGACCATCTGGTGCAGCGAGTGCTGGGCAGACGCAATGACGCGCATGTCCACAGGGATGAAGCGGGTCGAACCCAGGCGCTCCACGCCGCGTGATTCCAGCACGCGTAGCAGCTTGGCCTGCAGGTTCAATGGCATGCTGTCGATCTCATCAAGGTAAAGCGTGCCCAGGTGGGCAGCCTCTACGAAGCCGGCCCTGGATTGCATCGCCCCGGTATAGGCGCCGCTGTTGACGCCGAACAATTGGCTTTCCGCGAGGCTTTCCGGGATGGCTGCACAGTTCACGGGAACAAAATTACCTCTCCGTCCCGATAGAAGATGAATCCGTTGTGCTAGCGTATCTTTGCCTGTACCGGTTTCCCCCAGTAACAAAATGTCAATGTTGAGGGTAGCCGTGTTGTTTAGTGTGTTTTCAATATCTGGGCCTTCAATGAGTGAAAATGCCGTTTCATTTTCCATGTTGAAGGTTGTCGACATTGAAAGATGTTCCCTTCCTGCTATTAATTCATTGTTAAAAGGACGTTATGCTCGCGATGACCAGTGGCGTAGATTATAGGGGCTGTCATTCATTCTTAAAGGGGGGCGACGGGCAATTGCTGTAGGAAAGTGTCTTTCTGTTGTAGCGATGAAGTCGCACTGTTCTTGGTGGGTGCGAGGAATAAGCAAGTCAAATAGGATAAGTCTGAAAGTATTTAATATTCGGATATGAAGGCTATATAAAATTAAATACGTGCCCACAAAAAAGCCGATGCAATGCATCGGCTTTTTTATTGGTGTATTAAGAGTGACGTTTACACGTTAAAGCGGAAGTGCATCACGTCGCCATCCTTGACGATATATTCCTTACCTTCCAAACGCCATTTACCGGCTTCCTTAGCACCGGCCTCACCCTTGAACTGGATAAAGTCGTTGTAGGCGATCACTTCAGCGCGGATAAAGCCTTTTTCAAAGTCGGTGTGGATCACACCGGCAGCCTGTGGCGCAGTGGCGCCGACTTTTACGGTCCAGGCGCGGACTTCTTCGACACCGGCGGTGAAGTAGGTCTGCAGGTTGAGCATTTCGTAGCCGGCGCGGATCACGCGGTTCAGGCCAGGTTCTTCCAGGCCCAGGGCCTCAAGGAACATGTCTTTCTCTTCGCCGTCATCCAGCTCGGCGATTTCCGCTTCGATCTTGTTGCACACCGGCACCACGATGGCGCCTTCTTCGTCGGCGATGGCCTTGACCACGTCGAGCAAAGGGTTGTTCTCGAAGCCATCTTCAGCGACGTTGGCGATGTACATCACAGGCTTGGTGGTCAGCAGATGGAAGCCCTTGACCACGGCCTTCTCGTCAGCGCCCATGGTCTTCATCAGGCTGCGTGCCGGCTTGCCCAGGGTGAAGTGCGCGATCAACTGTTCCAGCAGGCCTTTCTGGACCACAGCGTCCTTGTCGCCGCCTTTGGCGTTGCGTGCGACTTTCTGCAGTTGCTTCTCGCAGCTGTCGAGGTCGGCGAAGATCAGTTCAAGGTCGATGATCTCGATGTCGCGTTTCGGGTCGACGCTGTTGGAGACGTGAATCACGTTCTCGTCTTCAAAGCAGCGGACCACGTGGGCGATGGCATCGGTTTCACGGATGTTGGCCAGGAACTTGTTGCCCAGGCCTTCACCTTTCGACGCGCCGGCTACCAGGCCTGCGATGTCGACGAACTCCATGGTGGTCGGCAGGATGCGCTTGGGATTGACGATGGCCGCCAGTGCTTCCAGGCGCGGATCGGGCATCGGCACGATGCCGCTGTTGGGTTCGATGGTGCAGAAGGGGAAGTTCTCCGCCGCAATACCGGACTTGGTCAAAGCGTTGAACAAGGTGGATTTGCCGACGTTGGGCAGGCCGACGATGCCGCAATTGAATCCCATGGTGTTTCCCCTCGGAAAAAAGTCAGGCCTTCTGGCTGTGCAGGTTTTTCATCGCGCGGTTCCATTCACCGGCGAAGATATCCGGCAGCACGCCGAGGGCAAAGTCGATGCTGGCATCGAGTTTTTCCTGTTCGGCGCGTGGCGCACGACCCAGGACGAAATTTGAAACCATACTGGCGACGCCTGGGTGGCCTATGCCGAGCCGCAGGCGGTAAAAATTATTCTGATTGCCCAACTGCGCGATGATGTCGCGCAGGCCATTGTGCCCGCCATGCCCGCCGCCTTGCTTGAGCTTGGCAACACCGGGTGGCAGGTCCAGTTCGTCATGGGCCACCAGGATTTCCTCGGGTTTGATCCGGAAGAAGCCCGCAAGCGCCGCGACAGCCTGGCCGCTGCGGTTCATGTAGGTGGTGGGAATCAACAGACGAATATCCTGACCCAGGTGCGAGAAGCGCCCGGTCAGGCCAAAATATTTGCGATCGGCCACCAGGTTTACACCTTGGGCGTGGGCGATGCGCTCAACAAAAAGGGCCCCCGCGTTATGCCGGGTCTGTTCGTATTCGGCGCCTGGATTTCCCAGGCCAACGATCAGTTTAATGGCAGTCACGACAGGGGCCCTTCCTTTGGAGTTGTGGATAACATCGCCTGACCTGAGTGCGGCGAAAGTGGACGACAGGAGCTAACTTATCCAGAGATAAACTTCGCGTTATCGCCCGCTTTCTCGCTACGTTTCGGTCCGCGATGTTTCCTCAAGCTCCGGCAATACAGAGTGAATTACTCTGCAGCGCCTTCTTCAGCTTCTGGAGCAACGCGTGGAGCGTGTACGTTTGCAACAGCTTTGTCATCACCGTGAGCCAGTGCAACGAACTCAACGCCTTTAGGGGCCTTGAGGTCGGACAGGTGAATGATGTCGCCGATTTCCAGAGCCGACAGGTCGACTTCGATGAACTCAGGCAGGTCTTTCGGCAGGCAGGTCACTTCGATTTCAGCAACAACGTGCGAGACTTCGCCGCCTTTCTTGACCGGAGCTTCTTCACCCACGAAGTGCACAGGTACGATAGCGGTCAGTTTCTGACCCGCTACGACGCGTACGAAGTCAGCGTGCAGCACGTGGCCTTTAGCTGGGTGACGTTGCAGGGCCTTGATGATGACGTTCTGCTTTTTGCCACCAACGTTCAGCTCGATGATGTGGCTGTAGGCCGCATCGTTTTCGAGCAGTTTGGCAACTTCTTTAGCCAGCATGCTGATGGATTCAGGGGCTTTGTCGCCACCGTAAACTACAGCTGGAACCAGGCTTGCGAGACGACGCAGGCGGCGGCTCGCACCTTTCCCCAGGTCGGAACGCACTTCAGCATTCAGAGTAAAATCGTTCATGTTGTATCTCCAAAATAACCACATTCGCCCCAGCGTTTGCGACCAGCGCTAAAGGCGATATGGGCAAAAAAGCCCCGCCCCAACAGTATGCTGGGGCGGGGCGCTTTTCGTCAGTGAGGTGTTCCGAAGGTTTGACCCTTAGCGGAACATCGCGCTGATCGATTCTTCGTTGCTGATGCGGCGAACCGCTTCGGCAACTACCGGCGCGATATCCAGTTGACGGATACGCGCACAGGCTTGAGCAGCGGCGGACAACGGGATGGTGTTAGTCACCACCAGTTCGTCCAGCACGGAGTTCTCGATGTTCTCGATCGCTCGGCCCGACAGCACAGGGTGTGTGCAGTAGGCGAAGACTTTAGCTGCACCGTGCTCTTTCAAGGCTTTGGCCGCGTGGCACAGGGTGCCGGCGGTGTCGACCATGTCATCAACCAGAATACAGGTACGCCCTTCGACATCACCGATGATATGCATCACTTCAGAGTGATTGGCTTTCTCGCGGCGTTTGTCGATGATCCCGAGGTCCACGCCCAGGGATTTGGCAACAGCCCGTGCACGCACGACGCCACCAATGTCCGGGGACACAATCATCAGGTTTTCAAAGCGCTGGTCTTCGATGTCATCCACCAATACGGGGGAGCCGTAGATGTTATCTACCGGAATATCGAAGAACCCCTGGATTTGGTCAGCGTGCAGGTCAACCGTGAGCACACGGTCGATGCCTACCACGGTGAGCATGTCAGCAACGACTTTCGCGCTGATAGCCACACGTGCGGAACGCGGACGGCGATCCTGACGTGCATAACCAAAGTAAGGGATTACAGCTGTGATTCGAGTCGCTGAGGAGCGGCGGAAGGCATCAGCCATCACGACGAGTTCCATCAGGTTATCGTTGGTCGGAGCGCAGGTCGGCTGGATAATGAAGACGTCTTTACCGCGGACGTTTTCATTGATCTCGGCTGTAATTTCGCCGTCGGAGAATTTACCGACAGAGATGTCACCGAGAGGGATATGCAGCTGACGTACGACACGTCGAGCCAGATCGGGGTTGGCGTTCCCCGTAAAGACCATCATCTTGGACACGCGCAGTACCTAGAGGCTGAGGGTAACCTGGATGAGTATTAGAAAATGGCAGGGGCGGCTGGATTCGAACCAACGCATGGCAGGATCAAAACCTGCTGCCTTACCGCTTGGCGACGCCCCTGTATCTGTTGCAACGAGTACCCAGTACTCGATTCCTTTTAGAGCAGACTTTGCAGCTTGCGATGCAACATCGAAACGTTGCTTCCCTTTGCTACAAACCCTGTAAGGGTCTCTGTAAGAAGGGCCGAGACTTTATCAGCTTCAGCTTTGCTTGGGAAGCCCCCAAACACACAACTTCCAGTTCCGGTTAATTTTGCTTCGGTAAAATTACCTAACAAATTCAAAGCGTTACGTACCTCTGGATAACGCCTTGCTACAACCGGTAAGCAGTCATTTCGACTGTTTCCCTTGGGAACGGGGCGCACTTTAATGGGAGGAGAGTTACGTGTCAACAGCGGATCTGAAAAAATTTCTGCTGTACTTACAGATACTTGCGGGACAAGCACGACATACCACGGCTCTTCGGGGTATTCCGGGGTGAGTTTTTCCCCCACACCCTCAGCAAAAGCGGCGTGTCCACGCACGAAAACCGGGACGTCGGCGCCCAGCGTGAGGCCCAGCGCAGCCAGGCGATCATGGTCCCAGCCCAGTTGCCACAAGTGGTTCAGTCCCAGCAGTGTGGTCGCGGCATTCGAGCTGCCACCACCGATTCCGCCACCCATGGGCAAAATTTTATCGATCCAGATATCGATGCCCTGGGAACAGCCGGACTGCTCCTGGAGTTTTTTGGCGGCTCTCACGATCAGATTGCTGTCGTGGGGCACGCCTTCGAATTCAGTGTGCAACTGGATCACGCCATCGTCGCGCAGGGCGAAGGTGAGCTCATCGCCGTAGTCGAGAAATTGAAACAGCGTCTGCAACTCGTGATAGCCGTCTTCACGGCGACCGAGAATGTGCAGCATCAGATTGAGTTTGGCCGGCGAGGGCAGGGTCAGTCTTTCTACGGCCACGTTATTGCCCCAGCTTGCGCGGTTGCCAGTCCTTGATCACCAGCGTGACGTCCAGGTCGGTGCCATGCAGCTTGATACGCTCTGGCAACCAATAACCGCCCTGTTCCACGTAGCTGAGGTACTCGACCTGCCAGCCATCTTGTTCCAGGGTGGCCAGGCGGCTGTCACCGTTAAGGCTCAGGCGGCTCTTGCTGTCCGGCGCAGGCAAGCCGCGGACCCACCACACCAGATGTGAGACCGGCAGTTTCCAGCCAATCTGTTCTTCCAGCAGCGCTTCGGGCGATGTGGCCTCATAGCGACCCTGATTGGCGACTTCGAGGCTGACTTGTCCTGGGCGACCCGTCAGGCGAGCAGCGCCACGCCCCAAGGGGCCGGACAAGCGAATGTCGTAGTAGTCCTGGCGTTGCAGCCAGAACAAGGTACCGCTGCCGGAGTCTTTCGGTGCGCGAACCCCGACTTTGCCTTCGATCTGCCAGCCGTCGATGCTGGCGAGCTGATCCTTGTGCTGCTTCCATTGCGCCGGGTTGCCCTGGCCCTCAACGGATTCGCGGGCACCGAAGCCCGCGCAACCGGCGAGCAGGGCAATGAAGCTGAAAACGATAACGTGGCGCAAGAACATAAGCTTAAAGGGTCTCGGATCCGGTCAGGCGCTTGATGGTGCCGCGCAGGATGGGGCTTTCGGGTTGTTCCTTGAGGAATTTTTCCCAGATTTGGCGGGCTTCGCGCTGCTTGCCATTGGCCCACAGCACCTCGCCCAGGTGTGCAGCGACTTCCTGATCGGGGAAGCGCTCCAGGGCCTGGCGCAGCAAGCGTTCGGCTTCGTCGAGGTTGCCCAGGCGATAGTTCACCCAGCCCAGGCTGTCGAGTACAGCCGGGTCTTCCGGGTTGAGCTTGTGCGCTTGTTCGATCAATACCTTGGCTTCGTCGTAACGCGTGGTGCGGTCGGACAAGGTGTAGCCCAGGGCATTGAGGGCCATGGCGTTGTCCGGGTCACGCTTGATGATCAGGCGCAGGTCTTTTTCCATCTGCGCCAGGTCATTGCGTTTTTCCGCCTGCATGGCGCGGGTGTACAGCAGGTTTAAATCGTCGGGGAATTGCAGCAAGGCTTGTTGCAGCACCTTCCAGGCGCGCTCGCCCTGATTATTGGCTGACAAGGTCTCCGCCTGGATCAGGTAAAGCTGGATCGCGTAGTCCGGTTCGGCATCCCGTGCAGCAGCCAGGCGTTTTTCTGCCTCATCGGTACGCCCGTTGCTCATCAGGATGTCGGCCTGGCGCAGTTGGGCCGGCAGGTAGTCGTTGCCTGGCCCGACTTGTGCGTATTCAAGCAGGGCGGCCTGGGGGTCGTTGCGCTCTTCAGCGATGCGGCCCAGGTTCAGGTGCGCCGAGTCGACATGACTTTCGCGCTCGATCAGCTCTTCCAGATAACCCTTGGCCTCGTCCCAGGCCTTCGCTTCCAGGCACACCAGCGCCAGGGAGTAACGCAGTTCATCGTCGTCCGGGTATTGCTGGAGCAGGTTGGCGAACTGCACTTTGGCGTCCTCCATTCGGTCCTGCTCCACCAGCGTGCGCGCGTAAGTCAGGCGCAGGCGCTTGTCGTCCGGATATTTCTTGATGCTTTTTTCCAGCAGTGGAATCGCTTCCTTGCCGCGGTTGAGGTTCTGCAGCAGGCGCGCGCGCAGCAGAATCGGCGCGATCTCGCCGTCTTCCGGCGGGTTCTGTTCCAGCAGCTTCAATGCGGCTTCGGCTTCATCATCCTGTTGCAGCAGCAGGGCCTTGCCGAACACCAGTTGACTGTTCTTCGGGTGTTTTTGCAGCAGGCGGTCGAAACTCTTCATCAGGCCGTTTCGGGTGTCCTGGTCGGTGTCGGCAGCCGACAGCGCGAGGAAGTCGAAATGGGTGTCGCCCTTGCCCTGCAGGACTTTCTCCATATAGACCATGGAGTCGTCATAGCGCCCGGCGCGGGCCAGTTGAATGGCCGCTGCCCGTTGTGCCTCCAGATCGTCCGGCGCGTTCTTTGCCCAGATCAGCGAGGTATCCAGTGCGGCCTGATCGGCCCCCAGGTACTCGGCAATACGGAACGCCCGCTCGGAAATCCCCGGATCCTGAGTGTTGATGGCCTGGGTCACATAATTATCCAGCGCAATATCGAAGCGATTGCGCTGGCCGGCCAGTTCCGCACTGAGCAGGCTGAACACCGTTTCTTCACTGAACGAGGAATAAACCTTGGGCTTTTCAGGGGCGGGGGTGCTGTCTTCCACCGGCGGTGTACCGTCCGGCGACACGGGTGCCATGGCCTGGCAGCCGCTGAGGAAGACAAAAGCAAGGAGCAACGCGGAGGATCTATTCATATAGGAAGAGGACGACTAACCTGCGGTCGGATCATCATGACACAAGCCTTCGGTCAAACATAACCGTGTAGGAGCGAGCTGGCTCGCGATAAGCCTGAGGACAACGCGTTTTATCAGGAGGCCGCGTCATGGTTCACGACCATCGCGAGCAGGCTTGCGCCTACAGATGGCCTTTTTATAGGCATAAGCTACTAGGACAATAGACGACGGTGGTTGTTCTGAATCTTTCGAAGTAGGACAATTGTCGGCTTCCCGACATCATCAGCGATATTGAATGGCCTTCCTCGCACTCGGTATTAACCACAAGACTGCTTCCGTAGACGTGCGCGAGCGCGTGGCGTTTACGCCAGAGCAGTTGGTTGAGGCCTTGCAGCAGCTCTGCCGTCTCACCGACAGCCGCGAAGCTGCGATCCTTTCGACCTGCAATCGCAGTGAGCTTTATATAGAGCAGGAACATCTTTCAGCGGATGTGGTACTGCGCTGGCTGGCCGATTATCACCATTTAAGCCTCGAAGACCTGCGCGCGAGCGCCTATGTGCACCAAGACGATGCGGCAGTTCGTCACATGATGCGTGTGGCATCCGGTCTCGATTCGCTGGTGTTGGGCGAGCCGCAGATCCTGGGCCAGATGAAGTCCGCCTACGCCGTGGCGCGCGAGGCCGGCACCGTCGGTCCGCTGCTGGGCCGTCTGTTCCAGGCCACTTTCAATTCCGCCAAGCAGGTGCGTACCGATACTGCCATCGGTGAAAACCCGGTGTCCGTGGCGTTTGCCGCCGTCAGTCTGGCCAAGCAGATCTTCAGCGACTTGCAGCGCAGCCAGGCGCTGTTGATCGGCGCCGGCGAGACCATCACCCTGGTTGCCCGCCACCTGCATGACCTGGGCGTGAAGCGCATCGTGGTCGCCAACCGTACCCTGGAGCGCGCCAGCATCCTCGCCGAGCAGTTCGGCGCCCACGCGGTGCTGCTGTCGGACATCCCGGCCGAACTGGTGCGCAGCGATATCGTCATCAGCTCCACCGCCAGCCAGCTACCGATCCTCGGCAAGGGCGCGGTTGAAAGCGCGCTGAAACTGCGCAAGCACAAGCCCATCTTCATGGTCGATATCGCCGTTCCGCGGGATATCGAGCCCGAAGTCGGCGAGTTGGACGACGTTTACCTCTACAGCGTCGACGATCTGCATGAAGTGGTGGCCGAAAACCTCAAGAGTCGCCAGGGCGCTGCCCAGGCTGCTGAGGAGATGGTCAGCATCGGCGCCGAAGAGTTCATGGTGCGCCTGCGTGAACTGGCAGCGGTGGACGTGCTCAAGGCGTATCGTCAGCAGGGCGAACGCCTGCGTGATGAAGAGTTGATCAAGGCCCAGCGCCTGCTCGCCAACGGCGGCAGCGCCGAGGAGGTGCTGATGCAACTGGCCCGCGGCCTGACCAACAAGCTGCTGCATGCGCCCAGCGTACAATTAAAAAAACTGACTGCCGAAGGCCGCCTCGATGCGCTGGCCATGGCCCAGGAACTCTTTGCCCTCGGTGAGGGCGCGCCCAGCTCTTCGGATAAAAAATCGCAATGAAAGCGTCACTGCTCAATAAACTGGACGTCCTCCAGGACCGTTTCGAAGAACTGACCGCCTTGCTCGGCGATGGCGAGGTCATCTCCGATCAGACCAAATTCCGCGCCTATTCCAAGGAATACGCCGAAGTTGAGCCCATTGTGGCTACTTACAAAAACCTCACCAAAGTGCAGGCCGACCTCGAAGGTGCCCAGGCACTGCTCAAGGACAGCGACCCGGACATGCGTGAAATGGCCGTGGAAGAAGTCCGCGAAGCCAAGGAAAAGTTGGCCGAGCTGGAAGGCGACCTGCAACGCATGCTGCTGCCCAAGGACCCCAATGACGGGCGCAACGTGTTTCTCGAGATCCGTGCCGGCACCGGCGGTGATGAAGCGGCGATTTTCTCCGGCGACCTGTTCCGCATGTATTCGCGTTATGCCGAGCGTCGCGGCTGGCGGGTCGAGATCCTGTCCGAGAACGAGGGCGAGCACGGCGGCTATAAAGAAGTCATTGCGCGGGTCGAAGGCGACAACGTCTATGGCAAGCTGAAGTTCGAGTCCGGAGCCCATCGCGTGCAGCGGGTTCCGGCGACGGAATCTCAGGGCCGTATCCACACCTCGGCCTGCACCGTGGCCGTGTTGCCTGAGCCGGACGAGCAGGAAGCTATCGAGATCAACCCAGCCGACCTGCGGGTCGACACCTACCGCTCGTCGGGCGCCGGTGGTCAGCACGTCAACAAGACGGACTCGGCGATCCGTATCACCCACTTGCCATCGGGCATCGTGGTGGAGTGCCAGGAAGAGCGCTCCCAGCATAAGAACCGTGCGCGGGCCATGTCCTGGCTATCGGCCAAGCTGAATGACCAGCAGACCAGCGCCGCCGCCAACGCGATTGCCAGCGAGCGCAAATTGCTGGTGGGCTCGGGCGACCGCTCCGAGCGCATCCGTACCTACAACTTTGCCCAGGGTCGGGTCACCGACCACCGGGTCAACCTCACCCTTTACTCGCTGGACGAGATTCTCGCTGGTGGCGTGGATGCGGTGATCGAGCCATTGCTCGCCGAATACCAGGCCGATCAACTGGCGGCGATAGGTGAATAAATGACCATTATCGCCAGCCTGTTGCGCGCCGCTGACTTGCCCGACTCGCCCACGGCGCGCCTGGATGCCGAACTGTTGTTGGCGGCTGCCTTGGGCAAGTCCCGCAGCTACCTGCACACCTGGCCGGAAAAAATCGTCAGCAGCGAAAACGCCCTGACCTTTGCCGGCTACCTGCAACGCCGCCGCGGCGGTGAACCAGTGGCCTATATCCTCGGTCAGCAAGGTTTCTGGAAGCTGGACCTGGAGGTCGCGCCCCACACGCTGATCCCGCGTCCGGACACCGAGCTGCTGGTGGAAGCGGCCCTGGAATTGTTACCGGCCACCCCCGTCAAGGTCCTCGACCTGGGCACCGGCAGCGGCGCCATCGCCCTGGCCCTGGCCAGCGAGCGCCCGGCCTGGCACGTCACGGCCGTCGACCGCGTGCTGGAAGCCGTGGCCCTGGCCGAGCGCAATCGCCAGCGCCTGCACCTTAATAACGCCACGGTGCTCAACAGCCATTGGTTCAGCGCCCTGGCAGGCCACACTTACGATCTGATCATCAGCAACCCGCCCTACATCGCCGACAATGATCCGCACCTGGTGGCCGGCGATGTGCGTTTTGAACCGGCCAGCGCCCTGGTGGCGGGCCATGATGGTTTGGACGATCTGCGGCTGATCACCGCCCAGGCCCCGGCCCACCTGAACGCCGCCGGCTGGCTGCTGCTGGAGCACGGTTACGACCAGGCCGCCGCGGTGCGCGACCTGTTGCTGAGCCAAGGCTTCGAGCAGGTGCACAGCCGTATCGACCTTGGCGGTCACGAACGCATCTCCCTGGGACGCTGGCCGTGCTGACCGATCAGGAGCTGTTGCGCTACAGCCGACAGATTCTGTTGCAGCATGTCGACATCGACGGCCAATTGCGCCTGAAAAACGCCCGTGCGTTGATTGTCGGCCTCGGTGGCCTGGGCGCCCCGGTGGCGATGTACCTGGCCGCCGCCGGCGTCGGCGAATTGCACCTGGCGGATTTCGACACCGTCGACCTCACCAACCTGCAACGCCAGATCATCCATGACACCGACAGCGTCGGGCAGGCCAAGGTCGACTCGGCCATCCATCGCCTGAGCGCCCTCAACCCCGAAATCAAATTGGTCGCCCATCGCATCGCGCTGGATGCCGATACCTTGGCGGCGGCCGTGGCGGCCGTGGACGTGGTACTCGATTGCAGCGACAACTTCTCCACCCGCGAGGCGGTCAATGCCGCCTGCGTGGCGGCGTGCAAGCCATTGATCAGCGGCGCGGCGATTCGTCTTGAAGGGCAGCTGTCAGTATTCGATCCACGTCGGGCCGACAGCCCGTGCTACCACTGTTTATACGGGCACGGCAGCGACACTGAACTCACCTGCAGCGAAGCGGGCGTGGTTGGCCCACTGGTCGGCCTGGTCGGCAGCCTGCAAGCCCTGGAGGCGCTGAAACTGCTGGCCGGTTTCGGCGAGCCGCTGGTGGGCCGCTTGCTGCTGATCGACGCATTGACCACACGCTTTCGTGAATTGCGCGTCAAGCGTGATCCCGGTTGCAGTGTCTGCGGGACGCGACATGGGTAAGGATGCGCCGATCGGTGTGTTCGATTCCGGCGTCGGCGGCTTGTCGGTGCTGGATGAGATTCAGCAATTGCTGCCCCATGAGTCACTGTTGTACGTCGCCGATTGCGGACATATCCCCTACGGTGAGAAAACCCCGGCGTTCATTCTTGAGCGCTCCCGGTCGGTTGCCGAATTTTTCCGCGAGCAGGGTGCCAAGGCTTTTGTGATCGCCTGCAACACCGCCACCGTTGCGGCCGTCGCGGATTTGCGCCAGGACTACCCCGATTGGCCCCTGGTGGGCATGGAGCCCGCAGTCAAGCCCGCTGCTGCTGCCACTCGCAGTGGCGTGGTCGGGGTGCTCGCCACTACCGGTACGCTGCAAAGCGCTAAGTTCGCCGCGTTGCTCGACCGTTTTGCCACCGATGTGCGGGTGATCACCCAGCCGTGCCCGGGCCTGGTGGAGCTGATTGAAACCGGTGATCTGGATAGCCCGACCCTGCGTCAGTTGTTGCAGGGCTATATCGACCCGCTGCTCAGCGCCGGCTGCGACACCATCATCCTCGGCTGCACCCACTATCCCTTCCTCAAGCCGCTTCTGGCGCAGATGCTGCCCGCCAGCATCATCCTCATCGACACCGGCGCTGCCGTCGCGCGGCAGCTCAAGCGTTTGCTGGGCGAACGCGATCTGCTGGCCCTCGGCGATCCTGAGCCGACACAGTTCTGGACCAGTGGTGATGTGTATCACCTAAGAAATATCCTACCGACACTATGGAAACATTCTGGAGTTGTGCGAAGCTTCGGGTCGTGAAAATTTCGTGAAATGTCGCTGAACTTCTGAGTGTGCGTCAGCTTCTATAGCGAGATGGCCTGTAAAAAATCATACAACTTCGTTTTCAAAGGACTGTTTCTTATGAAGCGCTTGTTCTGTTTGGCCGCGATTGCGGCTGTAGTGGTGGGACACTCTGTTTCGACCCAGGCCGCAGGCCTGGAGTTTGGGGTTGGCAGCACCAGTGATTCGACGTTGACCTATCGACTGGGCCTGACCTCGGATTGGGACAAAAGCTGGATGCAAAGCGACGTCGGTCGCCTGACCGGCTATTGGAGCGGCGCCTATACCTATTGGGAAGGTGATGACCGTGCAGGCGCGAGCAGCCTGTCGTTCTCGCCGGTATTCGTGTATGAGTTTGCCGGCCAGTCGGTCAAGCCCTACATCGAAGCCGGGATCGGTGTAGCGGTGTTTTCCCGTACCAAGCTGGAAGACAACAACATCGGCCAGGCTTTTCAGTTCGAAGACCGCTTGGGTTTCGGCCTGCGCTTCACCGGTGGGCATGAAGTGGGCATTCGCGCCACGCACTACTCCAATGCCGGGATCAGCAGCAATAACGATGGTGTAGAAAGTTACTCGCTGCACTACACCATGCCGCTGTAATTCCCAGGAACGCTGCAAAACAGTGTGGGAGGGGGCTTGAACCCGATGGCGATGGATCAGTTGGCAAATTCCGCGACTGACACTCCGCTATCGGGGGCAAGCCCCCTCCCACATTAAGGTCTTCACTGGCCTGAGATCAGCGGTAGGCCGTGGCGATTCCTTCGCGCTCGGTCAGGCACTCCGGTGCGCCCATCTCGAACTCGCGGCAAATCAGCGGCCGACGCTCGTAGATCGTGCACATCATCGTGTCGCGATCCAGTGCCGCGCACCAGCCGTCGTCCAGGCGCAGCATCACTTCACCGCCCCAATCGTCAGTGTCGATATAGCGCTCCGGCACGCCGGTGTCGGTGATCAGCATCACTTCCAGCTGGCAGCAGCAGGCCGCGCAGGTCGAGCAGGTGACGGCGGGTTCGGTGATTTGAGTGTGCGGGATGTTGGTCATAGGCGCGCAGTGTAAGGCAAGCGGGTGACGCAGGTGTGAAAGGTCTGACAGGCGTCAGCGCGCCAGCCGATGCAGTCCGACGAACACCGCCGCCCAAAGCAGCGCCAGCCCCGCCATGGTGGGTAGCAGTGGGTAGCCAAAATGCACGCCCGCCAACTGGCTCCCGGCGTAATACGACAGCGGCCCCCCGATCGCTCCCAATGCTGCCGCACGCCACCAGGGCCGTGCACTCCAGGCCAGGCAATGGCGCAGGGTGGTGGCCAGCACTGCCCACAGCAGGATGAGCCACAACGGAATCAGTGGTCCCGGCTCGCTAAATTGAAAGACGCCCAGGCTGCGCAGCATCGTATCCAGTACCGTGCCGAGCAGCGTCACGCGGATAATCAGCGCGCCGTCCTGGGCCCACGAACTTATCCACAGCAGGTGGATTGCCAGCACCGCCAGCCCCACCAGCAACCAAGGGCTATCGCCACCGAGTACACAGGCAAACCACCCGCACTGGAACAGCACGGCATTGGCCAGTGGTTTAAGCACTGAAGCGCCCGAGCAACGGAGGGTTGATGGCCGACGGTTTGGCCAACAGCAATTGCGCCGTGCCAATAGTGCGTTCCATAAAGCCGCCCTCGCAGTAGCACAGGTAGAACTCCCACAACCGCAGGAAATATTCGTCGTAGCCCAACTCCGTCAGGCGGCCGTGGGCGTGGCGAAAGTTCTCGTGCCACAGGCGCAGGGTTCGTGCGTAGTGCAGGCCGAAATCTTCCATATGCAGCAGGTTCATGTCGGTGTCGCGGCTGACGATGTGCAGCATGTTCTGCACACTGGGCAGGGCGCCGCCGGGGAAGATATAGCGCTGGATAAAGTCGACGCTGTTCTTCGCCTGTTCAAAGCGTTGTTCACGGATGGTGATGGCTTGCAGCAACATCAGGCCATCGCGCTTAAGCAGGTGCGCGCACTGCTTGAAGTAGGTCGGCAGGAAGCGATGGCCCACCGCTTCGATCATCTCGATGGACACCAGCTTGTCGTACTCGCCGGTCAGGTCGCGGTAGTCCTGCAGCAGCAACGTGACCTGGTCTTGCAGGCCCAGGGCCGCGATGCGTTTTTCGGTGTAGGCGAACTGCTCTTTGGACAAGGTCGTGGTGGTGACCTTGCAGCCATAATGCTGCGCCGCATACAGCGCCATGCTGCCCCAGCCGGTGCCGATTTCCAGCAGATGATCGGTGGGTTTGAGTGCGAGCTTCTGGCAGATGCGTTCCAGTTTGTTCAGTTGCGCTTGCTCCAGGGTGTCGTCGGGCGTCAGGAACTGCGCGGCCGAATACATCATGGTCGGGTCTAGGAATTCTTCGAACAGCTCGTTGCCGAGGTCGTAGTGGGCGGCGATGTTTTTCTGCGAGCCCTTGCGCGTGTTGCGGTTGAGCCAGTGCAGGCCTTGGGTGAACGGCCGCGCCAGTCTCGCCAGGCCACCCTCCATCGCGTCGAGCACATCCAGGTTACTCACCATCACCCGCACCACTGCGGTCAGGTCCGGGCTGCTCCAATACCCATGGATAAACGCTTCGCCGGCGCCGATGGAACCGTTGGCCGCCACCAGCCCCCATACCGCCGAATCGAGGATCTGGATTTCCCCCAGCAGGTGCGCTTCCCGTGCGCCGAATACCTGGCGCTCGCCGTCCTCGATCACCACCAACTGGCCATGGCGCAGTTGGCTGAGTTGGCGCAGCACGCCCTTGCGCAGCAGCGCACTGGTCATGCCGTTGACGTTCAGGCGGTTGGTCTTGACCGATAAACTAGGGGATTTCATGGCGTCGATCCTTGGTGTACCCGACAGCTGTGCGAGAGGCGCCGTCGGCGGCCTGATGGGAAAAAATCGGTGTGCGCTTGAGCAACAGGCGCAGGGCCTGCCAATAAATGGCCAGGCAGGTCTTGGCGGTCATCCACGGAAAGCGCCACAGGTAACGGTGCAGGCTGGCGCGGTTCAGCGTTTCTTTGTGCAGGCTCAAGGTGGCATCGAAGACTTTCACCTCGCCCTGCCAATCGGCCATGTGCACGCCGAGCTTGGCGGCGGGCGGGCTGAAGCTCATGCGGTATTCCAGGTCGCGCGGCAAAAACGGCGACACGTGAAACGCCTTGGCCACGGCGAAGTGCTGGTGCTCCTCCGCACCAAGGGCCTGGGCTGGCAGCACGTAGTGATAGCGCTCGCGCCATGGGGTGTTGGTCACTTCGCACAGGATCGCGGCCAGTTGCCCATCGGCCTCGAAGCAGTAGAAGAAACTCACCGGATTAAAAGCCAGGCCCCAACTGCGGGCCTGGGTCAGCAGGCAGATAACGCCCTGGGGTGTATGCCCCAGAGCCTTGCCGACTTCCTGGCGCACGGCATCGGTCAAGCTCATGCCGTGGCGCGTGAATTCATGCAGGTAGTCCTGCTGGCGAAAACCGAAGGGCGCCAGGCGACTTGCGCCGGCCAGGGGCGATAGCCCGAGCACTTCGTCCTGTTCACTTAAGTCCAGGTACAGCAGACCGATGCGGTAGCGAAAGGCGTGGGCCTTGGGGGCAAACCGCCGATGGGCGATCCAGCCACTGTACAGGGCGCTGTTCACAGGCTTTCCCCAAAGGCTTCGGCCACGCGCAAGGCGCTGACCACGCCGTCTTCATGGAAACCATTGGCCCAATAGGCGCCGCAATACCACGTATGTCGCGTGCCGTTCAGTTCCTCCCAACGCGCTTGCGCGGCCACGGCGGCCAGGCTGTATTGCGGGTGGGCGTAGGTGTAGCGTGCGAGGATCTTCAGCGGGTTGATCAGCGACGTCTGGTTGAGGCTGACGCAAAAGGTGGTGGCGCTGTCGATACCTTGCAGGATGTTCATGTCATAGGTGACAGCGGCCTGGGTCTGCGCGTCGCCGCTCAGCCTGTAGTTCCAACTGGCCCAGGCCAGTTTGCGGTCGGGCAGCAGGCGCGTGTCGGTGTGCAGCACCACGTCGTTGTCGGCATAGGGCAGGGCGCCGAGGATCTCCTGCTCGGCCTGGCTCGGCTCGTTGAGCAAGGCGAGTGCCTGGTCGCTGTGGCAGGCGAACACCACCTTGTCGAAAGCTTCGGTGCCGGCGGCGCTGTGGATAATCACCCCCTCAGCGTCACGCTCGACCAGGTGCACGGGGCAGTTGAGGCGGATGTGCTCACGAAAGCTGCGGGTCAGCGGTTCGATATAACGACTGGAACCGCCCTCGATCACGCACCACTGCGGCCGGTTGTTCACCGAGAGCAAGCCGTGGTTCTTGAAGAAGCGCACAAAGAACTGCAGCGGAAAGTTCAGCATGTCCGCCAGGGACATCGACCAGATCGCTGCGCCCATCGGGACGATGTAATGCCGGATAAATCGCGGCCCGTAACCGCCGGCTTCGAGGTAGTCGCCCAGGGTCATCTCGGCGCTGATGCGCTGCTCTTGCAGGTCCCGCGGTGCCTGGCGATTGAAGCGCAGGATGTCGCGCAGCATGCCCCAGAAGCCCGGCGACAGGATATTGCGGCGCTGGGCAAACAGGCTGTTGAGGTTGTTGCCGTTGTACTCGAAGCCGTTGCTCTGGTCGCACACCGAAAAGCTCATTTCGGTGGGCTTGAAGGTGACGCCGATCTGCCCCAGCAGGCGAATGAAGTTGGGGTAGGTCCAGTCGTTGAACACGATGAAGCCCGTGTCCACCGCATAGGGTTCGCTCTCTACGGTGACGTTGACCGTGTGGGTATGCCCACCGATACGCTCGCCCGCCTCGAACAGCTTGATGTCGTGACGGCGGCTGAGCAGGTAGGCGCTGGTTAGCCCGGCGATGCCGCTGCCGATAATGGCGATCTTCACAGGTCGTCCTTCTTCGGTGGCGGGCTGCGCAACATGCGTTTGCCGATGATCAATTGCGCGCGGTTCGGCAGTTTCGACAGCGGCCACAGCGTGGCGATAAACAGCGCAGGGAAGGCGATCTCCAGCGGGCGCTTCTCCAGCTTGGCGAAAATATGCCGCGCGGCCTTGTCGGCGGACCAGCTCAGGGGCATCGGGAAGTCATTGCGTTCGGTGAGCGGGGTGTCGACAAAGCCCGGACTGATCACCGTGACGTCGATGTTCTCGGGCGACAGGCTGATGCGCAGGGATTCGAACAGGTAGCGCAGCCCAGCCTTGGATGCGCCATACGCTTCGGCCCGTGGCATCGGCAGGTAGGTCACGGCGCTGGCGACGCCCACCAGGTGTGGCGTGCGCCCGGCGCGCAACAACGGCAGCGCCGCTTCAATGCAGTAACTGCTGGCCAGCAGGTTGGTGCGCACCACGTGTTCGATAATCGAGGAATCGAATTGCCTGGCGTCGACATATTCACAGGTGCCGGCGTTGAGGATTACGGTGTCGACCGAACCCCAGGCCGCGCCGATGTATTCACCGATCTCGCGCACGGTCTGGCTATTGGTCAGGTCGCCGGCCACCACCAGCACCTGGCCGGGGTACCGTTGGGCGAGTGCTTCCAGCGGGCCTTTGGTGCGCGAACTGACGGCCACGTGGGCGCCGCTGTTGAGCAGCTCCACGGCCAGGGAAGCGCCGATGCCACTGCTGGCACCGGTCAGCCAATAACGACGGGGCGGCAGTGCGTTCATCCCACTCTCCTTTTCAACCAACTGACGACCCCACCCAGCACGGGAAGGTGTTCGTACAACAGGGCGCCGGCATCGAAGTAGTCGCGGTGGTGGTACACCTTGTCCCGCCACATCAAATGCGAGCAGCCCTCCACGCGGATGACCTTGCCCTTGCCCAGGCGCGGGTGGCAGAAACTCATGTTCCAGCGCAGGTAACCTTCGCCTTCGGCCACCTGGTCGAAACCGTGGAAGTCGAAGCGCAGTTGGCTGACGTTGCTGTACAGCTCGGCGAAATACGTGTGCAGCGCAGTCAGACCGTGGATTTCATGCAGCGGGTCAGTGAACGCGATGTCCTTGCTGTAGAGGCCGTCGAGCAACTGCAGGTTGTGCTTGTCCAGCGAGGCGAAGGCCTGGGCGAAGCGGGGCAGGAAGTCACTCATGTTCGGCGACCTCCTGGCGTGAAGGCAGGTTGCGAAAGGCCGCCAGGGCGCGTTCGCGGGATTTTTTCAGGTCGACAATCGAGCGCGGATAATCTGTCACGCCAAACAAACCGCCGGCGGTTTCCGGGTTGTGTACTTCCTTCTTGTTCAGCGTGGCCAGCTCCGGCAGCCAGTGCTTGATAAATACACCTTCGCTGTCGAATTTTTCCGACTGGCTCAGCGGGCTGAAAATCCGGAAGTACGGCGCCGAGTCGGTGCCGGTGGATGAGCTCCATTGCCAGCCGCCGTTATTGGCCGCCAGGTCGCCGTCGATCAGGTGCCGCATGAAGAAACGCTCGCCTTCGCGCCAGTCGATCAACAGGTTCTTGGTCAGGAACATCGCCACCACCATGCGCAGGCGGTTATGCATCCAGCCGGTTTCCAGCAGTTGGCGCATCGCGGCATCGATGATCGGCAGGCCGGTGCGGGCTTGCTGCCAGGCGGCAAGGTCCTTGGGTGCATCGCGCCAGGCCAGGGCTTCGGTCTCGGGGCGGAAAGCGCGGTGACGGGAGACCCGTGGGTAGCCGACCAGAATATGTTTGTAGAACTCACGCCACAGCAGTTCATTGATCCAGGTGATGGCGCCGATGTCGCCGCTTTCGAACTCGCCCTGATTGGTTTGCAGTGCGGCGTGCAGGCATTGGCGCGGCGAAACCACGCCGGCGGCCAGGTAGGCGGAGAGCTGGCTGGTGCCGGGCTTGGCCGGAAAGTCGCGTTCGTCTTTGTAGTAGCTGATCTGCTGGTCGGCGAAGGCGTCGAGGCGGCGGCGGGCTTCGTCTTCGCCGGCGGGCCAGAGGGCGCGCAGGGTCTCGCTGGGTGGCTCAAAGCCTTCGACCTGTTCGGGAATCGGATCGCTCTTGAGGGGGATCGGGCTTTGGGCCTGTGGCGTCGCGACCAAGCGCGGCAGGGCGCTGTGCAGGCGAGCGTAGCAGACCTTGCGGAACTGGCTGAACACCTGGAAGTAGGTGCCGGTCTTGGTCAGCACGCTGCCCGGTTGGAAAAACAGTTGGTCCAGGTAGCTGTGGAACGTCACGCCGCCGGCTTCCAGCGCCTCAGCGACAGCAGCATCGCGACGGCTTTCATGAATGCCGTATTCCTCGTTGACGTGCACCGACTCCACGGCCAGTTCCCGGCACAGTTGATTCAATACGGCGGGGGCCTGGTCCCAGGTGGCGGCGTGGCGGATCAGCAAGGGCATGTTCAGTGCGCCCAGGGCCTGGCTCAAGTGCTGCAGGTTGCGCAGCCAGAAATCCACTTTGCACGGCGCATCGTCATGGGTCAGCCATTGCTCAGGCGTGATCAGGTACACGGCCGCCACCGGGCCTCGCTGGCAGGCCGCAGCCAGGGCGGTGTTGTCGTGAAGGCGCAAGTCGGTGCGCAGCCAGATCAAGTGCATTTAAATAAGTCCACGCTGGATCAGGAGCTGGTGGGCCGACAGCGGGTCTTCGGCCACGAACAATTCAGGAGTGTCTTGGGTTAATACGGCCAGCTCGGCCTGGTGGATGCAGACCGTGGGTCCGACGAGCAGTTTTGCGCAACTGACTCCGCCCAGCAGCTTGGTCAGTGCGGGCAATTGCAGGGCCTTGCTCGAATACAGGAGCACGGCACGCGGTTGCAGGTGTTCCGCCGCCAGGGCCAATTCGCCGGTGGGCAATGGCCAGTCGAAGACTTCCACCGGGCAATCGGCGCTGCTGGCCAGCCAGGCGCTGAGCCACAGGTGCGGCTCCAGGGGCAGGTCGGAGTGGTTGACCAGCAACAGTGGCGCGCCGTGCAACTGGCGATTGTTGTGGTAGATACGTGCACCGAATTTGCTGCGCAGCCAGGACAGGAAAAACACCCGTTCCATCTGTGCGCCAAACTGGCCTTGCCAGCGTTGCTCCAACTCCTGCAGCAGCGGCAGCAGCAGTTGCTCACACAGGGTGCGCGGCGGGTACAGCGCCATGGCCTGGTTGAACACATCGTCCACCCGGCGTTCGGCCAGCTCGCTGACGGCCTGCACCAGGTTCTGGCGCAAGGCTTGCCACTCGTTCTTTACGGCATCGGGAAGGGCTTGAGCGGAATCGATCAGGCCTTTGACCTGGCTGACCGGTACGCCGCGATTGAGCCAGGTGAGGATGGTGTGGATGCGTTGTACATGCTCGGCATTGAACAGCCGATGGCCCTTGGGCGTGCGCTGGGGCACGATCAGGCCATAACGGCGTTCCCAGGCGCGCAGAGTCACGGCGTTGACGCCGGTCTGGCGCGCCACTTCGCGGATCGGCAGCCAACCGTCTTCGAGGGCTTGGGCGATGTCTGCGCCGGGTTCGTCTTGCAAGATAGCGGTCATGACGCTTTTCATGGTTTAGATCGCATTACGCAGGCTGAGATTTTCCGGGTGCGGCTGCAAGTAGGCCTGCTGCGCGATGTAGCGGTCCGGGTGTTGGCGAAAGTGATGCTTGAGCAGGGTCAACGGCACCACCAGTGGCACGATGCCCTGATGGTACTGGCCGATAACTGTCTGTATTTCCTGTTTGTCATCGGCGCTGATGGCCTGCTTGAGGTAGCCGCTGATGTGTTGCAGCACGTTGGTGTGGGTGCCGCGGGTGGCGCACTTTTTCAGGCCGGTCATCAAGTCGCTGAAATAGCAGGCGCCCAACTCGTCGAGGTCGACGTCCTTGGCCATGCTGCCGAGGCGGTGGCCCAGGCTCTTGTAATGCATCAGGCTGTGGGCCATCAGCAAATACTTGTAGCGCGAGTGAAACGCCAGCAAGCGGTGGCGGGTCAGGCCCTCGGCCTGCAGTTGCTGCCAACTGGCGTAGACGAAGACGCGGGTCAGGAAGTTTTCCCGCAGTACCGGGTCATTCAGGCGGCCGTCTTCTTCCACAGGCAGGTTCGGGTGACGCGCGCAGAACGCCTGGGCGTAAATGCCACGCCCGCCGCCCTCCACCGGCGCTCCGTTTTCACGGTAGACCTTGACGCGTTCCAGACCGCAGGATGGCGACTTCTGCATGAAGATGTAACCGCACAGGTCGGTGTGTTCGGCGGCCATTTTGCGGGCGTATGCGTCCAGCGGCGCGGTGACATTCAGCTCGCGGTGTACGGTGCCGACGGCCTGGGGTTGTTCGGCATCGCCCACCAGGCGAATGGTTTCACGGGGGATACCCAGGCCGATCGCCACTTCCGGGCACAGCGGCACGAAGTCGAAATACTCGGCGAGTACTTCGCTGCATAGCTGGGATTGCTTGTGACCGCCATTGAAACGCACGTTCTCGCCCAGCAGGCAGGCGCTGATGCCAATCTTCGGCTTGATGGACGATGGTGCGGGCATGGCCAAACCTCTGCAAGATTCCTGTACAAAATATAAAATCTGTACAACCAAGTCTCATCATAGGTTTGATGCTGTACAAGTCAAATTATTTGTACAAGTATTTGCTCGGGAGCTATTTCCAGCCGATTTGCCAATCCTCGGCATTTTGCAGGGTTTGCCAGGCCAGGCGATCAGTGCGCTTGGTCATCACGGCTTGCAGCTCGATTTCCAGCACGGTGCCTTCTTCGTCACGAAACAGCTCGGTCACCAAGAAGTGTTTTTCTTTGTTGCGGGGCCGGGCTGCCGTCCACTTCGACAGCAGCAGTTTGGCGGGGTTGATGCGGTTCATTGCAGGTGCTCGATCAAACGTCGCGCGGCTTCCTGGCCACTGAGCCATGCCCCTTCCACCCGGCCCGAGAGGCACCAGTCGCCACACACGTACAGGCCCAGGTCGGCGTCGGCCAGCACCCCGAATTCATGGGCGTTGGACGGTCGTGCGTAGAGCCAGCGGTGCGCCAGGCTGAAGGACGGTGCGGGCATGGCGCTGTGGAGCAATTCGGCGAAGGCACCGTGCAGGTGTTCGATCACCGCCTCCTTGGACAGGTCCAGGTGGGCCTTGCTCCAAGTGCTGGTGGCGTGCAGCACCCAGGTGTCGAGGGTGTTGTCGCGCCCGGGCTTGCTGCGGTTGCGCGCCAGCCAGTCGAGTGGGCTGTCTTGCACGAAGCAGCCTTCCATTGGTGTATCCAGGGGCTTGTCGAAGGCCAGGGCGATGGCCCAGGTCGGGTCCATCTTCACGCCGGCGGCGGCGCTCGCCAGTTTGGGGGCGGCGGCCAGAAGGGCAGTGGCCTGGGGGGCGGGCGTGGCGATGATCACGTGGCTGAAGGGGCCGTGGTTTTCACCGTCGGCATCCAGCAGGTTCCAGTGTTGCTTGCCTTGGAACACTTCGGTGATACGGCAACCGAACTCCACCGGCAGGTCGTCGAGCAGGGCGCGGGTGATTGCGCTCATGCGTGGCGTGCCGACCCAGCGGATCTGTTCATCGGGGGAGGGCGTGAGCTGGCCGGACTTGAAGTTGTACAGCTGGGGTTTCCATTGCTCGGCCCAGCCGTTGCTTTGCCAGCGCTGCACTTCGTTGACGAAGCGTCGGTCGCGGGCGGTGAAGTATTGGGCGCCCATGTCCAGTGCGCCGGCGTCGCTGCGCTTGCTGGACATGCGGCCGCCGCTGCCGCGGCTTTTATCGAAGAGTTGTACAACGTGCCCGGCGTCTTGTAACGCTCGGGCGGCGGAGAGACCGGCGATGCCGGTGCCGATGATCGCGATGGGGACAGTCATGGGAGGCCTCGTTTTACCGTTGGGTACAGGCTACGCCGACACCAATAGCTGTACAATATTATTTTTTGGTATAAGTTTTGGCGTACCTGATCGCTTGGCGTGACCTATGGTTAACCATGAGGCTTAAACAAAAGTCACGCTCGATTACAAATTGATCCCTGCTTATAAAATAGACTAGTGATCGGCGGCGAACGTTACATGAGGAGCGTCCCATGCATATTTTGCTGACCGGCGGTACCGGCCTGATCGGTCGCCAACTCTGCCAACACTGGATTGCCCAAGGGCATCGCCTGACGGTGTGGAGCCGTCATCCTGAAGACGTCGCCCGGTTGTGTGGTGCAACGGTGCTGGGCGTGGGTCGTCTGGAGGAGGTGATTGGCGCGGTGGACGCGGTGGTTAACCTGGCGGGTGCGCCGATTGCTGACCGTCCCTGGACCCACAAACGCAAGGCGTTGCTTTGGAGTAGCCGCATCGGCTTGACCGAAACCCTGCTGGCCTGGCTCGAAAGCCAGGCGCAGAAACCGGCGGTGCTGGTTTCCGGTTCGGCGGTGGGCTGGTACGGCGACGGTGGTGAGCGCGAACTGACCGAGGCCAGCGGGCCGGTACAAGACGATTTCCCCAGCCAACTGTGCATCGCCTGGGAAGAAACCGCCCAGCGTGCCGAAGCGATGGGCATCCGCGTGGTGCTGGTGCGTACCGGCCTGGTGCTGGCGGCCGAGGGCGGCTTTTTGTCGCGCCTGTTGCTGCCGTTCAAGCTCGGGCTGGGCGGGCCTATCGGCAACGGGCGGCAGTGGATGCCTTGGGTGCATATCAGGGATCAAATCGCCCTGATTGATTTTCTTCTGCACAAGGATGACGCCAGCGGTCCTTATAATGCCTGCGCGCCGCACCCGGTGCGTAACCGCGAGTTCGCCAAGACATTGGGCCAGGTGCTGCACCGCCCGGCGTTCATGCCGATGCCGGCCTTTGCGTTGAAGGTGGGTTTGGGCGAGTTGTCCGGCTTGTTGCTGGGCGGCCAGAAAGCATTGCCCGAACGCCTGGTGGCGGCCGGTTTCACTTTCCAGTTCACTGAGTTGCGTGCGGCTTTGGACGACGTTTCCAGCCGCCTCTAAGAGATAGGATGTTGCATGACGGATCACGCGTTGTTACTGGTCAACCTGGGCTCACCGGCGTCCACTTCGGTGGCCGATGTGCGCAGCTACCTCAATCAGTTCCTGATGGACCCTTATGTAATCGACCTGCCGTGGCCGGTACGGCGCTTGCTGGTATCGCTGATCCTGATCAAGCGCCCCGAGCAGTCTGCCCATGCCTACGCCTCGATCTGGTGGGACGAGGGCTCGCCGTTGGTGGTACTAAGTCGTCGCCTGCAACAGCAGATGACCGCGCAGTGGACCCAGGGGCCCGTGGAGTTGGCGATGCGTTATGGCGAGCCTTCCCTGGAAACGACCCTCACGCGGTTGGCCGCCCAAGGTATTCAAAAGGTCACGCTGGCGCCCTTGTACCCGCAATTTGCCGACAGCACCGTGACCACGGTGATTGAGGAAGCCAAGCGGGTGGTGCGTGACAAAAAGCTCAACGTACAGTTCTCGATCCTGCAGCCGTTCTACGATCAGGCTGAATACCTCGATGCGTTGGCAGCCAGCGCCCGACCTTATATAGACGCGCATTACGACCACTTGCTGCTGAGCTTCCACGGCTTGCCCGAGCGCCATCTGAAAAAGCTCGACCCTACCGGTGCGCACTGTTTCAAGGACGCGGACTGCTGCAAGAATGCCTCGCCTGAGGTGCTCGCTACCTGCTACCGCGCGCAATGCTTCAGCGTTGCCCGGGATTTCGCCGCGCGCCTGGGCTTGCCCGACGACAAATGGTCAGTGGCATTTCAATCGCGCCTGGGTCGCGCGAAATGGATCGAACCCTACACCGAGGCACGCCTGGAAGCGCTGGCCCAGCAAGGGGTGAAAAAGCTGCTGGTGATGTGCCCCGCGTTTGTTGCCGATTGCATCGAGACCCTGGAAGAGATCGGTGATCGTGGTCGGGAGCAATTCCGCGAGGCGGGCGGTGAGGAGTTGGTGCTGGTGCCGTGCCTCAATGATGACCCGCAATGGGCGGCGGCGCTCAATACCCTCTGCGAAAGAGCACCGCTGTCACTGTAGGCGCGAGCTTGCTCGCGAAGGTCGTTAACGATAACGCAGTGCATCTGGGGTAATGCGGCGCTCTCAGGTGCTTCGCGAGCAAGGGGCGGTTAGAGGTTGAGGGTCAGGCTGACGGTGAAGTTGCGCGGCTCGCCGGGATTGACCCAGTAATTGCTGTAGGACCGCTCGTAGTACTTTTCATCGAACAGGTTGTTGAGGTTCAGGCCCACGGTGACGTTCTGCGTGGCCTTGTAATGGGCCAGCAAATCGACGGTGTGGTAGGCGGGCAGCTCAAAGCGACTGCCCGCTTCACCCGAGCGATCCCCTACATAGGTGAACGCCGCGCCCAGGTCTGAACCGCGTAACGCACCTTCCTGGAATTCATACACTCCCAACAGACTGCCGCTGCGCTTGGCCACGCCAAGAATTCGGCTACCTGCTGGAATGGATTTATCACCCTTGGTCACTTCGGCGTCGATGTAGGCAAAGGCGCCGATCACTCGTACGGCATCGGTCAGTTGTCCTGTCAGTTGCAGGTCGAAGCCCTGGCTGCGTGCCTTGCCCATGGCGCGGTTGGTATTGGTGGCCGGGTCCAGGGCCAGCACGTTTTCCTTTTCAATATGGAAGGCAGCGAGGGTGGCGCTGAGGCGGTCGTCGAACAGCTCGCTCTTGATCCCCACCTCATAGCCCACGCCTTCTTCGGGCTTAAAGGTCTTACCGGTGGCGCCCAGGCCGCTGTTGGGTTTGAACGAGGTGGAGGCGTTGGCGAATACGCCGACCTCTGGCGTCAGTTGGTAGAGCAGGCCGGCGCGCTGGGTAAGTGCGTCGTGGGTTTGCCGACTCTTGGCATGGTTACGGGTGAAGTCGTCGGTGCTTTGTTCGAAATGCTCGAAGCGCGCGCCGACCATGCCGCGCAGGCGGTCGGTGAAGATGATCTGGTCTTGCAGGTTCAGCGCCTGGCTTTTGGTCTGTTCGAAGAAGTCGGTGCCGGAACGTTCGCCGTTGGGTTTGGGCTGGCCGTAGACCGGGTTGTAGAGGTCGATGGGGTAGAGGCTGCCGGCAATGGCGGTGACGCGCTCCTTCTTGCGGTAATCCTCGTACTCGGTGCCGACCAGCAGTTCATGTTGCCAACTGCCAATCTCAAACAGGCCGCGCAGTTCCAGTTGGGTGATGCTGTCGTGCCAACCCATGGAACGTTCGCGGTAACGGCGGTTGAGGGTGTGGCCGTCGGCGTTCAGCGCGCGGTTTTCCGAGGCGTCGCCCCACAGGCTGCCTTGCTTGTAATGGCTGGCCAGGCGCAGTTTCCAGGCGTCGTTGAGGTGATGCTCAAGGGTGGCCTGGATGCGGTTGTTGTGGTTGTCGATATCGCCGTCGTTGGGTTCGCCGAGGAAAGTGGAGCGCGATACGCCGGGGGCGTCGACGATGCCCCGGTCGAAGGTGGAGCTGTGGCGTACGAATTCGCTTTCCACCAGCAGGCGGGTGTCCGGGTCCAGCTGCCAGCTGAATGAGGGCGCGACAAATACGCGCTTGCTCTCGACGTGATCGCGGAAGCTGTTGTTGTCTTCCACCGCCAGGTTGACCCGCGACAGCAGGTTGCCCTCGCTGTCCAGTGGCGTGTTGACGTCCAAGGCGGTGCGATAGCGATCCCAACTGCCGGCGCTGGTTTGCAGGGTGGTGAAGGCTTCAGGCTGAGGCTTTTTGGTGACGATATTCACGGTGCCGCCGGGATCACCACGGCCATACAGGCTGGCTGCCGGGCCCTTGAGCACTTCGATACGTTCGATATTGGCCGCGTCCGGCGTGCTCGGATAGCCACGGTTGGCGCTGAAACCGTCCTGGTAGAACTCCGACGTGGTGAAACCGCGCACGCTGTATTCATAGAGGGTAAGGCCGCCAAAGTTGTTCTGCTTGGACACGCCGCCGGCGAACTCCAGGGCGCGTTCCACGCTGGTGCTGCCTAGGTCCGTGAGTACCGAGGCGGGAATCACGCTGATGGACTGTGGGATGTCGCGAAGGGCGGTGTCGGTTTTAGTCGCGCTGGCAGAACGGGTGGCGCGGTAGCCGTTGACCGGGCCGGTGGCGGATTCATAGGCGTCGGTGGTGACGCTGATGGCGTCCAGCTCAACGGTATTGTCTTCGGCAAAGGCGGGGTCCAGCAACAAACCCAAGGCCAGGCCAGCCAGGGGGGCAAACTTTCGAGACGGCATGATAGAGCGTTCCAATGGCGATATTGAAACAATATAACATGTCCAATGAGAATGCTTCTGCTCTGAAACATGAGCTTACAGGTACCCGCGAACGGGTACCTGCCGAGGTGATTTATTCCTCTTCCTTGACCGGTGCAGGCGGTGGGCGCAGGCCGATTTCCGCCAGCAGCTTGATTTCTTTACCGTTGCGCATCACCTGGATCGCCACCTTGTCGGTCGGCTTGATCCGCGCGACCTGGTTCATCGACTTGCGCCCATCACCGGCCGGTTCGCCGTTGATGCTGAGGATCACATCCCCCAACTGCAGGCCGGCTTTCTGTGCCGGGCCATCGCGGAAGATCCCGGCGACCACGATGCCAGGGCGCCCGGTCAGGCCAAACGATTCGGCCAGTTCCTTGGTCAACGGCTGCACTTCAATCCCCAGCCAGCCGCGAATTACCTGGCCGTGCTCGATGATCGACTTCATCACTTCCATCGCCAGCTTCACCGGGATCGCAAAGCCGATGCCCTGGGAACCGCCGGACTTGGAGAAAATCGCCGTGTTGATGCCGGTCAGGTTGCCATTGGCATCCACCAGTGCGCCGCCGGAGTTGCCCGGGTTGATCGCCGCGTCGGTCTGGATGAAATCTTCGTAGCTGTTCAGCCCCAACTGGTTACGCCCTGTGGCGCTGATGATGCCCATGGTCACCGTCTGGCCCACCCCGAACGGGTTGCCGATGGCCAGTGCCACATCACCCACCCGCAGCCCATCGGAGCGGCCGAGGGTGATGGAAGGCAGGCTTTTCAAATCGATCTTCAGGACCGCGAGGTCGGTTTCCGGGTCGCTGCCCACCACGCGGGCCAGGGTTTCGCGGCCGTCACGCAGGGCCACCACAATCTGGTCGGCGCCGGTGGTCACGTGGTTATTGGTGAGGATGTAGCCTTCGGGGCTCATGATCACCCCGGAACCCAGGCTGGACTCCATGCGGCGCTGCTTGGGCCCGTTGTCACCGAAATAACGGCGGAACTGCGGATCTTCAAACAACGGATGGGCCGGCTTGTTGATGACCTTGGTGGTGTACAGGTTGACCACGGCCGGAGCGGCGATGACCACCGCGTCCGCGTAAGTCACCGGGCCTTGCACCACCGAGCTGGTCTGCGGCGCCTGTTGCAGGTTGACATCTAAGGTGGGTAAGCCCACCCACTGGGGATAACGCTGAATAATCAGCATCGCGATCAGCACGCCAGCCAGCAATGGCCATCCAAAAAAACGCAGTGCCTTGAGCATCAAGTAAGTCCTGACAGGTTGCAGGGGGCGGGAGAGCGCCCATAATGTCGCGCATTATACGAGGCTGCGAGCGCCTCGGAACGGGATATTTAGGAGTCTTTTATGGCCGTCCCCCTTACCACCCTCGTCGAGGAAGCGGACCGCTACCTTGGCAGCGCAAAAATTGCCGATTATTGCCCCAATGGCCTTCAGGTCGAGGGGCGGCCGCAAGTGATGCGCATCGTCAGCGGCGTGACCGCCAGCCAGGCCCTGCTGGACGCGGCCGTCGAAGCCCAGGCCGATTTGATCCTGGTGCACCACGGTTATTTCTGGAAAGGCGAAAACCCCTGTATCACCGGCATGAAGCAACGCCGCCTGAAAACCCTGCTCAAGCACGACATCAGCCTGTTGGCCTACCACCTGCCGCTGGACCTGCACCCCGACGTTGGCAACAACGTGCAACTCGCCCGACAGCTGGAAGTCACCGTCGAAGGCCCACTGGACCCGAGCAACCCCAAGATCGTCGGTCTGGTCGGCTCGCTCGCCGAACCGCTGTCGCCCCGCGACTTCGCCCGGCGTGTGCAGGATGTGATGGGCCGCGAGCCGCTGCTGATCGAAGGCAGCCAGATGATCCGCCGCGTCGGCTGGTGCACCGGTGGTGGCCAGGGTTACATCGACAACGCCATCGCCGCCGGCGTCGACTTGTTCCTGAGCGGTGAAGCCTCCGAGCAAACCTTCCACAGCGCCCGGGAAAACGACATCAGCTTTATCGCCGCCGGCCACCACGCCACCGAGCGTTACGGCGTACAGGCTCTGGGCGACTACCTGGCGCGGCGCTTTGCCTTGGAGCATCTGTTCATCGATTGCCCCAACCCGATTTGACGGCCAAACCTTGGGGCATATTGATATACCGTTTCGATCTAGCCGGCGCCCTGAATAGAAGAAGGTGCTGTGCTAGCATGCCCCGCTCGAACACGGCCCGCTGGCCGTCCATAAGATCGTTTTTCCGTGAGTAACCATGGTCGACAAACTGACGCATCTGAAACAGCTGGAGGCGGAAAGCATCCACATCATCCGCGAGGTCGCCGCCGAGTTCGATAACCCGGTGATGCTCTACTCGATCGGTAAAGACTCCGCCGTGATGCTGCACCTGGCGCGCAAGGCCTTCTTCCCGGGCAAGCTGCCGTTCCCGGTGATGCACGTCGACACCCGCTGGAAATTTCAGGAGATGTACAAGTTCCGCGACAAAATGGTCGAAGAGCTGGGCCTGGACCTGATCACCCACGTCAACCCGGACGGCGTGGCGCAGGGCATCAACCCGTTCACCCACGGCAGCGCCAAGCACACCGACATCATGAAGACCGAAGGCCTCAAGCAGGCCTTGGACAAGCATGGTTTCGACGCTGCCTTCGGCGGTGCCCGTCGCGATGAAGAGAAATCCCGTGCCAAAGAGCGCGTGTACTCGTTCCGCGACAGCAAGCACCGCTGGGACCCGAAGAACCAGCGCCCGGAGCTGTGGAACGTCTACAACGGCAACGTCAACAAGGGTGAGTCGATCCGTGTGTTCCCGCTGTCCAACTGGACCGAGCTGGACATCTGGCAGTACATCTACCTGGAAGGCATCCCGATCGTACCGCTGTACTTCGCCGCCGAACGCGATGTCATCGAGAAGAACGGCACGTTGATCATGATCGACGACGACCGCATCCTCGAGCACCTGTCCGACGAAGACAAAGCCCGAATCGTCAAAAAGAAAGTACGTTTCCGTACCCTTGGCTGCTACCCGTTGACGGGCGCGGTGGAGTCCGAAGCCGAGACGCTGACGGACATCATTCAGGAAATGCTCCTGACGCGAACTTCCGAGCGCCAGGGCCGTGTCATCGACCACGATGGTGCAGGCTCGATGGAAGATAAAAAACGTCAAGGCTATTTCTAAGGGGCTGTCATGTCGCATCAATCTGATTTGATCAGCGAGGACATCCTCGCCTACCTGGGCCAGCACGAGCGCAAGGAAATGTTGCGCTTCCTGACCTGTGGCAACGTCGACGACGGCAAGAGCACCCTGATCGGGCGCCTGCTGCACGACTCCAAGATGATCTACGAAGATCACCTGGAAGCCATCACCCGTGACTCGAAAAAGTCCGGCACCACCGGTGACGACATCGACCTGGCGTTGCTGGTCGACGGCCTGCAGGCCGAGCGTGAGCAGGGCATCACCATCGATGTTGCCTACCGCTATTTCTCCACCGCCAAGCGCAAATTCATCATCGCCGACACCCCCGGCCATGAGCAGTACACCCGCAACATGGCCACCGGTGCCTCCACCTGTGATCTGGCGATCATCCTGATCGACGCCCGCTACGGCGTGCAGACCCAGACCCGTCGCCACAGCTATATCGCCTCGTTGCTGGGCATCAAGCACATCGTGATCGCCGTCAACAAGATGGACATCAATGGCTTTGACCAAAGCGTGTTCGAGTCGATCAAGGCCGATTACCTGAAGTTCGCCGAGGGCATCGCCTTCAAGCCGAGCACCATGGCATTCGTGCCGATGTCGGCGCTCAAGGGCGACAACGTGGTGAACAAGAGCGAGCACTCGCCCTGGTACACCGGCCAGTCGCTGATGGAGATCCTCGAGACCGTCGAGATCGCCAATGACCGCAACTACACCGACCTGCGTTTCCCGGTGCAGTACGTCAACCGTCCGAACCTGAACTTCCGTGGGTTTGCCGGCACCCTGGCCAGCGGCATCGTGCACAAGGGCGACGACGTCGTGGTGCTGCCGTCGGGCAAGAGCAGCCGCGTCAAATCCATCGTCACCTTCGAAGGTGAGCTGGAGCACGCCGGCCCAGGCCAGGCCGTGACCCTGACCATGGAAGACGAGATCGACATCTCCCGTGGCGACCTGCTGGTGCATGCCGACAACGTGCCGCAAGTGACCGACGCCTTCGACGCCATGCTGGTGTGGATGGCCGAAGAACCGATGCTGCCGGGCAAGAAATATGACATCAAGCGCGCCACCAGCTACGTGCCGGGTTCCATCACCAGCATCGTGCACCGTGTGGACGTGAACACCCTGGCCGAAGGCCCGGCGAGTTCGCTGCAGTTGAACGAAATCGGCCGGGTCAAGGTCAGCCTCGACGCCGCCATCGCATTGGATGGCTACGACAGCAACCGCACCACCGGTGCGTTTATCGTCATCGACCGCTTGACCAACGGTACCGTGGGCGCCGGCATGATCATCGCACCGCCGATTACCCACGGCAGTGCGGCCCATCATGGCAAGTTGGCCCATGTCGCCACCGAGGAGCGCGCCCAGCGTTTCGGCCAGCAACCGGCCACAGTGTTGTTCAGCGGCCTGTCAGGCGCGGGCAAGAGCACCTTGGCCTATGCGGTCGAGCGCAAGCTGTTCGACATGGGCCGTGCGGTGTTTGTGCTGGATGGCCAGAACCTGCGTCACGACCTGAATAAAGGGTTGCCGCAGGACCGTGCCGGACGTACCGAGAACTGGCGTCGTGCCGCTCACGTGGCGCGTCAGTTCAACGAAGCCGGCCTGCTGACCCTGGCCGCGTTCGTCGCCCCGGATGCCGAAGGCCGTGAACAGGCCAAGGCGCTGATTGGCAGCGATCGCCTGCTGACCGTGTACGTGCAGGCCTCGCCGCTGGTGTGTGCCGAGCGTGATCCGCAGGGCCTGTACGCGGCGGGTGGGGATAACATCCCTGGCGAATCCTTCCCGTACGACGTGCCGTTGAATGCCGACCTGGTAATCGACACCCAGGCCCTGTCGCTGGAAGACAGTGTCAAGCAAGTGTTGGAGCTGTTGCGTCAGCGCGGCGCGATCTAAACCTCGCTGCAGTCAAATGTGGGAGGGGGCTTGCCCCCGATAGCAGTGTGTCAGTCAGTACATCTGTCACTGATCCACCGCTATCGGGGGTAAGCCCCCTCGCACATTTTGGTTATCGTTTGTCTGGGAAGTCTTTGTGAAGTCGGTCCAGCAACGCATCCTTGGTTTCCCACAGCTGGTTGATCCACCCCTGGAACGCCAACCGATACTCCCCATCCTGCTCATAATTTTTGCCGATAAACTCGGCCGGAATCTGCACCTCTTCAAACTGCACCACCACGTCCTTCACATTCCCGCACAGCAAATCCCAATACCCAGGGCGTCCGCCAGGGTAGTGAATGGTCACGTTGACCAGTGATTTCAGCTGTTCCCCCATGGCATCCAGCACAAACGCGATACCACCCGCCTTGGGCTTGAGCAGGTAGCGAAACGGCGACTTCTGCTGTGCGTGCTTGCTCGGCGTAAAGCGCGTGCCTTCGGCAAAGTTGAAAATGCCCACCGGATTGTTGCGAAACTTCGCACAGGTCTTGCGGGTGGTTTCCAGGTCTTTGCCTTTTTTCTCCGGGTGCTTCTCCAGGTAGGCCTTGGTGTAGCGCTTCATGAACGGAAAGCCCAACGCCCACCACGCCAAGCCAATCACCGGCACCCAGATCAACTCCTGCTTGAGGAAGAACTTCAGCGGGCGAATGCGTCGATTGAGCACGTATTGCAGGACCATGATGTCGACCCAGCTCTGGTGGTTGCTGGTGACGAGGTACGAGTGCTGGTAGTCCAGGCCTTCAAGGCCTTTAAGGTGCCAGCGGGTGCTGCGCACCAGGTTCATCCAACCCTTGTTGTTGGTGACCCAGGCTTCATGGGTGTGGTTCATCAGCCATTCACTGAAGCGTTTGGCGAAGGGCAGGGCCTTGAACAGCGCCACGACAAACAGGAACGAACACAGCAGGATCGTGTTCAGCGCCAGCAACAAGGACGCGATCACCCCGCGTACGGCGGCAGGTAGAAAATCCAGCATTTAGATATCCATAGGTCGGTTGGCGGCTTGGATCGCAGTCAGCGCGATGGTGTACACGATGTCGTCGACCTGGGCGCCACGAGGCAGGTCGTTGACCGGTTTGCGCAGGCCTTGGAGCATCGGCCCCAGGCTGACGCAATCGGCACTGCGTTGCACGGCCTTGTGCGTGGTATTGCCGGTGTTCAGGTCTGGGAACACGAACACGGTGGCTTTACCGGCGACCAGGCTGTCGGGGGCCAGTTGGCGGGCGACGGTTTCGTTGGCGGCGGCGTCGTATTGCAGGGGGCCGTCGATCAGAAGCGAGCTTTGCTGCTCATGAGCGAGCAGGGTGGCTTCGCGGACCTTCTCCACTTCCTCACCGCTGGCCGAGTCGCCGCTGGAGTAGCTGATCATCGCCACACGCGGGGTGATGCCGAAGGCGGCGGCCGAGTCGGCGCTTTGCAAGGCGATTTCCGCCAGCTCGGCGGCACTTGGGTGCGGGTTCATCACGCAGTCGCCGTAGACCAGCACCTGCTCGGGGAACAGCATGAAGAACACCGATGACACCAGGGTGCAGCCCGGTGCGGTCTTGATCAGCTGCAAGGCCGGGCGAATGGTGTTGGCGGTGGAGTGGATAACTCCGGAGACCAGACCGTCCACTTCATCCAGTGCGAGCATCATGGTGGCGATCACCACGGTGTCTTCCAGTTGCTGCTCGGCCATCGGCGCATTCAGGCTCTTGCTCTTGCGCAGGGCAACCATGGGCTCGACGTAGCGCTGGCGAATCAGGTCCGGGTCGAGAATCTCCAGGCCTTCGGGCAATTCGATGCCTTGGGCGCGCGCGACGGCTTCCACGTCAGCCGGCTTGGCCAGCAGCACGCAGCGCGCGATGCCCCTTGCCTGGCAAATGGCGGCGGCTTGCACGGTCAGCGGCTCGCTGCCCTCGGGCAGCACAATGCGTTTGTTAGCGGCCTGGGCGCGTTGGATCAACTGGTAGCGGAACACCGCCGGCGACAGGCGCATCTCCCGTGGCGTGCCGCAGCGCTGGTGCAGCCAGCGCGCGTCGAGGTGGCTGGCGACGAAATCGGTGATGATCTCCGCGCGCTCGCGGTCATCAATGGGGATTTCCTTGTTGAGGTTGTTGAGCAGGTTGGCGGTTTCGTAGGAACCGGTACTCACCGACAAAACCGGCAGCCCAGCCTGGAAGGCGCCGCGGCACAGCTCCATGATGCGCGGGTCGGGCAGGGTATCGCTGGTCAGCAGCAGGCCGGCCAGGGGCACGCCGTTGATCGCGGCCAGGCTGACGGCGAGGATGATGTCGTCACGGTCGCCGGGGGTCACCACCAGCACGCCGGGCTTGAGCAGCTCCACGGTGTTACGCATGGTGCGGGCGCAGATGATGATCTTGGTCATGCGCCGGGTTTCGTAGTCGCCGGCGTTGAGGATCTGCGCGCCCATCAGATCGGCCACGTCGCGGGTGCGCGGCGCGTTGAGTTCCGGCTGGTAAGGAATGCAGCCGAGCAGGCGGAAATCACCGCTGCGCAGCAAGGGGGAATGCTCCTTGAGGCGCGCCGAGAAGGCTTCCATGCTTTCGTCGGTGCGTACCTTGTTCAGGATCACGCCGAGCACTTTCGGGTCTTTCGGGCCGCCGAACAGTTGGGCCTGCAATTCCACGCGGCCGGAGAGTTCGGTGAGCACTTCGTTTTCCGGGGCCGAGACCAGGATCACTTCTGCGTCCAGGCTCTTGGCCAGGTGCAGGTTGACCCGGGCCGCATAGCTGGCGCTGCGGGTCGGCACCATGCCTTCGACGATCAGCACGTCCTTGCCCACGGCGGCTTGCTGGTAAAGGGTGATGATTTCCTCGAGCAGTTCGTCGAGCTGGCCGTCGCCGAGCATCCGCTCCACGTGAGCCAGGCCCAGGGGCTGTGGTGGTTTTAGTCCGTGGGTGCGCGCTATCAGTTCAGTGGAGCGCTCAGGGCCGGTATCGCCAGGGTGCGGCTGGGCAATCGGCTTGAAGAAGCCGACTTTCAGGCCGGCTCGCTCAAGGGTACGCACCAGCCCAAGGCTGATGGAGGTCAGGCCCACACCAAAATCGGTGGGCGCGATAAAAAAAGTCTGCATGCGAATTCTCTGGAGGTGCATGGCTTCGGTGGCGCTCTATGGTTGAGTGCCTGCCGGGAATCAGGTGCCAAGGTTATCGTTATTCGGGCGCTTGCGCACACCAGCCGCAGGCAAAGGGCTGGCCTATTTTTTCCAGGCGCTGCGCGGGGGCCAGAACCCAGGCGCGGGACTGCCACGGAGGCTGGTGGCGCAGGTGCTGGGTGTGGCCGCAAGACAGCTCGGCAACCCAGTGACCCTCCTCGTCCTGGTGGAAACCGATGATCAAGGATGCCGTTGATCGGCCCCGTCCGTCCGGGTTCTGTTCGCTTTCGGGCAAATCCTTGTTTAGACTTGTCCGTTCTTCATTCTTATGCAAAAGGTCTCGCCCCATGACGATCGCCGCTAACAAGGCTGTCTCCATCGACTATACCCTGACCAACGACGCTGGTGAGGTCATCGACAGCTCAGCCGGCGGCGCGCCGCTGGTCTACCTGCAAGGCGCAGGTAACATCATCCCAGGCCTGGAAAAGGCTCTGGAAGGCAAGAGCGTTGGTGATGAGCTGACCGTTGCCGTAGAACCTGAAGATGCCTACGGCGAATACTCCGCCGAACTGGTCAGCACCCTGAGCCGCAGCATGTTCGAAGGTGTTGATGAGTTGGAAGTGGGCATGCAGTTCCACGCTTCCGCGCCGGACGGTCAAATGCAGATCGTCACCATCCGTGATCTGGACGGCGACGACGTCACCGTCGACGGCAACCACCCTCTGGCTGGTCAGCGCCTGAACTTCCAAGTGAAGATCGTTGCCATCCGCGACGCTTCCCAGGAAGAAGTGGCCCACGGTCACGTCCACGGTGAAGGCGGTCATCACCATTGATTGATGTTTTGATCAAGTGGTAGCAAAAACGCCCCGACTGGTTCGGGGCGTTTTTTTGTGCGCTTGAAAATCTCTACCGGATACCCCTCCCACATTTTGCTCGTGGTGTATTTTCAGGCGCAAACAAAAATGCCCCAGACCTTTCGGTATGGGGCATTTCTTAACTGTTTCGCAACCGGGGTTGCGTTGCAGTTGCTACCACTTAGGCTGCAGCAAGAACGCTCAGAGCCTTGATGTGGCCATTCAGGCGGCTCTTATGACGAGCGGCCTTGTTCTTGTGGATGATGCCTTTATCGGCCATACGGTCGATAACTGGCACAGCCAGAACGTAAGCTGCTTGAGCTTTTTCAGCGTCTTTGGTGTCGATGGCTTTAACTACATTCTTGATGTAGGTACGAACCATGGAACGCAGGCTGGCGTTGTGGCTGCGACGCTTCTCAGCCTGTTTTGCACGTTTTTTGGCGGAAGGTGTGTTGGCCACCGTCGAGCTCCTCGAAAGACTTTTTAGGAAATAGCAAACAAAATAGGCCGCGAATCATGCCGATGACTTGATGTGTTGTCAAGGCCGGCTGATGCGAACTGCTGAGTGGTCGATCTGAAGAGGCGGGTGATTTATTTCCGGCGCTTGACCTGTAAACTCGCGAGCTTTGGCGCTGTGCTGTTGCAGGCGCGCAGTATCGCATAAGTAGGCGCTTAGTTCGCCTGCTCTTTATCTATAGGCGCAAACTCTTTCAATGAATCTGCTCAAATCGTTGGCCGCCGTCAGCTCTATCACGATGATCTCCCGGGTTTTGGGGTTTGTGCGTGACACCCTGCTGGCGCGTATTTTTGGCGCCAGCATGGCCACGGATGCATTCTTTATTGCATTTAAACTGCCCAACCTGCTGCGGCGGATCTTTGCCGAGGGCGCATTTTCCCAGGCGTTCGTGCCGATTCTGGCCGAGTACAAGACCCAGCAGGGGGAGGAGGCGACCCGTACCTTCATTGCCTACGTCTCGGGCCTGCTGACCCTGGTGTTGATGCTGGTGACCATCGTCGGCATGCTCGCCGCGCCTTGGGTGATCTGGGCCACGGCGCCGGGTTTTGCCAATACGCCGGAAAAATTCGCGCTGACCACTGATCTGTTGCGAGTGACCTTTCCTTATATATTGCTGATCTCGCTGTCATCCCTGGCCGGTGCGATCCTCAACACCTGGAACCGTTTCTCGGTACCGGCGTTCGTGCCGACGCTGCTTAACGTCAGCATGATTATCTTTGCCCTGTTCCTGACACCTTACTTCGATCCGCCGGTCATGGCCCTTGGCTGGGCCGTGCTGGCCGGTGGCCTGGCGCAGTTGCTCTACCAACTGCCGCACCTGAAAAAGATCGGCATGCTCGTGTTGCCGCGCCTGAACCTCAAGGACACCGGCGTCTGGCGTGTGATGCGCAATATGTTGCCGGCGATCCTTGGCGTGTCGGTGAGCCAGATTTCCCTGATCATCAACACCGCGTTCGCCTCGTTGCTGGTATCCGGCTCGGTGTCGTGGATGTATTACGCCGACCGCCTCATGGAGTTACCGTCCGGCGTGCTGGGCGTGGCCCTGGGCACCATTTTGCTGCCGACGCTGGCGCGCACCTACGCCAGCAAGGATCGCCAGGAATACTCGCGCATCCTCGACTGGGGGCTGCGCCTGTGCTTCGTCCTGGTGTTGCCGTGCGCACTGGCCTTGGGGATCCTGGCCGAGCCGCTGACAGTGTCGCTGTTCCAATACGGGCAATTCGATGCCCATGATGCATTGATGACTCAGCATGCGCTGGTGGCTTATTCCGTCGGCCTGCTCGGCATCATCGTGATCAAGGTGTTGGCGCCTGGTTTCTATGCCCAGCAAAACATCCGCACCCCGGTAAAGATCGCGATCTTCACCCTGATCGTCACGCAACTGCTCAACCTGGTGTTTATCGGCCCGCTGGCCCATGCCGGCCTGGCCCTGGCCATCAGTGCTGGAGCCTGCATCAATGCCGGCCTGCTGTTTTATCAACTGCGTAAGCAACAGATGTTCCAGCCTCAGCCTGGCTGGGGCATGTTCGCCCTCAAGTTACTGGTGGCTGTTGCGATGATGTCGGCGGTATTGCTCGGCCTGATGCACTTCATGCCGGCCTGGGATGAAGGCCATATGCTGGAGCGCTTCATGCGCCTGGGCATGCTGGTGGTGGCCGGTGTGGTGGTGTACTTCGGGATGTTGCTGCTGCAGGGCTTCCGCCTGCGGGATTTCAATCGCAAGTCGTTGAGTTAGAGAGTTTGTCGCGATAAAACGGTTGTTTTATCGATTCGATCCATTTGCCCTGCGCTGTTGCCTGTCGTCCGGGGCCGGGTGTGGTTATAATCGACCACTTTATGAGCAAGAAGCGCGTTATGCAGCTGGTTCGAGGTCTCCACAACCTGCGCCCTGAGCATCGGGGCTGCGTCGCCACTATTGGCAACTTTGACGGTGTTCACCGTGGCCACCAGGCTATCCTGGCCCGGCTGCGCGAGCGTGCGGTTGAGTTGGGCGTACCCAGCTGCGTGGTGATTTTTGAGCCGCAGCCGCGGGAATATTTCACCCCGGAAACGGCGCCGGCGCGTCTGGCCCGCCTGCGGGACAAGCTGCAACTGCTGGCCGAAGAAGGCGTGGACCGCGTCCTCTGCCTGGCTTTCAACCAGCGTTTGCAAAGCCTCAGTGCCGCCGAGTTCGTCGACCGCATACTGGTAGATGGCCTGGGCGTACAGCATTTGGAGGTCGGCGACGACTTCCGTTTTGGTTGCGACCGGGTCGGGGATTTCGAATTCCTGCAACACGCCGGTATCACCCAGGGTTTTACCGTCGAAGCCGCGCAAACCGTCGAACTGGATGGCCTGCGCGTGAGCAGCACCCAAGTGCGTAACGCCCTGGCCGCTGCCGACTTCGCCTTGGCCGAGCGTTTGCTCGGTCGCCCGTTCCGCATTGCCGGGCGGGTACTGCACGGCCAGAAGCTGGCGCGCCAACTGGGCACGCCAACCGCCAACGTGCAACTCAAGCGCCGCCGTGTGCCGCTGACCGGGGTTTACCTGGTCAGCGTCGACATCGACGGCCAGTCGTGGCCGGGAGTCGCCAACATAGGCGTCAGGCCCACGGTTGCAGGTGATGGCAAGGCCCACCTGGAAGTTCACCTTTTGGATTTTGCCGGTGATCTGTATGACCGGCGTTTGACGGTGGTTTTCCACCAGAAGCTGCGTGAAGAGCAGCGTTTCGCCTCCCTTGAGGCGTTGAAAACGGCGATCAATGCGGATGTCGCCGCCGCCCGTGCACTAGCCGCACCTAGCGCCCATCGCTAACCGAAGAGCCTTAAATGACCGACTATAAAGCCACGCTAAACCTTCCGGACACCGCCTTCCCAATGAAGGCCGGCCTGCCACAGCGCGAACCGCAGATCCTGCAGCGCTGGGACAGTATTGGCCTGTACGGAAAGTTGCGCGAAATTGGCAAGGATCGTCCGAAATTCGTTCTGCACGACGGCCCTCCTTATGCCAACGGCACGATTCACATCGGTCATGCGCTGAACAAAATTCTCAAGGACATGATCCTGCGCTCGAAAACCCTTTCGGGCTTCGACGCGCCTTATGTCCCGGGTTGGGACTGCCACGGCCTGCCGATCGAACACAAGGTCGAAGTGACCCACGGCAAGAACCTGGGTGCCGATAAAACCCGCGAGCTGTGCCGTGCCTACGCTGCCGAGCAGATCGAAGGGCAGAAGTCCGAATTCATCCGCCTGGGTGTGCTGGGCGAGTGGGACAACCCGTACAAAACCATGAGCTTCAAGAACGAGGCCGGTGAAATCCGTGCCTTGGCCGAAATCGTCAAGGGCGGTTTCGTGTTCAAGGGCCTCAAGCCTGTGAACTGGTGCTTCGATTGCGGTTCGGCCCTGGCTGAAGCGGAAGTCGAGTACGAAGACAAGAAGTCCTCGACCATCGACGTAGCCTTCCCGATTGCCGACGACGCCAAGCTGGCCCAGGCGTTTGGCCTGGCAAGCCTGAGCAAACCGGCTGCCATCGTGATCTGGACCACTACCCCGTGGACCATTCCCGCCAACCAGGCGCTGAACGTGCACCCGGAATTCACCTACGCCCTGGTGGACGTCGGTGATCGCCTGCTGGTGTTGGCCGAGGAAATGGTCGAAGCGTGCCTGGCTCGCTACGAGCTGCAAGGTTCGGTGATTGCCACCACCACCGGTTCCGCGCTGGAACTGATCAACTTCCGTCACCCGTTCTATGACCGTCTGTCGCCGGTGTACCTGGCTGACTACGTCGAGTTAGGTTCGGGTACCGGTGTGGTTCACTGCTCGCCCGCCTATGGGGTGGACGACTTCGTGATCTGCAAAAAGTACGGCATGGTCAACGATGAGATCATCAACCCGGTGCAAAGCAACGGTGTTTACGTGCCGTCGCTGGAATTCTTCGGCGGCCAGTTCATCTTCAAGGCCGACCAGCCGATCATCGACAAGCTGCGTGAAGTCGGTGCGCTGATGCAAACCGACACCATCAAGCACAGCTACATGCACTGCTGGCGTCACAAAACCCCGCTGATCTACCGCGCCACCGCGCAATGGTTTATCGGCATGGACAAAGAGCCGACCAGCGGCGACACCCTGCGTGTGCGCTCGCTCAAGGCCATCGAAGACACCAAGTTCGTACCGGCCTGGGGTCAGGCGCGCCTGCATTCGATGATCGCCAACCGTCCGGACTGGTGCATCTCCCGTCAACGCAACTGGGGTGTGCCGATCCCGTTCTTCCTTAACAAGGAAAGCGGTGAGCTGCACCCACGTACCGTCGAACTGATGGAAGTGGTGGCCCAGCGTGTCGAACAGGAAGGCATCGAAGCCTGGTTCAAGCTGGATGCTACCGAGCTGCTGGGCGACGAGGCACCGCTGTACGACAAGATCAGCGACACCCTGGACGTATGGTTCGACTCGGGCACCACCCACTGGCACGTGCTGCGCGGCTCGCACCCGATGGGCCACGAGACCGGCCCGCGTGCCGACCTGTACCTGGAAGGCTCCGACCAACACCGTGGCTGGTTCCATTCCTCGTTGCTGACCGGTTGCGCTATCGACAACCACGCGCCGTACCGCGAGCTGCTGACCCACGGCTTCACCGTCGACGAGACGGGCCGCAAGATGTCCAAGTCGCTGAAGAACGTGATCGAACCGAAAAAGATCAATGACACGCTGGGTGCCGACATCATGCGCCTGTGGGTGGCGTCGACCGATTATTCGGGCGAGATCGCCGTATCGGACCAGATCCTGGCTCGTAGCGCCGACGCCTACCGCCGTATCCGTAATACCGCACGCTTCCTGCTGTCGAACCTGACCGGTTTCAATCCGGCCACCGACATCCTGCCGGCCGAGGACATGCTTGCCCTGGACCGTTGGGCTGTGGACCGTACCCTGTTGCTGCAACGCGAGTTGCAAGAGCACTACGGCGAATACCGCTTCTGGAACGTGTACTCGAAGATCCACAACTTCTGCGTGCAGGAGCTGGGTGGTTTCTACCTCGACATCATCAAGGATCGCCAGTACACCACTGGTGCCAACAGCAAGGCCCGCCGTTCGGCGCAGACCGCGCTGTACCACATCTCCGAAGCGCTGGTGCGCTGGATCGCACCGATCCTGGCCTTCACCGCCGACGAACTGTGGGAATACCTGCCGGGCGAGCGTAACGAGTCCGTCATGCTCAACACCTGGTACCAAGGCTTGACCGAACTGCCGGCCGACTTCGAACTGGGCCGCGAGTACTGGGAAGGCGTAATGGCCGTCAAGGTTGCGGTGAACAAGGAGCTGGAGGTTCAGCGTGCGGCCAAGGCCGTCGGTGGCAACCTCCAGGCCGAAGTCACCCTCTTTGCCGAGGAAGGCCTGACTGCCGACCTGACCAAGTTGAGCAACGAGCTGCGCTTCGTGTTGATCACTTCCACTGCGAGCCTGGCACCGTTTGCCCAGGCACCGGCGGACGCCGTGGCCACTGAAGTACCGGGCCTCAAGCTCAAAGTGGTCAAGTCGGCCTTCCCTAAGTGCGCCCGTTGCTGGCACTGCCGGGAAGATGTCGGGGTGAACCCTGAGCATCCGGAAATCTGCGGTCGTTGCGTCGACAACATCTCCGGTGAAGGCGAGGTTCGCCACTATGCCTAATGCAGCCAGTCGTTTCGGACGTCTGGGCTGGCTCGTACTGAGCGTGCTGGTCCTGGTCATTGACCAGGTCAGCAAGGCTCACTTCGAGGGCTCCCTGGAAATGTTCCAGCAAATCGTGGTGATCCCGGATTACTTCAGCTGGACCCTGGCCTACAACACCGGTGCCGCTTTCAGCTTCCTGGCTGACGGTGGCGGCTGGCAACGCTGGCTGTTCGCGCTGATCGCCGTGGTGGTCAGCGCGGTGCTCGTGGTCTGGCTCAAACGCCTGGGCCGCGATGAAACCTGGCTGGCCATCGCCTTGGCCCTGGTACTGGGCGGCGCCCTGGGCAACCTGTACGACCGTATTGCCTTGGGCCATGTGATCGACTTCATCCTGGTGCATTGGCAGAACCGCCATTACTTCCCGGCGTTCAATTTTGCCGACAGCGCCATCACCGTCGGCGCAATCATGCTGGCGCTGGACATGTTCAAAAGTAAGAAAACCGGAGAGACCGTCAATGACTGATCAGGTATTGGCTGAGCAACGCATCGGCCAGAACACGGAAGTCACCTTGCATTTCGCGCTGCGCCTGGAGAATGGCGACACGGTCGATAGCACGTTCGACAAAGCCCCGGCGACTTTCAAGGTCGGCGACGGCAACCTGCTGCCGGGTTTTGAAGCGGCACTGTTCGGTTTCAAGGCCGGCGACAAGCGCACCCTGCAGATTCTGCCGGAAAACGCCTTTGGCCAGCCCAACCCGCAAAACGTGCAGATCATCCCGCGTTCGCAGTTCCAGGACATGGACCTATCGGAAGGCCTGCTGGTGATTTTCAACGATGCGGCGAATACCGAGCTGCCTGGTGTGGTCAAAACCTTCGATGACGCGCAAGTAACCATCGACTTCAACCACCCGTTGGCCGGTAAAACCTTGACGTTCGACGTTGAAATCTTCGACGTTAAAGCACTTTGATCAACGCCCCGATCTAAAATGTGGGATCGGGCCGGGGAGGGAGGGGGCAAGCCCCCTCCCTCCTTTGATCTCCATTGTCAGTTCACTAGCATCAACTCTGACCAAGCGCCAGACACGAGGCACAGCATGCAAATCAAACTCGCCAACCCCCGTGGCTTCTGCGCCGGCGTGGACCGGGCGATCGAAATCGTCAACCGCGCCCTGGAAGTCTTCGGGCCGCCGATTTATGTGCGCCATGAGGTCGTCCATAACAAGTTCGTGGTCGAAGACCTGCGTGCACGTGGCGCCATCTTTGTCGAAGAGCTGGAGCAGGTGCCGGACGACGTTATCGTTATCTTCAGCGCCCACGGTGTTTCCCAGGCCGTACGTACCGAAGCGGCTGGCCGTGGCCTGAAAGTATTCGACGCCACCTGTCCGCTGGTCACCAAGGTACATATCGAGGTCGCGCGCTACAGCCGTGATGGTCGCGAATGCATCCTGATCGGCCATGCCGGCCACCCGGAGGTCGAAGGCACTATGGGCCAATACGATGGCAGCAATGGTGGCGCCATCTACCTTGTGGAAGACGAAAAAGACGTCGCCAGCTTGCAGGTTCACAACCCTGAGCGTTTGGCATTCGTGACCCAGACCACTTTGTCCATGGATGACACCAGCCGCGTGATCGACGCGCTGCGCAGCCGCTTCCCGGCCATTGGTGGGCCACGCAAGGACGACATCTGCTATGCCACCCAAAACCGCCAGGATGCAGTCAAGCAGTTGGCCGATGAATGCGATGTAGTGCTGGTGGTCGGCAGCCCTAACAGCTCCAACTCCAACCGCCTGCGCGAATTGGCCGAACGCATGGCGACACCGGCATACCTGATCGACGGTGCTGAAGATATGCAGCGCAGTTGGTTCGATGGTGTCGAGCGTATTGGTATCACGGCGGGCGCTTCGGCCCCGGAAGTCCTGGTGCGCGGTGTCATCCAGCAGTTGCATGCCTGGGGGGCTACGGGCGCCGATGAGTTGGCCGGTCGTGAAGAGAACATCACTTTCTCCATGCCCAAGGAGCTGCGGGTTCGCTCGCTGCTCTGAATGCCAGGGTGCCGAAGTAACTTCGGCACAACGCCTGTTCGGCTCTATCGCTGCGCAGGCTGATGCGCCCACTGGGCGCCAGCACCACCTGGTGCAGGCTCTGCAGCGAGTCCGTGGCGCAGATGTGTACAGTGCCAGCACGAAAACCTCCCCCAGCAAATACCGGTTCGCCCAGCCCGCTGAAGCGTACTTGGCTTTTAACCGGTCCATTCCCGACTATCGGCACCCGACCGCTGCCCTGGCGTTCCAGTAGCACCGGGTTGTCGTCGTCCAGATGACCGCGCCCACTTACATCCAAAATGACCCGCCAACCTTGGCTCCAGTCATCGTCCAGTGCATGGATGACCACTGCCCGATTGCGCGCGATGGCTTCAGTGCGCGCGAAGCGAAGTCCGTTCGTCAGTGATTGCGCGGCGCTTTGTCGCTGCTGTGATGCCAGCAGGCCCATGAAATTGGGGGTGGCCAGATGCGCCAGGATGCCGCTCACGAGCAGTCCGAGCAGCAGTTCGATCAGGGTGAAACCTCGTTGTTCCATACGCCGTCCCTCCGTGGACGTGTGTGCATAGCGGGTTGAAATCTAGGTATAGCGTCCAGTTCGGGTTACCGAATGGTGGCCTTTGTGTCCAAAGTATTTCCCTTTGTTCCGTGGGCAGCGCTGGTCAAAAACCGACGCTAGTCTGGTGTCGCACGGCAGGGTTTTCCTGTTTTTCTTCGGCCCTCGACATGGATGACGACGGTAATGCTTACTTGCCTGAAAACCTGTTCGCCCCTGGCTTTTCCTCGTTATGAAATCGGCACGACGTTGATCGAAGTGCTGGTGGCGGTGCTGATTCTCGCCGTCGGCCTGCTAGGTGCGGTGGTGCTCCAGCTCAATGCCCTCAAGTACACCGACAATTCGAGGATGACCAGCCAGGCCAGTTTCATCGCTTACGATATGCTCGACCGAATCCGTGCCAATTCCGGCGCCGACTATTCATTGCGCCGGGACGAACGGGCGCCGACGAGTACTGCGACCACCAGCGTGCGTGATGTGGACCTACATGATTTCCAGGCCAATATCCGCGGTTTTGCCGGGGAAAGTGCCAAAGGCTCCGTGGCGGTCAGTGCAGACGAAGTGACTGTCAGTATCAGTTGGGATGACAGCCGGGGTGCAAATAGGCCTGGCGCGCGGGAAACCTTCACCCTGACCAGTCGCATCGACAATGAGCCTGGTGTGATGCGATGAGACATGGAGTTAGAGGTTTCAGCCTAGTGGAATTGTTGCTGGCCCTGGTCGTCGGTTTAGTGCTGGTGCTGGGGGGGAGCCAAGTGCTGATCAGTTCCCGAGTGACCTACGCCAGCCATCAGGCGGCCATGTTGCTGCAGGATGATGCGCGGTTTGTACTGGGCAAGATGATCCAGGACATTCGTCAGGCGGGAATGTTTGGCTGTTTGGCCCCGGTCTTTATCGAGAACGCCCCGCCAGCCTTTGAAAGGCCTGTCAGCTGGAGTGCCGGGGACAGTTCAAAGTCGCTCACGCTGGTCACCGCCGATGTCGGCGATGGCAGGCCTGACTGGACGGTGCTCTCCGACTGCACTGCTACCGCTCAAGCCTATTCAGGCAGCTCACCTGCGCCTGCTCCCGGGCAGATTCGTTTTGCGATTCGGCAACTGACCTACACCTTCGAGGCGGGCCAGTTGAAGGTCAGCACGCCTGCCGCGCCGGCCAAGGCTGTGTTGGTGGATAACGTACGGGCTTTCGATGTCAGTTTCGGCGTGGCTGCCAGCCCGGCATCCGTTCGGGTTGTGCGTTATGACGCTATCCCAACCGATGAATCCTTGATCCGCAGCGTACGCATCCGCATGACGCTGCAAGACCCGACGGGGCGGGTAAAAGATCAAACCTACAGCGTCGTGGCGGCACTGCGAAACCGTGTGGGGTAGGGAGGCCATGATGCAGGCGGAAGGTGTTTTGTTGCGGCAGCGGGGAATGGTCCTGCTGATAAGCCTGGTGTTTTTGCTGCTGTTGTCGGTGATCGGCCTGTCTTCCATAGAGGGGGCGATAACCCAGCAAAAGATCGCAGGCAGCCTGTGGCACCGCAACCAGTCGCTGCAAACTGCAGAAAGTGGTTTGAGGCTTGGAGAGCAAGGTGTGAGGCGAAAGGGGGCGGCTTTGCCGCAGTGCCCGTCGATCGCTGCCTGCGGGCCACCGGATGAAGCGTTTTCGGTGGTGGGTGCCGGGCCCCATCCTGTGTCATCGGTCAACTGGGTTGCCATCAAGGGTGGGCTCTACGGTATTCAGTCCCTGGGGCCGGCTGTAGGGCTGCCGCATGTGCCGCCGCAAACCCTGGCGACGTTGTACCGGATAACAGCGGTCGGGCTCAGTGGCCAATCGCGCACGGTATTGGAGAGCGTGTATGTGCGGGTGGAGGAGGAAAGTGGCTCGCGGTTTCGGCGGGTTTCGTGGCGGCAACTTCAATAAGGAGCATTGGAATGGGCAAGGACAGCCAGGGCTTTACCCTGATCGAGTTATTGATCGCCGTGGCGATCATCGCATTTCTGGCCGGAATCGCTTATCCCGGGTACACCGGCCATGTGAAAAAGGTCTATCGCGCGGAAATTGTCGCGCTGCTGACTGAGCAAGCTCAGCATCTGGAGCGCTTTTATGTGAGGAACGGCACTTTTATTGACGCAAGCGGCGTCAGTACGGGCAATCATCGCTATAGAATCACCGCATCGTTGAACCCTCAGGATTTCTACCTGGTCGCTACGCCGGGTGCTGACTCGGTGATGGCTGGCGACCCTTGCGGTGACTTCAGCTTGGGCAGCACTGGTGCGCGTGGCAATCCGGGTGCTGCACCTGAAATGTCGCGCCAGATATGCTGGGGGCAATGATGAGGGTGCTGGATGATTGGGCGCCGGGTGCGCGTTTTCCTATTTATCGGCTGGATCAAATGATGGCTAAGCAACAGCAAGTGGTGATTGTCGGTGGCGGAGTCATCGGCTTGTTGACGGCGTTTAATCTGGCGACCCAGGGGCAGGCTGTAACCCTGCTGGAGCGCGCCGGTGTCGGGCAGGAGTCGTCATGGGCGGGCGGGGGCATTGTGTCGCCACTCTATCCGTGGCGCTACAGCCCGGCGGTCACAGCGTTGGCCCATTGGTCCCAGGACTTTTATCCGCAACTGGCTGATCGGCTGTTTGCCGCTACCGGTGTCGACCCGGAGGTTCATACCACGGGCTTGTACTGGCTGGACCTGGACGACGAAACCGAGGCACTGGACTGGGCGGCCCGTGAAGGCCGGCCCCTGAGCAAAGTGAATGTATCTGCCGCCCATGATGCTGTCCCTGTTCTGGGCGGTGGGTATTCCCAGGCAATCTACATGGCCAACGTGGCCAACGTGCGCAATCCGCGCCTGGTCAAATCCCTGAAGGCCGCGCTATTGGCGTTGCCTGCCGTGACCGTTCACGAACAGTGTGAAGTGACCGGTTTTATTCTGGACGGCGGCAATGTCGTTGGCGTGGATACGGCAGAGGGGCCGATTCTGGGGGATCAAGTGGTGCTTGCAGCGGGGGCGTGGAGCGGTGAGTTGCTCGCCATGTTGGGACTGGCGCTGCCGGTGGAGCCGGTCAAGGGGCAGATGATTTTGTACAAGTGCGCCTCGGACTTCCTGTCGAGCATGGTCCTGGCCAAAGGGCGTTATGCGATCCCTCGGCGTGACGGACACATTCTCATCGGCAGCACGCTGGAACATGAGGGGTTCGACAAGACGCCTACCGACACCGCACTGGAAAGCCTCAAGGCCTCGGCTGTGGAACTGATTCCAGCCCTGGCCGACGCCGAAGTGGTGGGGCATTGGGCCGGCTTGCGGCCCGGCTCGCCGGAGGGCATCCCCTATATCGGCCGGGTCCCCGGTTTTAAAGGGCTGTGGCTCAACTGCGGTCATTACCGCAACGGGTTGGTCCTGGCGCCGGCATCGTGCCAGTTATTTGTCGATTTGCTACTGGAACGTGCTCCGATTATCGACCCGGCACCCTATGCCCCCGAAGGTCGGATCAACGCTGGATAGATTTCGGTCCTTGCTCCAGATGCCCCTGGGTGCAATACCACTCCTGGCGCGAACTCAGAGCGCGATCCTGTGGCAAGTGCACGCCGCAGTGTGCACAACGCACCATCAATGCTGCACCGGGCTCGCTGGTGCGTTGCTGCCTGGCGGTCGGGCTTTTGAATTTGCGCCAGAACCATACCGCGGCAGCAATAACGGCAATCCAGAACAGAAGACGAAGCATGATGGGCGGATTCTCGATAAGTAATGCGCCAGTTTAGCCAAGGACGTGGCAGGCGCACAGCGCAATAATGCTAACCCATAAAAAAGGAGCCCCTCGGGGCTCCTTTTTTGCGTTGCGTCGACAGACTCAGTCGAACACACCGAAGGTCATGTAGCTGAACCACGAGCGGTCCTGGTTGTTGCCCAGGGCCTGCGGCTCTTCTTCCTCGATCACGTCGCCGTTCTCGTCATGCGGCTTGAGGTCCGAAGGAATGGCTTCCTTGGCATCCTGGAACTGCTTGATCACGTCCTGGTTGGCGCGGGTTTCACCCGGCGGCAACGGTGGACGCGATTCGATCAGGCCCAGGGTGTACTTGCTCAGCCACGAACGGTTGTCCGCTTCGGCAACCTGAGGCACGAACTGGCCGTCTTTCAGGCTCGGGTGATCAGGGTAGTTGAGCTTCAGGGTTTCCAGGCTGGTGTTGGCCAGCTCGTCCAGGTGCAGACGCTGGTAAGCCTCGGTCATCACCGCCAGGCCGTCACCCACGGACGGCGTTTCCTGGAAGTTTTCTACGACATAACGACCACGGTTGGCGGCGGCTACATAAGCCTGACGGGTCAGGTAGTAGTGGGCCACGTGGATTTCATAGGACGCCAGCAGGTTGCGCAGGTAGATCATGCGCTGCTTGGCATCCGGTGCGTAGCGGCTGTTTGGATAGCGGCTGGTCAGCTGGGCGAACTCGTTGTAGGAGTCGCGGGCGGCGCCCGGGTCACGCTTGGTCATGTCCAGCGGCAGGAAGCGCGCCAGCAGGCCAACATCCTGGTCGAACGAGGTCAGGCCCTTCAAATAGTAGGCGTAGTCCACGTTCGGGTGCTGCGGGTGCAGGCGGATGAAACGCTCGGCGGCGGACTTGGCCGCTTCCGGCTCGGCGTTCTTGTAGTTGGCGTAGATCAGCTCAAGCTGGGCCTGGTCGGCGTAGCGCCCGAACGGATAACGCGACTCCAGTGCCTTCAGCTTCGCTGTGGCGCTGGTGTAGCTATTATTGTCCAAGTCTTTCTGTGCCAGTTGGTACAGCTCGACTTCGCTCAGGTTTTCGTCGACGACTTCCTTTGTTGACGAGCAAGCAGCAGTCATGGCGAGGATGGCGATCAGCAGCAGGTGTTTCACTTGCATGGCGGCTTGCGTCCCTATGACGGCCGCTGTCTTGGGCGGGGCCGTCCTGTTATGATGAGCGCCCCGTTGAAAGCCTCGGGGCAAAAGACGCCGTATTTAACCACAAGCGCGCAGCCGAAACCAAAGGCTGTGCCACGCCTAGTCTGAGCATGTCCGATAAAATTGAACTTCGCGCAGAGGTGCCGTCCGAATTGGGCGGCCAACGCCTCGATCAAGTCGCCGCACAATTATTCGCTGAGCACTCGCGCTCGCGCCTTTCCGCCTGGATCAAAGACGGCCGCCTGACTGTGGATGGAGCGGTTATCCGCCCGCGAGACACAGTCCATGGTGGTGCGATTCTTGAGCTGACTGCCGAGCAGGAAGCCCAGGGAGAATGGGTCGCCCAGGACATCGAGCTGGATATCGTCTATGAAGACGACGACATCCTGGTCATCAACAAACCCGCAGGCCTGGTGGTTCACCCGGCGGCCGGGCACGCTGATGGCACTTTGCTCAATGCCCTCCTGCACCACATCCCGGACATTATCAACGTGCCGCGTTGCGGCATCGTGCACCGTCTGGACAAAGACACCACCGGCTTGATGGTGGTGGCCAAGACCATTCAGGCGCAAACGCAACTGGTGACGCAATTGCAGAGCCGCAGCGTCAGCCGTATCTACGAGTGCATCGTGATCGGCGTGGTCGTGGCGGGTGGCAAGATCAACGCCCCGATCGGTCGCCACGGCCAGCAGCGCCAGCGTATGGCGGTGATGGAAGGCGGCAAGCAGGCGGTGAGCCACTACCGCGTGCTGGAGCGTTTTCGGTCCCACACCCATGTGCGGGTCAAGCTGGAAACCGGTCGTACCCACCAGATTCGCGTGCATATGGCCCATATCAACTTCCCGTTGGTAGGCGATCCTGCCTACGGTGGCCGCTTCCGCATTCCGCCTGCGGCGAGCCAGACCATGGTCGAATCGCTCAAGACGTTCCCGCGCCAGGCCTTGCATGCACGTTTCCTGGAGCTGGACCATCCGACGAGCGGTAAGCGCATGAGCTGGGAATCGCCACTTCCAGACGATTTTGTCTGGTTGCTGTCGCTGCTCAAGCAGGATCGCGAGGCGTTTGTCGGGTGAACAACTGGCTGATTCCTGACTGGCCCGCGCCTGTCGGGGTGAAAGCCTGTGTGACTACCCGTACGGGCGGCGTCAGCCTGGCGCCGTTCGACAGCCTTAACCTGGGCGATCACGTTGAGGACAGCCTTGAGGCCGTCCTTGAGAATCGTCGTCGCCTTACCGAAGCCTTCGATATTCAGCCGGCCTGGCTGCGCCAAGTTCATGGCGTGGATGTGGTTGAGGCCGACCCTGGCCGCACCGCCAAAGCCGACGGCAGCTGGAGCAGCACCCCTGGCATAGCCTGCACCGCGATGACCGCCGATTGCCTGCCTGCGTTGTTCTGCAATCGTGCCGGCACCCGTGTCGCGGCAGCCCATGCCGGCTGGCGTGGGCTGGCGGCTGGTGTGTTGGAAGCCGCTTTTGAACGCCTGGATGCCGAGCCTGCCGACGTACTGGTCTGGCTGGGCCCGGCGATTGGCCCGCAAGCCTTTGAAGTCGGCCCCGAAGTGCGTGAAGCCTTCATTCAGCAACTGCCGACAACGGTCGAAGCCTTTGTACCAAGCCGCAATCCCGGCAAATTCATGGCCGATATCTATCAGTTGGCCCGCCTGCGCCTTGCTGCGCGTGGCGTCACTGCTGTTTATGGTGGTGGCTTCTGCACCGTGACCGATCCACGCTTCTTTTCGTACCGGCGCAGCCCCCGCACCGGACGTTTTGCCTCCCTTATCTGGCTTGAGCGCTAGACTCTGCTGATCTGGGTCAATGCTGATCCATATCAACCGCCGCTTGCTTGAATCTTCCAGAATCCACCCCATCTATAAGGGTATCTGGCAGGTTTCTTCATTCAGGATGTTTTATAGCTCCGGCCTGCTCAAAAGGAAGGTGACTAATGCGTATTGATCGTTTAACCAGCAAATTGCAGTTGGCCTTATCGGACTCCCAATCCTTGGCGGTGGGTCTCGACCACCCGGCCATCGAGCCTGCGCACTTGATGCAGGCGCTCCTGGAACAGCAAGGTGGTTCTATCAAGCCCTTGTTGATGCAGGTGGGCTTTGATGTCAGCAGCCTGCGCAAGGAATTGAGCAAAGAGCTCGACCAACTGCCGAAAATCCAAAATCCGACCGGGGACGTGAATATGTCCCAGGATTTGGCGCGCCTGCTCAACCAGGCCGATCGCCTGGCCCAGCAGAAGGGTGACCAGTTCATCTCCAGCGAACTGGTGCTGCTCGCCGCCATGGACGAGAACAGCAAGCTTGGCAAGTTGCTACTCGGCCAGGGTGTAAGCAAGAAAGCCCTGGAAAACGCCATCAACAACCTGCGTGGTGGTGATGCGGTTAACGACCCTAACCACGAGGAATCGCGCCAGGCCCTGGACAAGTACACCGTCGATCTGACCAAGCGTGCCGAAGAGGGCAAGCTTGACCCAGTGATCGGCCGTGACGATGAAATTCGTCGCACCATCCAGGTTCTGCAGCGTCGCACCAAGAACAACCCGGTGCTGATCGGTGAGCCTGGCGTGGGTAAAACCGCGATTGCCGAAGGGTTGGCCCAGCGCATCATCAATGGTGAAGTGCCGGACGGTCTTAAAGGCAAGCGCCTGCTGTCCCTGGATATGGGGTCGTTGATCGCCGGTGCAAAGTTTCGCGGTGAGTTCGAAGAGCGCCTGAAATCCCTGCTTAATGAACTGTCGAAGCAGGAAGGGCAGATCATTCTGTTTATCGACGAACTGCACACCATGGTCGGCGCCGGTAAAGGCGAGGGCTCCATGGATGCTGGCAACATGCTCAAGCCCGCCTTGGCGCGAGGCGAGTTGCATTGTGTCGGTGCTACTACGCTCAACGAGTATCGCCAGTACATTGAAAAGGACGCGGCCCTTGAGCGTCGTTTCCAGAAAGTCCTGGTGGAAGAGCCGAGCGAAGAGGACACCATCGCGATCCTGCGGGGCCTGAAAGAGCGCTACGAGGTCCACCATAAAGTGGCGATCACCGACGGCGCGATCATTGCGGCGGCCAAATTGAGCCATCGCTACATCACCGACCGTCAATTGCCGGACAAGGCCATCGACTTGATCGACGAAGCGGCCAGCCGCATTCGCATGGAGATCGACTCCAAGCCGGAAGTGCTCGACCGCCTGGATCGTCGCCTGATTCAACTGAAAGTCGAATCCCAGGCACTTAAGAAAGAAGAGGACGAGGCAGCCAAGAAACGCCTGGAAAAACTCCAGGAGGAGATCCTCCGCCTGGAACGCGAGTATTCGGACCTTGAAGAAATCTGGACCTCGGAAAAAGCCGAAGTACAGGGCTCTGCGCAGATCCAGCAAAAGATCGAGCAGTCGCGCCAGGAGCTGGAAGCCGCACGCCGTAAAGGCGACCTGAACCGCATGGCCGAGTTGCAGTACGGGGTGATCCCGGACCTGGAACGCAGCCTGCAGATGGTCGACCAGCACGGTAAGGCTGAAAATCAGCTGTTGCGCAGCAAGGTGACCGAGGAAGAAATCGCTGAGGTCGTCTCCAAATGGACCGGTATCCCCGTGTCGAAAATGCTCGAAGGCGAGCGTGACAAGCTGCTGAAGATGGAGCACCTGTTGCACCAGCGCGTGATCGGCCAGGAAGAGGCCGTCGTGGCGGTGTCCAACGCGGTTCGCCGCTCCCGTGCAGGCTTGTCCGACCCGAATCGCCCGAGCGGCTCGTTCATGTTCCTCGGCCCGACCGGCGTGGGTAAGACCGAGCTGTGCAAGGCATTGGCCGAGTTCCTCTTTGATACTGAAGAGGCCATGGTGCGGATCGATATGTCCGAGTTCATGGAGAAACACTCTGTGGCTCGCCTGATCGGTGCTCCACCAGGCTACGTAGGCTATGAGGAAGGCGGTTACCTGACCGAAGCCGTGCGGCGTAAGCCTTACTCGGTGATCCTGCTGGATGAGGTCGAGAAGGCTCACCCGGACGTATTCAACATCTTGCTGCAAGTGCTGGAAGATGGTCGGCTTACGGACAGCCACGGGCGTACGGTGGACTTCCGCAACACGGTGATCGTGATGACCTCCAACCTGGGCTCGGCGCAGATCCAGGAGCTGGTAGGTGATCGTGAGGCCCAGCGCGCGGCTGTAATGGATGCGTTGACTACGCACTTCCGTCCGGAATTCATCAACCGGGTCGACGAAGTGGTGATCTTCGAGCCATTGGCGCGGGATCAGATCGCGGGCATCACCGAGATCCAGTTGGGGCGTCTGCGCGGTCGCCTGGCGGAACGCGAGTTGTCGCTGGAACTGAGCCGCGAGGCGTTGGACAAGCTGATCGCGGTCGGTTACGACCCGGTGTATGGCGCACGACCTTTGAAGCGTGCGATCCAGCGCTGGATCGAGAACCCGCTGGCGCAGTTGATCCTGTCGGGCAGCTTTATGCCGGGCACCAGCGTCGAGGCGACTGTGGAGAACGACGAAATCGTCTTCCACTGAGCCCGAATTGCACTGCAATAAGAGAAGGCCCTGCATCCCAGGGCCTTTTTTTTCGATAGGGCGTTGAACTGTAAGGCAAAGGCTTGTAAAGTGCGCCCCGCAGCAACGTCAGCCCACGGGTTTCTTCTCCCCAAGAAGAAATCAGAAAGAAGCGCAAATCATTGTCTTAAAAGCAATTTAAAGGGTTGACAGGGGTTTTTAAGATTGTAGAATAGCGCGCCTCAGAGACGCTAACGTAGCGATACGGACAGGGTCGAAGAGAAGGTTACACAGCAGTAAAAGTTGTACTTTGAAATATGTAGTTCCGTGATAGCTCAGTCGGTAGAGCAAATGACTGTTAATCATTGGGTCCCAGGTTCGAGTCCTGGTCACGGAGCCAATTTCAAACCGGGGTATAGCGCAGTCCGGTAGCGCGCCTGCTTTGGGAGCAGGATGTCGGGAGTTCGAATCCCCCTACCCCGACCATATTTGGGTCGTTAGCTCAGTTGGTAGAGCAGTTGGCTTTTAACCAATTGGTCGTAGGTTCGAATCCCACACGACCCACCATTTTTGAGACCAGTTAACGCTGGAATCGAATCTTAAGATCAGAGGCCAAAAGCGCTGATCGAAGAAGGCGACTGAAAGGTCGCCTTTTTTTCCGGGGTATAGCGCAGTCCGGTAGCGCGCCTGCTTTGGGAGCAGGATGTCAGGAGTTCGAATCCCCTTACCCCGACCATATTAAAAATCCTCGTATCGAAAGATACGGGGATTTTTTTTGCCTGAAATTATCTCAACTCCAACATAAAACTAATGTGGGAGAGGCGGTTCCCCTCCCACATTGAACGAGTCCCACCAGGGACTCTGCCGTCAGTGAAGTTTCAGGCGCGGTTCAGTCCCGCGGCCAATCTTGCTGCCCAGCATCAACATCGCCGTGCGGAAGAAGCCATACAGCGCCATCTGGTGCATGCGGTACAGAGACACATAGAACATCCGCGCCAGCCAGCCCTCCAGCATCACGCTGCCGGTCAGGTTGCCCATCAGGTTACCTACCGCCGAGAAACGCGACAGCGAGATCAGCGACCCATAGTCGGTGTACTTGTACGACGGCAGGTCCTTGCCTTCGATACGCAGTTTCAACGACTTGGCCAGCAACGAGGCCTGTTGGTGCGCGGCCTGGGCCCGTGGCGGCACATTACGATCGGTGTCCGGTTGCGGGCAGGCGGCGCAGTCGCCAAAGGCGAAGATGTTTTCATCGCGGGTGGTTTGCAGAGTGGGCAGCACTTGCAGTTGATTGATGCGGTTGGTTTCCAGGCCGTCGATGTCCTTGAGGAAGCCCGGTGCACGAATCCCGGCGGCCCACACTTTGAGGCTGGCAGGAATCACCTGGCCACTGCTGGTGATCAATGCGTCTGCGGTCACTTCGCTGACCGCAGAGTTGGTCAGTACCGTCACCCCGAGCTTCTCCAGGGTTTTATGCACCGGCCCGCCGATCCGCTCCGGCAGGGCCGGCAGTACACGTGGGCCTGCTTCGATCAGGGTGATGTGCATGTTTTCCGGCTTGATGCGGTCCAGGCCATACGCCGCCAACTCATGGGCGGCGTTATGCAGTTCGGCGGCCAATTCGACCCCGGTCGCACCCGCGCCGACGATGGCAACGCTGATCTTTTCCACCACATCGGTCTGCCCGGCATGGGCGCGCAGGTAGTGGTTCAGCAACTGCTGGTGGAAGCGCTCGGCCTGCTTGCGTGTATCGAGGAACAGGCAGTGCTGTGCCGCGCCCTCGGTGCCGAAATCGTTGGTGGTGCTGCCTACCGCAATCACCAGGCTGTCATAGCCCAGCACGCGCGCAGGCACCAATTCGCGGCCTTCTTCGTCGAGGGTGGCGGCCAGCTGGATTTTCTTCTGCTCACGGTCGAGCCCGCTCATGCGCCCCAGCTGGAACTCGAAGTGGTTCCATTTGGCCTGGGCGACGTAATTGAGTTCGTCTTCCGAAGAGTTCAGTGAGCCGGCAGCGACTTCGTGCAGCAAAGGCTTCCAGATGTGGGTGAGGTTGGCGTCCACCAGCGTGATGCTGGCGGTGCCGCGCTTGCCCAGAGTCTTACCCAGGCGCGTAGCCAACTCCAGGCCGCCGGCGCCGCCGCCGACGATAATAATACGATGGGTCATGGGGATATCTCGCAAGGCTAAAAGAAATCGGAGCAGTTACCCCCGCGAGCGCCAGGCAGCTCATAGCGTCAGGTAACTCAAAAGGCGGCTCAGCAGGCCGAGCCCGATCACCACCATCAGCACCACACCAAGGAGCAGCCACGGCCGGAAAGGCTTGCGCTCGACTCGGTTCTGGGAAAGTTGCAGGTACTCTTCGACATGCTGTTGGTCGTCGGGGTTCAGGCGGCTGGTCATATAAGGCCTCGTCAGGTAGACGTTGCAAAGGGGCGCCACGTTACAGCGAGGGGATCAGAGGCTGATGCCCACGTCGAACACTATGCTGCGACCCAAGTTGTTGCGCAAGAAATCCGGCGCGTCCGGGTGGGCGAACAGCACCCGTGCAAACGTTGGCCCCACCAGCGACAGCGAGCGCCAGCCCTGGCGCAGGTATTCCGTTGGCGGTGGGAAGTGGCTGTTGAGGTCGAGCACTTCGCGCTTGAGACTGGTGAAGGCGACGATATCCAACTCGCCCAGGTCCATGCCGCGCTCCTTATAGTTGTGCGCTTTTTTGCGCAGCGTGGGTGCCAGGCGCAGCAGGAATTCATGGGCGGGGATGCGCCGAGGCTTGGCTTCGCGGCGCACCAGTTGGCTCAGGGAAAATGCACTGCGCCGGCGTAGCAACTCATCGCGCCATTCGTCGTTCAGGCGCCGGCCTTCATCGAGTACGAAAAACACCTCGAAACTGGCATCGCGAAACAGCACGTCAGGCGGCTCTTGCCCGGCGGGATGAAACTCTTCGGCGCGGTAGGGCACATTCAAGCCTTGCAGCAGGCGCTGGCAAACCCAACGCTCACGCTCCCATTTGCGGGCATTGGACAGGAACGCATTGGCTTGTTCGGCTGCTACGGTGAGCAGGCGCAAATAATCTGAGTCATCCATGCTTGCAGCTTAGCGTCCAAATGATGACCGCAGGAAGTCCTGCTGCAAAAGCCAGGGTGTAGACTGGCCTTTCAAGCGTAATTCCCCCGAATGAGGAGCGTGCAGTGAAGTTTCTGGTGGTGCTATTGCTAAGTGTTTTACCGGTATGGGCACAGGCTATTGAAGTGGGCGAACGCCTCGCTCCCTGGACCTTGCTCGATCAATTCGACCAAGCCTATACCCTCGATAACCAGGCGCAGATTCTGTTGGTGGCGCGCAGCATGGACGCGGCCAAGCTGGTCGACGCGGCGCTGCAAGGCCAACCTAAAGGCTACCTCGAAGCGCGGCATGCAGTGTTCGTCGCTGACATCCAGCGCATGCCTCGACTGATCGCCAAATTGTTCGCGGTACCGGCCATGCAATCCTACAACTACCGCGTCATGCTGGACCGTGACGCGCGTATCGCCCCGCGTTATCCCGCGGCGGCGGATAAAGTGCTGTGGCTGCAGCTGGATAACGGTACGTTGGTTTCTCAACATGAATACGGCACCGCTGCCGAACTGCGCCAGGCCCTGGAGCAGGTGAAGCCGTGATCAGCGCCGCAGTGCTGGCGCCCACAACCCTCGGCATCGGCTGGCTGTTGTATGCGCCGGTGCTGTTATGGGCGATCCTGCGCTCGCCCTGGGTCGAGTTGTTTGCCGACCGGCGGCGTCAGCATTTGCTGTTCGGTACGGTGTTCGCACTGTTCATGTTGTGGTTGGTGCGACGGGATTTCGACACCGGAGTGTCCTACCACTTTATCGGTATGACCGCCGTAACCCTGCTGCTGGATTGGCCCCTGGCCATCGTCGGTGGTTTTGCCGCCCAGTTCGGGTTAATGCTGCTTGGGCGCCAGGACCTGACAGCCCTTGGCGTCAACGGCCTGCTGCTGGTCGTGCTGCCGGTGCTGATCACCGAAGGCTGTGCGCTTGTGGTCGAGCGAGCGCAGCCGCGCAATCCCTTCGTGTATATCTTCTGCTCCGGTTTTTTTGCTGCCGCGTTGTCGGCCTTGTTTTGCCTGCTGCTGGGGCTCGGGTTGCTGTGGTTCGACGGTCGTTTTGCTATGCCGGAATGGCTGGAGGATTTCGTCGGTTACCTGTGGCTGATCATCTTCCCCGAGGCCTTTATCAACGGGATGGTGATCAGCGCACTGGTGGTGTTTTGTCCGGAATGGCTGGAGACATTCAACCGCACACGCTACCTCTCGGCACCCTGGAAGGATGACGAATCGCAGCGTTGACCCAGATCAAATCTCGCGCAGCCGAGCAGGCCCATGCTCTGCGAAATTTTCCTAGGCAAGGCGGGAGCACGAATCATGAGTGTGTACGAGTGGGCACGGCAGGAGTTGCGCAGAAGCCAGGATGCGGCACAGGAAATCGGTTTCGACCCAGGCTTGACCCTGCGCGCGATGCTCAGTGCGGTGGTACAGCAGAGCAAGGGCGTACGCAGTTTCGAAGACCTGGCCGACGAGCTGCAATACCTCGCAGAAAACCTCGACGACCAGCAGGAATACGCCTTTATGCGGCCTTAGTGGCGTGGCGGCAAGTCTTCGGAAAACAGCTCGTCTTCGGCATCCGGAGCCACGGGAATCTTGTGTTCCTCGGCGGCCCACGCGCCCAGGTCGATGAGTTTGCAACGGTCCGAGCAGAACGGCCGGTTGAGGTTGGTCGCTTTCCATTCCACGGGTGCGCCGCAGGTTGGGCAGTCGACGGTCAAGGGTTGGCTCATGATCGGCCTCCACGCAAAGTAAGGTAAAAGTGGTGCAGTCGCTCGACCTCGCTGTGCAGCCAGGCGAGGTCTTGGTCATTGACCAGCACGTCATCGGCATGGTTCAGGCGGTCTTCACGGCTGGACTGGGCCTTGAGGATTGCCTGAACCTGTTGTTCGCTGATGCCGTCGCGCTGCAGGGTACGCTGAATCTGCAGCGATTGCGGCACATCGATCACCAGGATGCGCTGGGTCATGCTGTACTGGCCCGATTCGATCAGCAGCGGTGACACCAGGATCGCGTAAGGCGAGCGGGCGCGAGCCAGGTGACTGCGAATCTCCTCGCCAATCAACGGGTGCAGCAGGGCTTCCAGCCAGCGGCGCTCTTCGGGCACCTCAAAGATCAGCTTGCGCAGAGCTGCGCGGTCCAGCTGGCCGTCAGGCTGCAATACGCCAGCACCAAAATGCTCGGCGATGCGTGCCAATGCCGGGCGGCCGGGTTCGACCACCCAGCGCGCGGCGTGATCGGCGTCCACCAGGTCAATGCCCAGGTCGATAAAGTGCTGGGCTGCCGCACTTTTACCGCTGCCGATGCCGCCAGTGAGGCCAAGAATCCAGGGTGTTGCAACAGGAGTGGTCATCTGAAACCGACAGACTGCAAATAGAAGTCGGTTATTTGACCACCCCAGAGCACTGCAATCCAGCCGGCAATTGCCAGATACGGGCCAAATGGCATCGGCGTGGACGTCTGGGTCTTGTGCAGGCGCATCATGATCAACCCGACAACCACCCCCACCAGCGAGGACATCAACAGTGTCATCGGCAATAGCTGCCAGCCACCCCAGGCGCCGAGCAGGGCCAGCAACTTGAAATCACCGTGGCCCATGCCGTCTTTGCCGGTGACCAGCTTGAACAGCCAGAACACGCTCCACAGGCTCATGTAGCCGATCACGGTACCCCATAGCGCGTCGGCTAATGTCGTCAGTAATCCAAAGCTGTTGACGATCAGCCCCAGCCACAGCAATGGCAGCACCAGCACATCCGGCAGCAACTGGTGGTCTGCATCGATCAGGCTCATCGCCAGTAATCCCCAACTCAACACCAGCAGCGCTGCGGCTTCCCAGCCAAAGCCGAAATGCCAGGCGACCCCTGCCGAGATCAACCCGCAGGCGAGTTCGGTGAAAGGGTAGCGGGGGCTGATGGCCCCCCGGCAATGGGCGCAGCGGCCCCTGAGTATCAGGTAGCTGAGCAGTGGGATATTTTCCCAGGGCCGAATGGGATGATCACAGTGTGGGCAGCATGAGTTGGGGTGCATCAGGTTGTAGGTCGGCCCGTCAGGTTCGGCAGGTAGACCGAGCATCTCATGGGCCTGGGCACGCCATTCCCGTTCGAGCATTTTAGGCAGGCGCCAGACCAGCACGTTGAGGAAGCTGCCGACGATGAGCCCCAGTACCAACGCTATGGCGACAAAAGCCCATGGGTGCTCGTTCAGCAGCACGCTCAAAATGCGCTCCCTAATTGGAAGACCGGCAGGTACATGGCGATGACCAGCGCGCCGACAATCCCCCCCAGGACCACCATGATCGACGGCTCCATCAGGCTGGTGAGGTTGTCGACCTGGTTGTCCACCTCCGCTTCATAGTGGCTGGCGACCTTTTCCAGCATGTATTCCAGGGTGCCCGACTCTTCGCCGATCGCCGTCATCTGGATCGCCATGCTGGGAAACAGGCCACTGTTGACCATGGATTGATTCAGTTGCATACCAGTGGATACATCGTGACGCATATGTTCGATTGCCTGTTTGAACGGGCCATTTCCCACGGCGCCGGCGACTGAATCCAATGCCTGTACCAGTGGGACACCGGCGGCAAAGGTCGTGGAGAGCGTGCGGGCGTAACGGGCCACAGCGGATTTTGTCAGCAGTTTGCCTGCCAGGGGCGCTTTCAACAAACCGGCGTCCAGCCAGTAGCGAAAACCCGACGAGGTCCGATAAGCCTGGCGAAGTCCCATGGCGCCCGCGGCTATGCCCAACACCAGCATCCACCATGCGTGCTGCATGAACGCCGACAAGGCGATCACATGTAAGGTAAATGCCGGCAGTTTGCCGTCGACCCCGGCGAACAGGCTTTGGAACTGCGGCACCACATGGACCAGCAGTATGCCGGTGACCAGGCTGGCAACCACCAGGACTGCAATGGGGTACGTCATGGCCTTTTTGATCCTGGCCTTGAGCTGCTCACTTTTTTCCCGGTGGATCGCCACCCTTTCCAGCAGTGTCTCAAGCGCCCCGGCCTGTTCGCCGGCGGCCACCAGGTTGCAGTACAGCGCATCGAAATAACGCGGTTGTTTGCGCAATGCATCAGCCAGGCTGCTGCCGGCCGCGATCGCCTGTTTAAGTCCTTGCACCTGTTCGCGCACTGCTCGGTTGTCGACGCCTTCGCTGATGATGTCGAAGGCTTGCAGAAGTGGAACCCCTGCCTTCAGCAGCGTAGCCAGTTGGCGAGTGAGCAGGGTGATGTCAGCCGCTTTGACTGATGGTGCGAGGCTTGGCAGCAGCGGAGATTGCTTGCGCACACGGCCGGGGCTGATCCCTTGCTGGCGCAGTTGTGCCTTGACCAGGGCAGGGTTGTGCCCCTTGGTTTGCCCGGACACCCTGCGCCCTTTGCGGTTGATGCCTTCCCAGGCGTAAATCGTCGAAGCATTGTTCATGTCGCGGTTCCGCATACAGACTGTCGAAGATTTATAGCTTAGTCAGGTGACGGATTCGGGCATGCCGATGGCGCAGGATAAAAATGTCAGAATGTGCGTCTTGAACGCGATTGACCGCTTGCGGGTGAGTACACTGGCGCCGTTGCAAAAACGGGGTGCAGGACGCGCCTTGTCATGAGTTCTATTCTGGAGAGTGAATGTGATACGTCAGAAAGGCTTTACCCTGATCGAGTTGTTGATCGTCGTGGCAATCATCGGCATTTTGGCCACCATCGGCTTGCCCATGTACACCACGCACCAGGCCAAGGCCAAGTTCACTGCCGGCCTGGCTGAAATTGCCGCGTTGAAGGCCGGCTACGAAGACACCATCAACCAGGGCACCGTACCTACCTTGGCCTTGATCGGCGGCACCAGTCCCACCGCCAACTGCAAGATCGATGTGGCAGGCGACGTGGCCACGGGCGCGGGCTCCATCAGCTGCGAAATACTCGACGCGCCGGCGCCGGTGCTGGGCAAGACCATCAGCCTGGTGCGCAGCGCCACCGGCTGGAAGTGCACGACTACCGCTGAAGCGAAATATGTCGGCAAGGGCTGCGGCACCGACGGGGCATAACTGCTAAACCATCCACAGGGAGGTCGAGGTGGCCGATGGCGTTATCCGTACAGCAGCGAGGCGGAGTTTTCCTGATAGCAACTGCGTGCCTGATGACTGTCGGGATTTGCGCACCGTTCGGTGGGCATGATCTACAGCGTGGAATGCAAATTGCCATCGGGTTTTGCGCGGTGCTGTATGGGTTGTCGGTTACCTCGACTGAACCTTGGGTGGACAGGCCCACGGCCTGGGGAGTAGCGCTGGTTGTCGGGCTGGGCCTGCTGTCTTCGGCGCTTGCCCATCAGCCGCTGTGGGCGCTCACCGAAGTGGCGCTGTTTATCAGCTGCGCGGCGATTGCCGTCGCCTTTTCCCTGCTTCGTCGTCACGGCGGCGAGTCTTTGGATCGCGTGCTGATCCTGGTTGTGGTGGTGTTGTGCCTGATCAAGTCGGCCGAGTATCTCTATGCCGGTACGCTCGCGTTCACCAGTGGCGAGCGCGCGCTGGACCCTGACCGGCTGTTGTCCGGCTTTTCCAACAAGCGTTTCTACGGCCAGTTTCAGACATTTACCCTGCCATTGCTGGCGCTGCCTTTACTGATCCCGAATATCTCCCGTGCCTTGCGAGGTGCGATGTTTGCGTTGCTGTGTGTCTGGTGGCTGATCGCAATCAGCGGCGGCACGCGGGGTACCTGGCTCGGTATGGGCGTGGCAGGCCTGGTGTTGGCGGTGCTTGGGCCTTGGGGGCGTCGCTGGCTGGGCTGGCAGTTGGCCGCGGTGTTGGTTGGGCTGTTGCTGTATTGGCTGATATTCACGGTGCTGGCGGATTACCTGGGGATTGAGCTCTCCAGTGGTGCCGGAGATCGCCTCACCACCTCGCTGTCGGGACGTGGCCCGATCTGGTGGCAGGCGTGGTACATGCTCGTCGAGCGGCCGTGGCTTGGTTTCGGGCCGATGCATTTTGCCGATATCGCCAACAGGATTGCCGCTCATCCCCATCAGGCGATTCTGCAATGGGCCAGCGAATGGGGTGTGCCCTCGGCGCTGTGCGTGGCGGTGCTGGCAGGGCGAGGCGGCTGGGCCATGTTGGCTGTGCTACGCGAGCGAGCGCTGTCCGCCGAGCGTGTTGACCTGCTGCGTTTGTGCCTGTCTGCGGCGTTGGTGGGGGCGCTGGTGCAGTCCATGGTCGATGGCGTGATCGTGATGCCCAACTCCCAGGTCTGGTTGGCGCTGGTGGTGGGCTGGCTGATGGCGCTGCATGTGTCGCACATGCCAGCAAGCGCTGCGCTGCCGTTGGCCCGGAACCTATGGAAAGCCTTGAGTGTGTTGGCCGTTGGTCTGTTGGTGTTTATCGCGATGCGCGATGTGCCTCACCTCCAGCAAGCCCAGCAGCAGTACCAGGACGGCGAAGGTCGTCACCTGCAACCACGCTTCTGGGCTCAGGGGGTCATTGCCCGTTGAAGGGCGCAAGTTGCCGGACGCCCGATGCGGTGCTAGCTTTAGCTCACCGCCCGTGTAGCTCAGTTGGTAGAGCAGCGCACTCGTAACGCGAAGGTCGCAGGTTCGATTCCTGTCTCGGGCAAAAAGGCGCTACTGTTTTAGCTGCGGTGTTTTAACGGCAGTGTTTCAAAGGCAATGTTTTCAGATGATCCCAGAATGGTTCTGAAGGCCAGACGAGTTGGCACGTGTGCCCGCTCTTTTGTATCTGCGCAACCTTGATGACCCAGATGCATCCCCATTCCTCGATCTAAGAGAACAACATGACCACGACTGAAATGACCCAGGAAGTTCGGCATCAAGCAGCCCTCGAAAAATACCTTGAGGAATCGCCGCAGCTTAAAGAAGAGATCAAGGACCTGAGCGCCGATGATCAGCGCGACCAGATCCAGTGGGCCTTCGAGGACGAAGCCGAGAGCCAGGGCTTCCAGCCTTGGGAACTGACCCTCAAGTACACCTCGACACCGGAAGAATTCGAAGCGGCACGGCTGGCCTTGCACAAAGAGGCGGCCGAGGTGCTGGGTGTCGAATGGGAAGAGTATTGCGAGATGAACGATTTGGTCGTTTAAAAGCAGCTTGTAGGAGCGAGCTTGCTCGCGAAAATCGCTAACGATGACGCGGGCTGCCTGGTTCCCTGCGGCATTCTCAGGTTTTTCGCGAGCAAGCTCGCTCCTACCGTTAAGGTGCTCAAATACTGAGACGCATCGACAAATCCACTGCTTTCACATCCTTGGTCATCGCACCAATGGAGATGTAGTCCACCCCCGTCTCGGCGATAGGCAGCAGGGTGGTTTCATTGATCCCGCCGCTGGCTTCCAGCTTGGCCTTGCCGCCGTTCAGGCGCACGGCTTCACGCATATCTTCCAGGCTCAATTCATCGAGCATGATGATGTCGGCGCCCGCCGCCAGCGCTTCGCGCAGTTCGTCCAGGCTCTCCACTTCGATTTCCACCGGCTTGCCGGGTGCGATCTTGTGGGCGGCGCTGATGGCTTGGGCAATCCCGCCACAGGCCGCGATATGGTTTTCCTTGATCAGGAACGCGTCATACAAACCGATGCGGTGGTTGTGGCAGCCACCGCAGGTCACCGCGTATTTCTGCGCCAGGCGCAGGCCGGGCAGGGTTTTTCGGGTGTCCAGCAGCTTCACCTGGGTGCTGGCGACAAAATCCGCCAGGAACCGAGCACGTGTGGCGACCCCGGAGAGCAATTGCAGGAAGTTCAGGGCAGAGCGTTCGCCACTGAGCAGCGAACGCGCCGGACCTTCCAGACGGAACAGGACTTGGTTGGGGCTGACGCGCTCGCCGTCGGCCACCTGCCAGTGCACGGCAACCCGCGGGTCCAGTTGGCGGAATACCGCGTCCACCCATGCTGTGCCGGCGATGACGGCGTCGTCGCGGGTAATGATGGTGGCCGTGGCCAGCCGTTCGGCCGGGATCAACTGTGCGGTGATGTCGCCGCTGCCGATGTCTTCCAGGAGCGCGCGGCGCACGTTGGCTTCGATTTCGGCGGTGAGGTCGGCAAGACGGAGATTTGGCATAACAGGCTCCACAAACAAAGTGCCCCGATTATAGGGGCAGCGTGCGTTTGAACCCAGGCTCACCACTCATTTACAGCGCAATGTCAGAGTTTGCTGGCGCAACCGCACTCATTTGCAAGATAATCTTGCGCCTTGCAATTGGCGTCATAGCTTTGACGCCCTGGTGGTAACCGGTTATCCACAGCGCTTATTGGGCCTGTACACGATCTTTCCCCAACGCTTTACCGCCGTTTCAGGAGGCCAGGATGCACAATGACGGAAAGGTGGTGCCGATCAACAAGGCACAAGCCACGCCATCGCCGCTCGCGCGCCTGCCGGTGGTGTTGCTGCAGGTTCGGGACAAGGCGGCGCAGCAGTTGCAGCAGGGTTTGCAGGAACTGTTCGATAACGCCGACGACACCTTGTTCGAAATGGCCGACAAGGCTCGCAGCAACGTGGACCACCATATTTTCTTTGAAGCCATGCGCGACCTGCGCCTCAAGCGCAAGAATTTCGAGCGCGTGTTCATGGAGCGGCTGTTCGAGGCCTTTGGAAGCCTGGGGCAGGCGGGGCATGGTGAGCTTCAGTTGGTGCCGGTGGTGTCCTATGACGCGGCCTCAGGCACGTCCAGGGACGACCTGGAAAAAGCTGTCGCGCTTGAGGCCATGCTAGGCCGGGTGCGTCACCGCGACGGCCTGGCGCTGTCGCAACTCACTGCACGCTTGAGTGTATTGCTCGGCAATCGCCTGGACGACCGTGAGAACCCCCTGGGCCCGGCGCTGCTGTGCGAGTTTTTCCTGCGTGCCGGGCGCAGTCTGGGCGTGGAGATCCGCGTCAAGCTGATCATGCTCAAGCTGTTTGAAAAGTACGTCCTCAGTGATGCTGACCAACTGTACGGTGAAGCCAATCAACTGCTGGTCGCGACCGGCGTGTTGCCGGAACTCAAGGCCGTGCCATCCCGTCGTCCTGGCGGTCGTGCCACCCGCGATCATCATCGCGAGGAGGCATTGTCGAGCGCCGACCAACCCGTCGACGAAAATGGCCAGCAAGCCTTCACCGCCTTGCAGGCATTGTTGACCGTCGTGCGCGGTAGCGTGTCGCCTACCCTTGAAGCCAGTGCCGAACCCCAGCCCATCGCCACCCGCGATCTGCTGCGCCTGTTATCCCATTTGCAGCAGTACGTCCCGGAGCCGGACGCCGAAGATGATTTTGACTTGTGTAACCAGCTCGAGCAGTTGCTCACCCGTGTCAGCGTCAAGAGTGGCAAGTCGCGGGTGGTGGAGGATGCGGATGAAGATGTGATCAACCTGATCGCCCTGCTGTTCGAATTTATCCTTAATGACCGCGCGGTGCCGGACGCCTTCAAGGCCTTGATTGGCCGCCTGCAGATCCCGATGCTGAAAGTGGCGGTGCTGGACAAGAGCTTTTTCAGTCGCCCCGGCCACCCGGCTCGGCGCCTGTTGAATGAAATCGCGACCACTGCCATGGGCTGGAGCCCCGTCGATGACTTCCAGCGCGACAGCCTGTACCTGCGCATAGAGCAGGTGGTTCAGCGTTTACTCAATGAGTTTGTTGAAGATCCGGCGATTTTTTCCCAATTGCTGACTGAATTCACAGCGTTCACCGCCGATGAGCGTCGTCGTAGCGAATTGCTTGAACAACACACCCGCAATGCTGAAGAAGGGCGCGTGCGCACTGAAGCGGCGCGTACGCGGGTGGCTGAGGTACTCAATCGACGGATGCTGGGCAAGGTTTTGCCGCAGGCGGTGGTGCAGTTCCTGCAACAGGCCTGGAGCCAGGTGCTGTTGCTGGCCAGCCTCAAGCACGGCGAGCAGTCGGTGCAATGGCAGGCAGGGCTGCGCACCATGGATGAGCTGATCTGGAGTGTCAGCCTGCCGGCAGACACTGAAGCCGGGGTGCACTTGCTGGAGCAGTTGCCGGGGTTGCTCAAGGCACTGCGCGACGGCTTGACCAGCGCTGCATTCGACCCCTTCAGCACCCGCGATTTTTTTGTGCGCTTGCAGACCCTGCATGTCCGGCCGCCCGAGGGGGGCGATGGATGGCTCGAAGTGCGTGAGCCCTTTGTGTTCAGCGCACTGCCGCTCGATCCAGTCGAGGGCCTGCCGGACGATGATCCGGACCTGGCCAAGGTGCACCAATTGCGAATCGGCGACTGGTTCGTGTTCCAGCAGGGCCAGGCAGGCACCCTGCGGTGCAAGCTGACGGCGATCATGGCGCCGGCCAGCACCTATGTTTTCGTCGGCCGTACCGGGCTCAAGGTCCTGGAGAAGAGTGCGGGCCAACTGGCGATGGCGTTCAAACGGGGCGCGCTGCATAACCTGGACGATGAGCCGCTGTTCGAGCGGGCGCTGGCGGCGGTGGTGGGCAAGCTGCGTCAACTCAATCGCGGCAAGTGATCGCAACCACGGGGTCGAACGCGGCATACTGGTCACACTTAGTCACGTTCAAGGATCCTGTATGCAGTTGGACCCCGCCAGCGGTTGGTGCCAGGGCATTCGCCATTGCCCCTCACCCAACTTCAACGAGCGCCCGACAGGCGAAATCTCGCTGTTGGTGGTGCATAACATCAGCCTGCCACCCGCGCAGTTTGCCACCGGCAAAGTGCAGGAGTTTTTCCAGAATCGCCTGGACGTCACGGAACATCCCTACTTTGAAGGGATTGCCGACCTACGGGTGTCTGCGCATTTTCTGATTGAGCGCGATGGCACGGTGACGCAGTTTGTGTCCTGTATCGACCGGGCCTGGCATGCCGGGGTCTCGTGCTTCGAAGGGCGTGAGACGTGCAATGACTTTTCCTTGGGGATAGAGCTTGAGGGCACGGATGATTTGCCGTTCACCAACCCTCAGTATGTATCGCTGATCGACCTGACCCGTCAGTTGCTGGCAGCCTACCCAGGTATTACGCCGCAGCGTATTTGCGGCCATAGCGATATTGCTCCGGGGCGCAAGACCGATCCCGGCCCCGCTTTTGATTGGGCGCGCTTTCGCAGCGCCCTGCAGGATGGAGGACACGCACGATGAGTTTTCTGGTGTTGGTGTTGGCAGTGTGGATCGAGAAGTTCTCGGCCATGCGCCAGCGGTTGCAGCGTGACGGCGGCTGGTTGCGCGAATTGGCCAAGTTGGAGTCGAGCCCGCGCACGGGCAAGCAGCCTTGGCTGATTCTGGTCCTGCTGGTGTTGCTGCCGGTGGCGTTGCTGGCGTTGTTGTTGCTGGTGCTGGAACCGGTGGCCTATGGTTTGTTGGCGCTGCCGGTGCACTTGCTGGTGGTGATCTACAGCCTGGGCCGTGGCGATCTATTGGCTGGGCTGGGGCCATTTCGTGATGCCTGGCGCCGTGGTGACCTGCAGGCGGCCGAACATGTGGCCGAGCGCGACCTGAAGCTGGGCGCCGACAGCGGCGAGCAACTGCTGGAGCGCGTCCAGGGCTATCTGTTGTGGCAGGTCTACCAGAGCTTCTTCGCCGTGATTTTCTGGTACTTCCTGTTAGGGCCGGTCGCCGCGCTGGCCTATCGACTGCTGGCGCTCGCCAGTGAGCATAGCCACAACCCTCTGGTGGCTGAGCGCGCCGGGCAGCTGCGTCACGCGTTTGACTGGTTGCCGGTGCGCTTGCTGGCGGCCAGTTTTGCGCTGGTGGGCAATTTCGTCGCGGTCAGCCGTGTCATGCTTCACGAGTTGCTGAGCTGGGACATCAGCGCGGCGCAACTGGTGGAAAAAGTCGGTCTGGTCGCCGCTGAAATCCCCCCTCCGGCCGTGGGTGCCGACGGCATCAACAGCCTGGATCGCCTGTGGGAACTGCTGCTGCGTGCGGCGGTGCTGTGGTATGCCGGCTTCGCCATCTGGACGGTGTTGCCCTGATTCCTGTGATAAGCGGGCTTGCCCCGCGCCGGGCTGCGCAGCAGCCCCCCCGCAATCCTGGTTCGTTAACTTTACGTTACAAAACTCCCTTTCAAATTGAGCTATACAGACAGAGCGCCAAATAGTGGCTTTCTGCCGCCGCCCTGCGCCTCAATAAAAATAAAAGAAAGGGGAGGTCACCTGTGAAGAGCTTGCTCTATCCCGCCATCGCGCTGATGAACCGTCTTAGCTTCGGCCTGAAGTTCAGCCTGATCAGCGTGCTGTTCCTGCTGCCGATGCTGGCGACCAACTATTACCTGGTGCGCGATTCCTGGCGCGAATTCCAGGGCACTCGTGTCGAGCTGCAAAGCCTGGATTTGCTCGGCAGCAGCCTGGTCCTGCGCCGTGACCTGGAAACCCTGAATAACCAGGTGCAGATCAACGCAACGCTCGGTCAGTCCGGCAAGGCCGCTGACCTTGAGGACAAGATCAGCGCGTTGGAGCAGAGCGTGCTCGCCCGTCTGCAAGGCCTCAACCCGATGGCTGCCGAACCTGAGCAAATCGCCGCCTTTGAAGGTAAGCGTGACGAACTGATCGCGGCCTTCCAGGCCCAGCAGCAGGAAAGCTCGCTGCAGAGCAAAAGTGCGTTGATCGGCAAGTTGCTCAATAAGGCACAGATGCTCAGCCAGATCATTGCCAGCCAGTCCGGCTTGAGCCGCGACCCCCAGAGTGACTTGCGCCAACTCAGCGAACTGATCACCAGCGTCACCCCGCAGGTCACCCAGACCTTGGGAGAAGGTCGGGCGATGGGCGCCTACTCCCTGGGCCAGGGTTTTCTCAACTCATCTTCCAGTACCCGCTTCGACGAACTGCTGCAACAGTTGGAAAAGCTCCAGGCCGAATACGCCTTGAAATTGCAGGACGTCCTGGGCTCCAGCAACGCCGCGCATGCGGCACTCGACAGCCTGGCCAAGGCCAGTAACGCCAGCCTCAAGCACGGCAGTGAGTTATTTGAAGAACAGGTGGTGATGGCCGAAACCCTTGATGCCCCCTGGCAGGGTTTCTATGACAGCGTCAGCCAATTGATGGACCACACCTATCAGCTCGATGACGCCACCCTGATGTTCCTCGGGCAGCAACTGGAGCAGCGCCTGGCGCAGAACCGTACGCACATGGTGATGCTGGTCTCGGCGCTGACGGCGGTGTTTTTGCTGATTTTCTACCTGTATGCGGGGTTCTACGCGTCTACGCGTACTACGTTGCGGCGTCTGGGGGCGATGATGGACAAGGTGGCCGCCGGCGACATGACCGTTACCTTTGTTGCCCAAAGCCGCGATGAGTTGGGCGATCTGGGCCAAGTGTTCAACGGTACCGTAGCGAAAATCCATGACTTGATCGAGCGCGTCGGGCACACCGTCAGCCAGGTCGAATTACAGGCCGGTCAAGTGGAAACGGTCTCGGCCCGGAGCAATCAGGCGGTCTCTGGCCAGCGCATGCAGATTGAGCAGGTGGCGACGGCCATGAACCAAATGTCTTCCACAGCCCAGGAGGTGGCGCGCAATGCGGCGGCGGCGGTCAGCAGTGCCCACAGCGTCAACGATGAAACCGTCAACGGCCGTGGCCTGGTGCAATCCCAGCAGGGCAGCATTGCGCAGCTGGCCTCGGAGATCGACCAGTCGGTAAGGGTGATCAACCAATTGGCCACTGACAGCCAATCCATCAGCAGCGTCCTGGAGGTGATCAAAAGCATCGCCGAGCAGACCAACCTGTTGGCACTCAATGCGGCCATCGAGGCCGCGCGGGCCGGTGAGCAGGGACGCGGCTTTGCCGTGGTGGCCGACGAGGTGCGAACCCTGGCCCGGCGGACCCAGCATTCCACCGAAGAAATCGAACAAATGATCAGCCGCCTGCACAGCGGCGTGGCAGCGGCCGTGAAGGCCATGGGCAGCAGCCATGAAATGGCCAGCGGCACCGTGGAACAGTCGGATAAGGTCCAGCAAGCCCTGGAAAATATCCTCGGTGCCGTGGGCATGATCGTCGATCAGAATCAGCAGATCGCCGCGGCTGTGGAGCAGCAGACCGCCGTTGCTCATGACATCGACCAGAATATCGTCGAAATCAATCGTGCCGGCGAGCACGCTGCCGAAGGCGCGCATCAGACTGAAGCGGCGAGCCGGCAGCTGTCGATACAGGTGATCGAATTGAAGCAACTGATCGGGGCCTTTCGTGTGTAAGGCGATGTCGTAGGATTGGTCTTGGTTTGGTGTAGTGCCTGTCCTGATTTCCCGGAGTGCCTTTTTTGCGCGGGTGAATGAGTGAAAATTTGTGTCACTCAATCAAGGTCCAAGGGAGGCACGACGATGACCCCTGCAATCGGCATCAAGGGGCACTGCGCCCATTGCGACATCACGTTTGAACTCAAGCCTTGGCAGTTGAATGCCATCGCCATTGAAGAGCCCTTTGATTGCCCGTATTGCCAGCGCATCCTGGCGTTGAACTGCCCCCGGCAGTTGCGCCATTTCAAGGCGCTGGACCACTGGGCGCTGGTACGCCCGAGCATGGCCGTGCTGACCTGCGTGGTGCTGATCGTGGCGCTGGTGATGGAGTGGGTGGGGCTGATCAGCCTGATCGGGCAACTCAATGTGTCGTTAGTGGTGCTGCTGGTGCATTTCCTGGTGTTGCGCTATGCCCGTCATCGGCAGCGCATGACCTTGAACCTGCAAGCGGTGACCCCGGTACTACCAATTGAACAGCTCGCACGCATTGCGTGTGCTCGCCTCGGCCAGCGCTAGGGGGCTGGTGCCCATGCGCTCGGCCAAGGCGGTGCAGATCGCCGGCAGGTGCTCCGGGCTGTTGCGCTGGCCCGGGTACATGGCCGGCGCCATGTCGGGGGCGTCGGTTTCCAGTACGACCGCGTTCAGCGGCAGGTGTGCCAGCACCTTGTGCATGCGCAGGGCCTGGGGCCATGTGGCTGCGCCGCCCAGGCCGAGCTTGAACCCCAGCTTGATGTATTCGTGGGCTTCTTCCCGGCTGCCGGCAAACGCGTGGATGATGCCGCCCCGTGGCAGGCGGATGCGCTTGAGTGTGGCAATCACGGCCGCGTGGCTGCGGCGTACGTGGAGCAGCGCCGGCAGTTGGAAGTCCACCGCCAGTCTGAGTTGGGCTTCGAACAGGCCTTGCTGGCGTTCGCGATCCAGCTGTTCAAGAAAGTAATCCAGGCCGATTTCACCCACCGCGCAGAGCTGTCGATGGCCGTGCAGGCGGGTCAGCCAGTCGCCCAGCTCCGTCAGGTCGGCGGGCTTGTGGTCATCGAGATAGACCGGGTGCAGGCCAAAGGCTGCGAACAAATCTGCATCCGCCTGCACCAGATCCCACAGCCGCTGCCAATTCTGCTGATACACCCCCAACACCACCATGCGCTGTACGCCCAATGTGCGGCTGTGAGCGAGGACTTCCCGGCGATCACTGTCGAAGTCCGGGAAATCCAGGTGGGTGTGGGTGTCGATCAGCTCCACGCTCAGGCCTCGTGGATACGCTGCTTGAAGGTCCGGCCGATGGCGTGCACGCCCGGTTGGTACTGTTCTTCTTCAATGGCGGCCAGGGCCAGGCGCAGGGCGGTGTCGGCAATCAGCTGATGTTGCTGGGCCATGGCGTTGACCGGCAGCGGCAGGAAGTCCAGCAACTGGGTGTCACCAAACGTGCCCAGGCGCAGCGGGCGCGACTTGAGCGGGAAGTCATGCAGTGCGTCGAACACGCCTTGCAACAGCACGTAGGACGTGGTCACCAAGGCGTCAGGCAAGTGCCCCAGTTGATGCAGAAGTTGCTCCATCAGCTGTCGGCCACAGTCGCGGCTGAAGGCTTCGCCGTGTTCGACGATGACCTCGCCGGTGAAACCGTCAAGCGCTTCACGGAAGCCAGCCGCACGCTCCTGGCTGATGCTCAGCTCGGGCCGCGCGCCAATCAGTACGATCTGCTTGGGCAACGGTTGCAGCAAGCTGCTGGTCAGTTGCTGGCAGGCCTGGCGGTCGTCGCTGACCACCGAGCAGAACTGGTCCGCCCCCATCACCCGGTCGATGGCAATCACCGGCAGACCCTTGGCTTGCAGCTCGCGGTAACTGTCGTCGCTGGCCGGCAGGCAACTGGCGACGAACAGCGCGTCGCAACGGCGGGCGCGGAACAGTTGCAGCAGTTGGCGCTCGCTGTCGGCTTCATCGTCTGAGCTGGCGATCAGCAACTGATAGCCGCGTGCCCGTGCACCTTGCTCCAGCAGTTTGGCGATGCGTGCGTAACTGGGGTTTTCCAGATCCGGGAGGATGAACCCCAGGGTACGGGTATGCCGACTGCGCAGCCCGGCGGCCTGGGGGTTGGGCGTAAAGCCATGGGCTTCGACCACCGCACGCACCCGGTCGACGGTCGCGCTGCTGATGCGTTGCTGTGCGGCTTTGCCATTGATGACATAGCTGGCGGTGGTCACGGACACACCGGCCAGACGTGCGATATCACTGAGTTTCAAACCGGGATTTCCTTGTTTTTTGGAGCTCGCCCCGACATTTTGTCCAATCGTAACCGATTCCTGCACACGACCAATGTCTCAGCTCAAGTGCCGAGTGGTTCTTCAAGGATGCGCAATTAACGCGTAACCTGCCATAAATTCTAGATTAAACGTTTCAGCCAGCGTATTTTTACGACGTTAGCCACTGAGTGCCTACTGCCAATTGACTGCTCAGTCAGTTATCCCGGAACACCATTACACTGTTTTATTCAAAACAATACCTAGTGCGTCCATCGCACTAACTAGGAGAACGGCATGCTTGAGCTCACTGTAGAGCAGATTTCCATGGGCCAGGTGGCTGTGGATAAATCTGCTGCCTTGCACCTGCTCGCAGACAAACTGGTGGCTGATGGCCTGGTTGCCGAGGGTTATCTCAGCGGCTTGCAAGCCCGTGAAGCCCAAGGCTCGACCTTTCTTGGCCAAGGTATTGCCATCCCCCATGGCACCCCCGAAACCCGCGATCAGGTGTTTTCCACCGGCGTGCGCCTGTTGCAGTTCCCCGAAGGGGTGGACTGGGGCGATGGGCAGATTGTGTACCTGGCCATTGGTATTGCCGCCAAATCCGACGAACACCTGCGCCTGCTGCAACTGCTCACCCGCGCCCTCGGTGAAACCGACCTGGGCCAGGCGCTGCGCCGCGCCGGCACGGCTGAAGCCTTGCTGAAACTGCTGCAAGGCGCACCGCAGGAGCTGGCGCTGGACGCGCAGATGATCAGCCTGGGCGTGTCGGCCGATGACTTCGAAGAACTTGTCTGGAGAGGCGCACGCTTGCTGCGCCAGGCCGATTGCGTCAGCAATGGGTTTGCCGCCGTGTTGCAGCAGGTCGATGCGCTGCCCCTGGGTGATGGCTTGTGGTGGCTGCACAGCGAGCAGACGGTCAAGCGCCCGGGCCTGGCGTTTGTCACCCCGGATAAACCCATGCGCTACTTGGGCCAGCCGCTCAATGGGCTGTTCTGCCTGGCCAGCCTGGGTGAGGCGCACCAGGCCCTGCTTGAGCGCCTGTGCGCCTTGCTGATCGAAGGTCGCGGCCAGGAATTGGGCAGCGCCACCAGCAGTCGCGCGGTGCTCGAAGTGCTCGGCGGTGAGCTGCCGCCTGATTGGCCGAGCGCCCGCGTCACCCTGGCCAACGCCCACGGCCTGCATGCCCGGCCGGCAAAGATCCTCGCGCAGTTGGCGAAAAGTTTTGAAGGCGACATCCGTGTGCGCATCGTCGATGGCCCGGTGGGCGCCGTGTCGGTGAAGAGCCTGAGCAAGTTGCTGAGCCTTGGCGCCCGGCGTGGCCAGGTGCTGGAGTTTGTTGCTGAACCCACGATTGCCGGCGATGCATTGCCCGCGCTGCTGGCCGCCGTCGAAGAGGGCCTGGGCGAAGAGGTCGAGCCACTGCCGACCGTGAGCGCACAGCCCGAAGCCCTTGATATCGCGCCAGTGATCAGCGCGCCACAGGCTGGCAGCCAGCTCCAGGCCATCGCCGCAGCGCCGGGCATCGCCATTGGCCCTGCACATATCCAGATTCAACAGGTGTTCGATTACCCCTTGCGCGGCGAGTCCTCGGCCATTGAGCGCCAGCGCCTGCAAGACGCCCTGGCCGATGTGCGCCGGGACATCCAGGGCCTGATCGAACGCAGCCAAGCCAAAGCCATCCGCGAGATTTTCATCACCCACCAGGAAATGCTCGACGACCCGGAACTCACCGACGAAGTCGACACCCGTCTCAAGCAAGGTGAAAGCGCACAAGCGGCGTGGATGAGCGTGATCGAAGCCGCCGCCAAACAGCAGGAATCGTTGCAGGATGCCTTGCTCGCCGAGCGCGCTGCCGACCTGCGTGACATCGGTCGCCGGGTGCTGGCGCAACTGTGCGGCGTCGAAACCGCCCAGGAGCCGAGCGAACCCTACATCCTGGTAATGGACGAAGTCGGCCCCTCCGACGTCGCGCGCCTGGACCCGGCCCGCGTCGCCGGCATCCTCACCGCCCGTGGCGGCGCAACAGCCCACAGCGCCATTGTCGCGCGTGCCCTCGGTATTCCGGCGTTGGTCGGCGCAGGCCCGGCGGTGCTGCTGCTGGCCGCCGGCACGCCGTTGTTGCTGGATGGCCAACGTGGCCGCCTGCATGTAGATCCTGACGCGGCCACCCTGCAACGCGCCACCGTCGAGCGCGATACCCGTGAGCAACGCTTGCAGGCCGCCTCGGCCCAGCGCCACGAACCGGCGCTGACCCGTGATGGTCACGCCGTGGAAGTGTTCGCCAATATCGGCGAAAGCGCCGGTGTGGCCAGCGCCGTGGAGCAGGGCGCCGAAGGCATTGGTTTGCTGCGCACCGAACTGATTTTCATGGCCCACCCGCAAGCCCCGGACGAAGCCACCCAGGAAGCCGAGTACCGCCGTGTGCTCGACGGCCTCGGGGGCCGTCCGCTGGTGGTGCGCACCCTCGATGTGGGCGGCGACAAACCGCTGCCTTATTGGCCGATTGCCGAGGAAGAAAACCCCTTCCTCGGCGTACGCGGTATTCGCCTGACCCTGCAACGCCCGCAGATCATGGAGGCGCAATTACGCGCGCTGCTGCGCTCGGCGGATAACCGCCCGTTGCGCATCATGTTCCCGATGGTCGGCAGCGTGGATGAGTGGCGTGCGGCACGGGATATGACCGAGCGCCTGCGCCTGGAAATTCCGGTGGCCGACCTGCAACTGGGCATCATGATCGAAATCCCGTCGGCAGCCTTGCTCGCGCCGGTGCTGGCCAAGGAAGTGGACTTCTTCAGTGTCGGCACCAACGACCTGACCCAGTACACCCTGGCTATCGACCGTGGCCACCCGACCTTGTCGGCCCAGGCCGACGGCCTGCACCCGGCGGTACTGCAACTGATCGACATCACCGTGCGCGCGGCCCATGCCCATGGCAAATGGGTCGGTGTGTGTGGCGAACTGGCGGCGGACCCGCTGGCGGTGCCGGTGCTGATCGGCCTGGGTGTGGATGAGTTGAGCGTGTCGGCCCGCAGCATTCCCGAAGTGAAGGCGCGGGTGCGTGAATTCAGTCTGAGCGAGGCCCAGGGCCTGGCGCAAAAAGCACTGGTGGTGGGCACGCCCGCCGAAGTGCGTGCCCTTGTGGAGGCCGTGTAGATGGCAAGGATTCTGACTCTGACGCTGAACCCGGCGTTGGACCTGACGGTACGCCTGGCGCACCTGGAACCGGGTGAAGTCAACCGCAGCGAAACCCTGCTCAGCCATGCCGCCGGCAAAGGCGTGAATGTGGCGCAAGTCTTGGCCGACCTGGGCCATCAAGTGACCGTGGGCGGTTTTCTCGGTGAGGACAATCCCCACGCCTTCGAGGCGCTGATTGCACAGCGTGGTTTTGCCGACGCGTTTATCCGCGTGCCCGGCGAAACCCGCAGCAATATCAAGATTGCCGAGCAGGACGGCCGGGTCACCGACATCAATGCGCCGGGGCCGTTGGTCAGTGAGCAGGCGCAGCAAGCGTTGCTCGACCAATTGACGCGCATTGCGCCGGGCCATGATGCGGTGGTCGTCGCCGGCAGCTTGCCGTGTGGGGTCAGCCCGCAGTGGTTGCAGGGGCTGTTGGAACACTTGAAGCGTCTCGGCTTGAAAGTCGCCCTGGACACCAGCGGCGAGGCGCTGCGTGCCGGTCTTAAGGCGGCCCCGTGGTTGATCAAACCCAATACCGAAGAGTTGGCCGATGCCCTGGGCAATTCCACTGAGGTGATCAGCCAACTGCATCAGCAGGGTGTTGAACATGTGGTCGTCTCCGACGGTGCCGCGGGCGTGAGCTGGTACAGCCGGGCTCCCACCCTGCATGCCACGCCGCCCAAGGTCACGGTGGCCAGTACTGTAGGCGCCGGCGACTCGCTGCTGGCCGGGATGCTCCATGGTTTGCTTGAATCTGAAGCGCCCGAACGAACCCTGCGCCGCGCCACGGCAATTGCCGCCATGGCGGTGAGTCAGATCGGTTTTGGCATCAGCGACGCCGAGCAGTTGGCGCGTCTTGAAAGCGGCGTCGCTGTACGCCCGCTGACAGAACAATAAGAGGGTTTGTCATGAAGTTAGCCATTGTTACTGCCTGCCCGAACGGCATGGTCACCAGTGTGCTGTGCGCCCGCTTGCTGGACGCCGCCGCGCAACGCCAGGGCTGGAGCACCAGCGTCGAGGTGGTGGATGTGCAGCGCCCGGAGCGCCAGTTGTCCCAGGCCACGATCGACGACGCCGAATGGGTGTTGCTGGTCAGCAGCACCGCGGTGGATATGCAGCGGTTTGTCGGCAAGCGGGTGTTCCAGAGCACACCGGCCCAGGCGCTGGCGGATGTCGAAGCGGTGTTGCGCCGAGGCGCTGAAGAAGCCCAGGAGTATGTCGTCAGCCAAGCAGCGGCTGCGTCGAAGCATGCCCCGCGTATCGTCGCGATTACCGCCTGCCCGACCGGCGTGGCCCATACCTTCATGGCCGCCGAGGCCCTGCAACAGACCGCCAAACGTCTGGGCTATGACTTGCAGGTCGAGACCCAGGGCTCGGTCGGTGCGCGTACGCCGTTGAGCCCCGAGGCCATCGCCAATGCCGATGTGGTACTGCTGGCGGCCGACATCGAAGTCGCCACCGAGCGTTTCGCCGGCAAGAAGATCTACCGTTGCGGCACCGGTATTGCGCTCAAGCAATCCGAGGCGACCCTCAACAAGGCCCTGGCCGAAGGCGCGGTGGAAAGTGCCGCCAGCGGTACCGTGGCCAAGCAAGAAAAAACCGGCGTCTACAAACACCTGCTGACCGGTGTGTCGTTCATGTTGCCGATGGTGGTGGCGGGCGGTTTGCTGATCGCCTTGTCGTTCGTGTTCGGCATTCATGCGTTTGAACAGGAAGGCACCCTCGCGGCTGCGCTGAAAACCGTCGGCGACCGTGCCTTTATGCTGATGGTGCCGTTGCTGGCGGGTTATATCGCTTACTCGATTGCCGACCGCCCGGGCATTGCCCCCGGCATGATCGGTGGCCTGTTGGCGGGTACGTTGGGGGCCGGTTTTATCGGCGGGATCTTCGCCGGTTTTCTCGCCGGTTATTGCGTCAAGCTGATCACCCGTGCGGTGAAGTTGCCGCAGAGCCTGGAAGCACTCAAGCCGATCCTGATCATCCCGTTGCTGGCGAGCCTGTTTACGGGCTTGGCGATGATCTACCTGGTGGGGCCGCCGGTGGCGCGCATGCTTACAGGCCTGACCGATTTTCTCGCGACCATGGGCACCACCAATGCGGTGCTGCTGGGCATCTTGTTGGGCGGCATGATGTGTGTCGATCTGGGCGGGCCGATCAACAAGGCGGCGTACGCGTTTTCCGTCGGCTTGCTGGCGGCACAGAGCGGCGCACCGATGGCCGCGACCATGGCGGCCGGCATGGTGCCGCCAATCGGCATGGGCATCGCCACGTTCCTGGCGCGACGCAAGTTTGCCCAGACTGAACGCGAGGCCGGCAAGGCCGCGATGATTCTGGGCATGTGCTTTATCTCCGAAGGCGCGATCCCGTTTGCCGCCAAGGACCCGTTGCGCGTGATCCCGGCCAGCATCGCCGGTGGCGCGTTGACCGGTGCTCTGTCGATGTACTTCGGCTGCAAACTGGCCGCCCCCCATGGCGGCCTGTTTGTGTTGATCATTCCGAATGCGATGAACCATGCGCTGCTGTACTTGCTGGCGATTGTCGCCGGTAGCCTGCTGACCGGTTTGGTGTATGCGCTGATCAAGCGTCCGGAAGCGGCCGAGCTGGCTGTCGCACCGGTGTCATAACCGCATGCTTTAGTGGCCCTTTTGATACTCAAGAGGGCACCTGCATGAGCCACTTCGATCTCGGCCGTCGCCGTGTGATGCAAGCCGTCGGCGCCGGCCTGTTGCTGCCGGGCCTGGCCCCGGCGGTGATCGCTTCGGTCAAGGACCGGCCGCAACTCACCGACGGTGTGCAGTCCGGCGATGTGCTGGGTGACCGCGCGATGATCTGGAGCCGCAGCGACCGCCCGGCGAAGATGGTGGTGGAGTGGGACACCCGCAGCGTGTTCAGCAACCCGCGCAAATTCGTCTCGCCCCTGGCCGACAGCCGCACCGATTTTACCGCCCGCGTCGAACTCACCGGGCTGCCCGCCGACCAGGCGATTTTCTACCGCGTGCATTTTGAAGACGCCCAGACTGGCGTCGCCAGCGAGCCGTGGTTCGGCCATCTGCGCAGCGTGCCGCAACAGCGTCGCGACATCCGGTTTGTGTGGAGTGGCGACACCGTCGGCCAGGGCTTCGGCATCAACCCGGACATCGGCGGCATGCGTATCTACGAAGCCATGCGCCTGCGCCTGCCGGACTTCTTTATCCACAGCGGCGACACCATCTACGCCGACGGCCCGGTACCCGCGCAATTGCCCACCGAGGGCGGGCGTATCTGGCGCAATATCACCACCGAAGCCAAGAGCAAAGTCGCCGAAACCCTCGACGAATATCGCGGCAACTACCGCTACAACCTGCTGGATGAAAACGTGCGTCGCTTCAATGCCGAAGTGCCGCAGATCTGGCAGTGGGACGACCACGAAGTGGTGAATAACTGGTCCCCTGGCAAGCAGCTCGATGAGCGCTACGAGACCAAGGACATCCATGCCTTGGTCGGCCGTGCACGCCAGGCCTGGCTGGAATATTCACCCATGCGCCGGCAGAGCGCAGACGGCGGCGGGCGGATTTACCGCAAGCTCAGCTATGGCCCGCTGCTGGATGTATTCGTGCTCGACATGCGCAGCTATCGCGGCCCCAACGATGACAACCTGGGCGGCGAAAAACCCTTCCTCGGCCGCGAGCAGTTGGACTGGCTCAAGCGCGAACTCAAGGCGTCCCAGGCGCAGTGGAAGGTGATCGCCGCCGACATGCCCATCGGCCTCGGCGTGCCCGACGGCGAAGTCAGCCCCGGCGTGCCGCGCTGGGAAGCCATCGCCAACAATGACCCAGGCCCGGCGCAAGGTCGCGAGCTTGAAATCGCCGAATTACTGGGCTTTTTGCGCGCGCAGAAGGTGCGCAACCATGTGTGGCTGACGGCCGATGTGCATTACTGCGCGGCCCATCACTACCACCCGGATCGTGCGGCGTTCCAGGATTTCGAACCGTTCTGGGAGTTTGTCGCCGGGCCTCTGAATGCGGGCAGCTTCGGCCCCAATCCACTGGATAAAACCTTTGGCCCTGAGGTGGTGTTCGAGAAGGCCCCGCCCGCGCAGAACACCTCGCCGTTTGCCGGGTTTCAGTTTTTTGGCGAAGTGCAGATTGATGGGCAGACAGCGGAGTTGACCGTTATTTTGCGCGACCTGGATGGGGTCTCGGTGTTCCAGCAAAAACTGCAACCGGTCTGACTTGAAATGCGATCCAAATGTGGGAGGAGGCTTGCCCCCTCCCACATTGGATCACATCAATAGACGTCGCGGCGGTAGCGACCTTGTTCGATCAAGCGCTCCACCGCTTCACTCCCCAGTATGTCGACCAGCGCCTGGTCCACGCCCGTCGCCATCCCCTGCAAGCTCCCGCACACATAAATCGCCGCGCCGTCCGCGAGCCATTTCCGCAGGACATCGGCGGATTCGCGCAGGCGATCCTGCACGTAGATTTTCTCCTCCTGATCCCGGGAAAATGCCAGGTCCAGCAGCGCCAGATCACCACTGGTCAGCCAGCCTTGCAGCTCGTCCTGGCAGAGGAAGTCGTGGGCGATGGTGCGTTCGCCGAACAGCAGCCAGTTGCGCTGCTGGCCTTCGGCAATGCGTGCCTTGAGCAAGCTGCGCAGGCCGGCCAGGCCAGTGCCGTTGCCGAGCAGAATCAGCGGTATGGGCGTGTCCGGCAGGTGGAAGCCACTGTTGCGGCGCAGGCGCAGGCTGATCGTCGAGCCAATGGCGGCATGTTCGGTGAGCCAACCGGAGCCCACACCCAGGCTGCCGTCGGGGTGGCGTTCCTGACGCACGATCAATTCCAGCACGCCATCGCTGGCAATCGAGGCGATGGAGTATTCGCGCATGCCCAGGGGCGCGAGCGCATTCACCAGCGCTTGGGCATGCAAGCCCACCAGATGTGCGCGGTTGTCCGGCAGTTGGCGGGTCGCCAGGGCTTGGTTGAGGGTGTGTGCGAGGCCGTCGACCAGCACGCCGTCGGCGCCGGTCAGGCCCAGGCCTTGGAGGAAGTGCTCGATGGCCCCCGGGCAATTGCGCGGCAGGATTTCCACCAGGTCGCCGGCCAGCCAGTTTTGTTTCGATGGCGATGTGAGGCCCAGCAGGTAGACGCCCGAGCTGGCGCTCCCAGGGTTCAGCAGGGTGCGCTGGCTCAGAGTCCAGTTTTCATACTGGGCGGTCGGCCAGGCCGCCGCCGGTGCGTGGCCGGTCAGTTGGCCAAGCTGTTGTTGCCAGTGCAGCAGGGCGGCCGTGTCGCCGCTGTCGACTTCCACTGGGGCGAACAACGGGTTGCCGCCTTGGTTGGTCAGCCAGAAGTGCAGGCGACGGGCGAAGCCGCAGAAGTGTTCGTATTGGCGATCACCCAGGGCCAGTACCGAGTAGTTCAGGCCCTTGAGCGACAGATCCTGGCCGAGCACGCTGCGCTCGAAACTGCGGGCGCTGTCGGGGGCTTCGCCGTCGCCGAAGGTGCTGACTACGAACAACGCATTTTCCGACTGACGCAAGTCGTCCTGGCTGACACTGCCCAATGGCTGCACCTTCACCGGCAAGCCGGCCGCCTGCAATTGTCCGGCGGTCTGCCAGGCCAGTTGCTCGGCAAACCCGCTCTGGCTGGCAAAGCCGATCAGCCAGGCCGGGGCATCACTGCGGTTGGCACTGAGGCCTTTGCGCGCGTCGCGCACCTGGCGTTTTTTACGCCGACGGTCCAGGTACAGCAGCCAGCCGGAGATGAAGAACAACGGCATGAGTAGCGAGCTGACGGTGAGGATAATGCGCCCCGCCAGGCCGAAATAACTGCCGGTGTGCAGCGCGTAGAGGCTGGTCAGTAACTGCGACTTAAAGGTTTTGTCGGCGTACGCGTCATGGGATTTGACCTCGCCGGTAGCCGGGTCCAGGTTGATCTGGTTCAGTGCGCGGTTGTGGGGTGAGTCTTTGAGCAGGTAATAGACGATGGCGGGTTGCCCGGCGACGGCTGGCATGCGGATGTTATAGGTACTCAAGCCTGGGCCGGCAGTGCTGTAGATGCTGCTCCAGATTGCGTCGTAGTTGGCTACGGGGGACGGGCCTTCGGGCGGCGGACCGCGCTTGCGCATCCGTTCATTTTGCGGCGCGTCGGACAGCAGTTTGGTCAGGCCCTGGCTGTACCAGTCGTAGGACCAGGACAGACCGGTCAGTGCCGCCAGCAGGTAGGCCAGCAGGCACCAGGTGCCGAACACCGAATGCAAATCCCAGTTGAAGCTGCGGCCCTTTTTGCGCCAGTCCAGCGTCAGCCAGGCACGCCAGTTGGCGACCTGGCGCGGCCAGCGCAGGTACAGGCCGGATAGGCAGAAGAACACCAGGATCAGTGTGCAGGCGCCAGTGATCTGCCGGCCGGTTTCGCCCATGGCCAAAAAGCGGTGCAGTTGCAGGATAAAGCCGAGCACATCCTGGCCGAACGCGTCGCCCATGTAGTCGCCGGTGTAGGGGTCGAAATAGCGCATCTGGCCACGGCGTTCGCCCGGCGGCGGGGTGAAGAACACGCGGGCGGCGTTGCCGCTTTCGCTTTCCACCCACAGCATGGACACGGTCTTGCCTTCGGTGGCTTCCAGCTTGCGCACCAGCTCGGCGGGCGGCAGCACGCCGGCTTCGCGCTTCTCCACGCTCAACACGCTCGGGTTGAGCGCGCGCAGAATCTCATCCTGAAACGAGATCGCAGCCCCGGTGATCCCCATCAAGGCCAGCACCAGCCCGGCAGTGATGCCGAAGAACCAGTGCAACTGGAACAGGGTTTTCTTCAACACGTCGGACCGCCTCGTCTATCTGAATATGTAGGGCACGGCGCGCATTATGCCGTGGGTTGTCGAGAAACATTCTGTTTGACACGCAAAAGCCCCACGCATCCGATGCGTGGGGCTTTGTGGGCTGCTGACCGTTTAGAAGTGGAAGCTTGTGGACAGCAGCGCCGTGCGGCCCGCCGCCTGGTTGGCGAAGTGCGAGGCGTAGGCTTTGTCGTAGTAGGTCTTGTCTGTCAGGTTCTGCACGTTCAGTTGCAGGTCGACGTTCTTGGTCAGCTTATAGCTGGCCATGGCGTCGTAGCGTGTGTAGGACGGCACATACACGGTGTTGGCCGCATCGCCGTAAACCTGATCGACGTAGAACGCGCCACCGCCGATGGTCAGCTTCGGGGTCACGTTATAGGTGGTCCACAGGCTGAACGAGTTCTCCGGCGTGTTGGGCATCTGGTTGCCTTTGTTGGAACCTGCCTGGACGACGCCCTGGCGGTTGCCGTTTTTGCCGGGGTCAACCAGTTCGGCTTTCAGGTAGCTGTAGCCGGCGAATACTTGCCAAAGCTCTGTGAGCTTGCCGCTGGCGGACAGTTCCAGGCCATCGACCCGCGATTCGCCCGCCGTTTCGTAGGTGTTGGAGTCCACCAGGATGCGGGTGTTTTTCTTCTCGGTACGGAACACTGCGGCAGACAGGGACAGGCGGTTGTGGAACAGGTCCCACTTGGTGCCCAGCTCGTAGTTGACGGTTTCTTCGGGCTTGAGGTCGCTGGTGTTGATGCCGGTAGGAATCGCATTGCTGTCGACCCCTTCGCCCACCAGTCCACCTGCCGGTGAGGCCGAGGTCGCGTAGGAGGTGTAGATGCTGCCGTTCTCCAAAGGCTTCCAGACCAGGCCGGCCTGCCAGTTGAAGAACTGGCTGTCGTCCTTGACCTTGCTGCGTGCCTTCACGGTCGCGCTGGGCACTGCGTTGATGTTTGCTTCGGTGTCGAAGGTGTCGTAGCGCAGGCCGACGTTCAGCAGCCATTTCGGGTCCAGCTCAATGGTGTCGAACACATAGGCGGCACGGCTGGTGGCCTTGGTGTTGGTGCCGTTGTAGTTGCGCGCGATGCTGCCGGTCCAGGCATCGTCTGGATTCGGGTTGCTCAGCGAGGTGCATTGGCCACCCCGGCCGCCGCCGGCCACGGTGCACGTCGGGTTGGTGTTCGGTGTGACGGTGTAACCACTGACGCGGGTTTCTTCGCCGGTGAACTCCAGGCCGGTGGAATAGCTGTGCTTGAAGCCAAGCGCCTGGAAGTTGCCGAACAGATCTGTCTGGTTGGTGGTGGTCGTGGTGGTGGAGACGCGAGCGTTCGCGCGACGCCACACCGTGCCGAAACGGTTGACGTTGCGTTGGCTATCGTCCGGCTGGGTAAGTACGTAGTCCTGGCCGGTGCTGCCATGGCGCAGGGTGTTTTTCAGCGTCATGTCGTCGTTCAGGTCGTGCTCGATGGAGAACGTGCTGATGTCCGCGCGGGTCTTGCGGAAGTCGCGGTCCTTGAGACCGTAGAAGTTATTGCTGTCGCCGCCGTCGGTGGGTTTGTCGTGCGCGTGGGTGGTGGCGGTCGCAGAGCTGTAGCCATACGGAATGCCCGAATCCGGCAGGTCATTGCTTTCCATATGGTAGTAGCTGAGGTTGACGCGGGTCGGCGTGCCCAACCCAAAGGTCAGCGATGGGGCCACGCCCCAGCGGTCGTAATTTACAGCGTCACGGCCAGCCACGTTCTGCTCGTGGCTCATCAGGTTCAGGCGGAACGCGGCGCTGTCGTCGAGGAATTGACGGTTCACATCGAGTACATAGCGGCGGGTCTGGTCGGAGCCGTAAGTGAAGCCGCCGTTGGTGAAGTCCCGGGCTTGCGGGGTCTTGCTCACCAGGTTGAGGCTGCCACCGGCCGAGCCACGACCGCCGAAGGAGGAGTTCGGGCCTTTGCTGACTTCGATGGACTCGATGTCGAAAATCTCACGGCTCTGGCCGCCGGTGTCGCGCACGCCGTCCAGGTAGGTGTCGCCCTGGGCGTCGAAACCACGGATGAATGGACGGTCGCCCTGCGGGTTGCCGCCTTCGCCAGCGCCGAAGGTAATCCCCGGTACGGTGCGCAGGGCATCCTGCAACGAGGTGGCGGCGGTGTCCTTGAGGACTTGTTGTGGCACCACGGTCACCGAGCGCGGCGTATCCACCAGCGGCGCGGTGTATTTTTGCGACGAGGCTTTTTCGACCTGGTAAGCGGTGTTGTCCTGTTCTTCGCCGGTGATGCTGGTGGCGCCGAGGGAGATACTGTTGCGCTGGCCTTTTTGTTCAGTGTCTTCGGCCGCCTGCGCCAGATGGGCGACAGAGCTGGCGCTGAGCGCAACGCCGATGGCCGAAGCCAGCATACGGGGTGAAGCAACAGGTGTTTTTGTGGTGGTGCGCGACATGACGTGTCCTTTCCCCAAGGATGTGAGGCGGCGGAATATAGGGTGAACAAGACTTTCTATCAATTGAGATACATTACTATTCGCGCTGAATTTACATTCTTTACACTTTTGGCTTACGGTTTTTACGATCTCGTTCGTCTTTGGCGTTTTACAGGGCGGATAAGAATCAATACCATTAGCGCCTCTTTGCCTACAGGTATTGCCCCATGTTGCTGCACATTCCCGGCCTGTTCTCTCGCGAGGAAGTGCAGCGCATCCGCCACGCCCTGGAAACCGCCGATTGGGCCGATGGCAAAATCACCGCCGGGCACCAGTCCGCCAAAGCCAAGCACAACCTGCAATTGCCCGAAGGCCACCCACTGGCCAAGGAAATCGGCGCGGCGATGCTCGAAAGGTTGTGGAAAAACCCTCTCTTTATGTCGGCAGCGTTACCGCACAAGGTCTTCCCGCCGCTGCTCAATTGCTACACAGCCGGTGGCAGCTTCGACTTCCATATCGACAATGCCGTGCGCCAGGCCAGGGGCAGCCATGAGCGGGTGCGTACGGACCTGTCGTCCACGCTGTTCTTCAGCGACCCGGACGACTATGACGGCGGCGAACTGGAGATCCAGGACACCTTCGGCCTGCAGCGCGTGAAGTTGCCGGCCGGCGACATGGTGCTGTACCCCGGCTCCAGCCTGCACAAAGTCAACGCCGTGACCCGTGGTGCGCGCTATGCCTCATTTTTCTGGACCCAAAGCCTGGTGCGTGAAGACAGCCAGCGTACGCTGCTGTTCGAGATGGACGGCGCCATCCAGCAACTGACCCGCGATGTACCTGATCACCCGGCCCTGATCCAACTCACCGGCACCTATCACAACCTGTTGCGTCGTTGGGTCGAGGTCTGACATGGGCTTTTTATTGCGCCGCGAAGAAGTGCTCAACGTTGAGCAATTGCAGGGCATGCTCGACGACTCGCCGGTGCGCGCGGCCCAGGCGATTTTGATCGCGGCCAAGGAGGGCGTGGTGGATGCCCAAGCCTTGCTCGGGCAAATCCTGCTGGAAGGCCGCGGTATAGCGCGCGATGAAGCGCTGGCGCTGCGTTGGTTCCAGATTGCGGCGCAGGGTGGGCATTTAATGGCGCGCAATATGGCCGGGCGTTGCCGGGAGCATGGCTGGGGGTGTGCCATCGACGAAACGGCGGCTGCACGGGAATATCGGTTGGCGGCAGACGCGGGATTGGATTGGGGCCAGTACAACTATGCCAATCTGCTGGCGACGGGGCGGGGTGTTGCCGAGAACCCACAGCAAGCGCTGGCCCTGTATCGGCAAGCCGCAGAACAGGGCCATGCCAAGTCGATGAACCTGCTGGGGCGCTATCTGGAAGACGCTCAGGTTTGCCCGAGGGACCTGGAGGCGGCTGTCGAGTGGTATCGACGTTCAGCCGAGGCCGGGGATTTTCGCGGGCAGTTCAGCTATGCGGCGGTGTTGGCCGACAGGGGCCAGGTCGAGGCGGCGTTGGCGTGGCTGCGCAAGGCGCTGGCGGGCGGAAATCTCAAGTTCCTGCGAACAGCCCACAAGGCCTTGGCTGCGGCGAGTGATCCGCAGGTTAGAGCGCTGGCGGAGGCCTACCGCCAACGGGCCGTGAGCCTTTCCTGAGGCATAAAAAAACCCATGACATGTCATGGGTTTTTTGTGCGCAGCCGTCTTACACGTAGAACGACTTCAGCGGCGGAAAGCCATTGAACTCAACCGCGCTGTAGCTGGTGGTGTAGGCACCGGTCGAGAGCCAGTACAAACGATCACCGATCGCCAGGTTCAGCGGCAGGCCGTACTTGTAGTTTTCGTACATGATGTCGGCGCTGTCGCAGGTCGGGCCGGCGATGACCACTTCTTCCATCTCGCCTTTCTTCTCGGTCCAGATCGGGAACTTGATGGCTTCATCCATGGTTTCGATCAGGCCGGAGAACTTGCCCACATCCGTGTACACCCAACGCTCGACGGCAGTACGGGATTTACGTGCAACCAATACCACTTCACTGACCAGGATACCGGCGTTGGCGATCAAGGAGCGGCCTGGCTCGAGGATGATTTCCGGCAGGTCATCGCCGAAGTCTTCCTTGAGGAAACGGATGATCTCTTCGGCGTAGGTTTCCAGGCTGTTGGTGCGGGTGATGTAGTTGGCCGGGAAGCCACCGCCCATGTTGATCAGCTTGAGGTGGATGCCGTCTTCTTCCTTCAGGCGTTCGAAGATCACTTTGACCTTGGCGATTGCCGCGTCCCACACGCTGATGTCGCGTTGCTGCGAGCCAACGTGGAACGAAATGCCGTACGGCACCAGGCCCAGGTCACGAGCGAGGATCAGCAGGTCCATGGCCATGTCGGTCTGGCAGCCGAATTTGCGCGACAGAGGCCAGTCAGCGGTGGTCGAGCCTTCGGTGAGGATACGTACGTACACTTTCGAGCCCGGTGCGGCCTTGGCGATGTTGCGCAGGTCGGCTTCGGAGTCGGTGGAGAACAGGCGCACGCCTTTCTCGTAGAAGTAGCGGATGTCCTTGGATTTCTTGATGGTGTTGCCGTAGCTGATACGGTCGGCGCTGACGCCGCGGTCCATGACCTTGTCCAGCTCGTAGATCGAGGCGATGTCGAAGCTCGAACCCTTGTCTTTCAACAGGTCGATGATCTCGACGGCAGGGTTGGCCTTGACCGCGTAATACACCTTGGCGAATTCGAAACCGGCGCGCAGGTCATCGTAGGCCTGGCTGATCATCGCGGTGTCGATCACCACGAACGGGGTTTCTTGCTTGTCGGCGAACGCCTTCATTTTGTCAAAAGTGGCGCGCGCGAAATAATCTTCGACGTTGATCGACATGCTGGGAACTCCTAAGGGCAAACTAAATTGATCAATGGGTGCAAATGAACGTCCTCCGTATCCCCACTTTGGTTCGCCTACTTCCCAAGGCATGTCGCCGAAAGCAAAAAGGCCATGGGAACAACCGCTTCCCTTGGCCTTGCTGTCTCGTCGTCAGTACTTGAGCCGGATGGATCGTTTCCAGCATGGACGTTCGGCGCGAACTTTAGGACGTGAGGGGCCATAGATCAACTAAAAATGTCGCGTTTTTGCACGCGTTCGTCGCGGGACCGCGTGCAGCTACTTATGTAACCGACACGTGTGACGGAATGATGTTCCCCGGATGGGGATAATTGAAGGTATTTCCCTGACAGATCGCGGACCAAATGTGGGAGGGGCTTGCTCCCGATACCGGTGGATCAGTGACAGATGAAGTGACTGACACGCCGCCATCGGGAGCAAGCCCCCTCCCACATAAGATCAGGCCAGGGCGGTCTCGGCAGGGGAGACAATACTGGTCTTGCCCCCACGGGACTTACCGGAGCTCAGGTACTCGGCGATCGATTCCTGGGTCACCTCACCCAGGAACACCCGCTCCGCATCCATTACCGGCAGCCACGAGCGGTTGAACTCGTACATACGCGACAACAGGATGCGCAAATGCTCGTCGTACGCCGCCGTGGCGTTGAACTCACGCAGGTACTGGCCGCAGGTGCCGGTCTGACGGTGCAGGTCGCGACGGCGTACATAGCCGAGTGCCTTGTTCTCGGCGCACGTGACTACCACATAGCGGCGGTCGGTTTCGTCCATCAGCTCCAGGGCCTCGGCTACCGGGGTTTCCGGGCTCACCGACGGGGCGTTGTCGGCCGCATCTTCAGCTTTCACCAGCAGCAGGCGCTTGAGGGTGCTGTCCTGGCCCACAAAGTTGCTGACGAACTCATCCGCCGGATGTGCCAGCAGCGTATCCGGGTGGTCGATCTGCAGCAGCTTGCCGGCGCGGAAGATGGCGATCTTGTCACCCAGCTTGATGGCTTCGTCGATGTCGTGGCTGACCATGATCACGGTCTTGTTCAGCGCGCGTTGCATCTCGAAGAACTCGTTCTGGATCATTTCGCGGTTGATCGGGTCGACCGCGCCGAACGGCTCATCCATCAGCAGCAACGGCGCATCGGCCGCCAGTGCGCGAATCACGCCGATGCGCTGTTGCTGGCCGCCCGACAGTTCACGCGGGTAGCGATGCAGGTACTGCTTGGGTTCCAGCTTGATCATGCTCATCAACTCGCGGGCGCGGTCGTGGCATTTCTGTTTGTCCCAACCCAGCAGCTTGGGCACGACCACGATGTTTTCCTCGATGGTCATGTTCGGGAACAGGCCGATCTGCTGGATCACATAGCCGATGTTGCGACGCAGGGTCACTTCGTCGAGGTCGGTGGTGTCTTCGCCGTTGATCAGGATCTTGCCCGAGGTCGGCTTGATCAGGCGGTTGATCATTTTCAGCGTGGTGCTCTTGCCGCAGCCCGAAGGGCCGAGGAATACGCAAATCTCGCCTTCGTTGACGGTCAGGCTTACGTCGTTCACGGCCGAAACAGTCTTGCCGTTGCTTTGAAAAGTCTTGGTCAGGTTTTGAAGTTCGATCATTTGAGCAGTCCTTTTGGAGTCAGCGAGCGTTGCAGCCATTGCAGAAGCAGGTCGGCGAAGATGGCCAGGAGACTGACCAGCACGGCGCCAACGATCAGCATCGACATGTCGCTGCGGCTGATGGAAGCCAGAATAAGTACACCCAGGCCACCGGCGCCGATGGTGGCGGCGATGGTCATGACGCCAATGTTCATCACCACGGCGGTACGCACACCGGCGAGGATCACCGGCACGGCGATGGGCAGCTCAACCATGCGCAGGCGCTGGCCGAAGGTCATGCCGATGCCTTTGGCGGCCTCGCGAATGCCCGGTTCAACGCCGGTGAGGGCCAGGTAGGTGTTACGCATGATCGGCAGCAGGGAGTAGAGGAACACGGCGGTGATCGCCGGCATCGGCCCCAGGCCCTGGCCAAACTTGGAGTAGAACGGCAGCAGCAGGCCGAACAGCGCGATGGACGGTACGGTCAGCAGCACCGTGGCGCTGGCTTGCAGGGGGGCGGCGAGGGTTGGGAAGCGGGTCATCAGCACGCCGAGGGGCACGCCGACGACAATCGCCAGGATCACCGCGATACCGACCAGGGTGATGTGCTGCCAGGTCAGGTGCAGGACCTGGGCCCAATCAAGATGGGAAAAGGCGTTCAGGAATTCCATGTCTTCTCCTTCTTAGTTGATCGGATGTTGGCGCAGGAAATCGGCGGCAACAGCGGATGGGCTTTCATGCTCGACGTCGACCCGTGCATTCAACTCGCGCATGGTTGCGTCGTTGAACAGTTCGGCCAATGGCTTGAGCTCGGCGGCCAGTTGAGGGTGCTGGTCGAGGTATTGCTGGCGAATCACCGGGGCGGCGGTGTAGTCCGGGAAGTAGTGCTTGTCGTCTTCCAGCAGCTTCAACTTGAACGCGTTCAGGCGACCGTCGGTGGTGTAGACCAGACCGGCAAACACCTGGCCGTTACGCAACGCGGTGTAGACCAGGCCGGCGTCCATCTGCCGGGTGTTTTTACGCGTCAGGTTCATGTCGTACAGCTTGACCATGCCGCCCATGCCGTCGGAACGGTTGGCGAACTCGGTGTCCAGGGCCACCAGGCGCGTGCCTTTGGTTTTCTGGGCCAGGGCTTGGGTCAGGTCGCTGATGGTGTTGATCTGCGGGAATTCCTTGGCCACGTTTTCCGGCAATGCCAGGGCGTAGGTGTTGCTGAATTTCGACGGCGACAGCCAGGCCAGGCCTTTTTTCGCGTCGAGTTCTTTGACCCGGGCGTAGGACTGTTCGCTGTCGAGCTTCTCGTCCACATGGTTGTAGGCCACCAGCGACACGCCGGTGTATTCCCAGATCAGGTCCAGTTGCCCGCTTTCCTGGGCACTGCGCGCCAGGTTGCTGCCCAGGCCGCCGGTCACGCGGGCGTCGTAGCCCTTGGTACGCAGGTACTGGGAGGTGATTTCGGCGAGCAGGGTCTGTTCGGTGAACACCCGTGCGCCGATGCGAATTACCGGTTTTTCAGCCGCTTGCGCAAAACCTGCAAACAGCAGGACGCAGCTCAATATCAAGGTCAGTCTTTTCATGTGATTTCCTTTGCCAAGCCTTAAGACGGACGCAACCCGCGTTCCAGCCAGAGGCGGCTGGCCATGGTCACCAGACCGTCGAGCAGCAATGCCAGCAGTGCGGTGCATGCGGCACCAAGCAGCAGTTGCGGCTGATTGTTCAGGGCGATGCCGGGGAAAATCAGGCTGCCCAGGCTGTTGGCACCAATCAGGAACGCCAGCGGTGCGGTACCGACGTTGATCGCCAGTGCCACGCGAACGCCACCGATGATGATCGGCACGGCATTCGGCAGTTCGACACGAAACAGCACCTGGCGCGGGGTCATACCGATGCCGGTGGCGGCTTCTTTCAGCGAGCCCTGAACGTTTTTGAGGCCTTCGTAGGTGTTGCGCACGATGGGCAACAGGGAGGCGAGGAACAGCGCGAAGATGGCCGGGCCGCTGCCGATGCCGAGGACGCCGAGGGCGATGGCCAGTACGGCCAGAGGGGGGACGGTGTTGCCGATGTTGAAGATCTGCATGAAGCGTTCTGCGCGCCCGACCATGTTCGGTCGGCTGAGCAGGATACCGGCGGGGATGCCCACAATCAGGGCCGCCAGCATGGAGACTAGAACAAGGATCAAATGAGCTTGCAGGTAAAACAACAAATCGTCGCGGCACAGTTCGATCGTGTTGATGCCGATCCAGTGGACCAGCAGGGCCAGGAGAGCGACGATAACCACTCCTCCTATCAGCCCTTTGCCATAGCGAATAGCCACAGGCGGACTCCTTTTTTCTTTTGTCGGCGAACACATTTCCGAGCGGCAATGCCATTCCTGGCTGCCTCTGAATGAGTTCGCGAAAAGCAGCTCGCCAATACCGGCAACGCGGTATCAAATCGAGCCATAAGCGCAGCCTCGTCAGGCTAACTTGCTGATTTTTCAGCCCCTGTTCCGAGTGCGATAGCAGGGGAGTGGACGTCTCTACCTTTTAAAAGGTTCCACAGTTGGCAGTATTTAGCCACCCCCAAAGGGGTGAACGGTGGTCCGTCACTCCCGGTTTGCGCTATACTCGCCGCCCTTTTTTGACTCACCTGCCAGGCGATTTCCCATGACCCACCAGGCCGCCGAAGTCGCGAAACGCCGCACTTTCGCCATTATTTCCCACCCCGATGCCGGTAAAACCACCATCACCGAGAAGCTCCTGCTGATGGGCAAGGCGATCGCAGTGGCCGGCACGGTGAAATCCCGCAAATCCGACCGCCATGCCACCTCCGACTGGATGGAAATGGAAAAACAACGGGGTATTTCCATTACCACGTCGGTCATGCAGTTCCCGTATCGCGACCACATGGTCAACCTGCTCGACACCCCGGGCCACGAAGACTTCTCCGAAGACACCTATCGCACCCTGACTGCGGTGGACTCGGCACTGATGGTCCTCGACGGCGGTAAGGGCGTCGAGCCACGTACCATCGCGCTGATGGACGTGTGCCGCCTGCGTGACACGCCGATTGTCAGCTTCATCAACAAACTCGACCGCGACATCCGCGACCCGATCGAATTGTTGGATGAAATCGAAGCCGTCCTGAAGATCAAGGCCGCGCCGATCACCTGGCCGATCGGTTGCTACCGCGACTTCAAGGGTGTGTACCACCTGGCCGACGACTACATCATTGTCTACACCGCCGGCCACGGTCACGAACGCACCGATGTGAAAATCATCGAGAAGCTCGACTCCGACGAAGCCCGCGCCCACCTGGGTGACGAGTACGACCGCTTTGTCGACCAGTTGGAACTGGTGCAGGGCGCCTGCCATGAGTTCAACCAGCAGGAATTCCTCGACGGCCAACTGACCCCGGTGTTCTTCGGGACCGCCCTGGGCAACTTCGGCGTCGACCACGTGCTCGACGCCGTCGTGAACTGGGCACCGAAGCCGCTGGCCCGTGTCGCCAACGAGCGCACCGTGGAACCGGTGGAAGAGAAATTCACCGGCTTCGTGTTCAAGATCCAGGCGAACATGGACCCCAAGCACCGCGACCGTATTGCCTTCATGCGCATCTGCTCGGGCAAATACGAAAAAGGCATGAAGATGCGCCACGTGCGCACCGGCAAGGACGTGCGCATCGGCGACGCCCTGACGTTCTTCTCCTCCGAGCGTGAACAGCTCGAAGAGGCCTACGCCGGCGACATCATCGGCCTGCACAACCACGGCACCATCCAGATCGGCGACACCTTCACCGAAGGCGAAGCGCTGGGCTTCACCGGTATCCCGCACTTCGCTCCGGAACTGTTCCGCCGCGTGCGCCTGCGTGACCCGCTCAAATCCAAGCAACTGCGCCAAGGCCTGCAGCAACTGGCAGAGGAGGGCGCGACCCAGGTGTTCTTCCCCGAGCGCAGCAACGACATCATCCTCGGCGCCGTCGGCGTGCTGCAGTTCGATGTGGTCGCCAGCCGCTTGAAAGAGGAATACAAGGTCGAGTGCTCCTACGAGCCGATCACGGTGTACTCCGCGCGCTGGATCGAATGCGCCGATAAGAAGAAGCTGGAAGAGTTCTCCAACAAGGCCGTGGAAAACCTCGCGGTCGATGGCGGTGGTCACCTGACCTACCTGGCCCCGACCCGGGTGAACCTGGCGTTGATGGAAGAGCGCTGGCCGGATGTGAAATTCCGCGCGACCCGCGAGCACCACTAAGGTCCGAGCGCCGCAAAACAAAATGTGGGAGGGGGCTTGCCCCCGATAGCAGTGTGTCAGCCAGTACCTTGGGGGCTGACACTACGCTATCGGGGGCAAGCCCCCTCCCACATTTTTGGTCTCCACCAGGCATGGGATTGGCGAGAATCCGGCATCGGGTCTAGCGTTTACCCACCGACTGTAAAGGAGACCACCGTGCGAAATGCTCAACGCGCCATTCCCCTGGTGTTGCTGGCCGTCCTGGGGCTGACGACCCTTCCGGCGCTGGCGGGCGCAGGAGCGCCGCAGTGGAAAGACACCGGCCCGGTCACCAAGAAAAAGCAGAACGAGGTCAACTCCGGCAGTTGGCAACCCCAGGCCCAGCCCGCGCCAAAAGAGGACGCAGAAAACCCCTACAACGAAGGGGAAGACAGCGAAACCTACGACGACGGCGACAGTTAATTGCATCCAAAAGAAAGCCCCTCCCGCCAGGCTGATGCGCAACCTGACGGGAAGGGCTGTAGAACGCTGTATTTACTGCTTACACATTGATCATTCCCACGCTCCGCGTGGGAATGCCGGCACAGGGTTTCAGGCCACGAATTGCTCCGCGTAGTGGCAAGCCACCTGGCGGTTATCCAACGCCCGCAACTGCGGCTCCTCGCTGCTGCAACGCGCCGTCGCATACGGGCAGCGCTTGTGAAAAGCGCAGCCTGGCGGCGGGTTCAGTGGGTTAGGCAACTCACCAACGATTTTGATCTTCGGTTTGTTCGGATCCGGATGAATGGTCGGGGTGGCCGACAGCAGCGCCTGGGTGTACGGGTGCAGGGGGCGGGCGTAGATATCTTCCTTGGGGCCAACTTCCACCGGGCGGCCGAGGTACATCACCATCACGTCATCGGCGACGTGTTGCACCACCGCCAGGTTGTGGGAGATGAACACGTAGGCGGTGTTGAACTCCTGCTGCAGGTCCATGAACAGGTTGAGCACCTGGGCCTGGATCGATACGTCGAGGGCCGAGGTCGGTTCATCCGCCACCAGCACTTTCGGTTGCAGCATCATGGCGCGGGCCAGGGCGATCCGCTGGCGCTGGCCACCGGAGAACATATGCGGGTAGCGCTGATAATGCTCAGGGCGCAGGCCCACTTGCTTCATCATCGCCTGCACTTTCTCGCGACGTTCGGCGGCGGACAGGTTGGTGTTGATCAACAGCGGTTCGCCCAGTTGATCACCGACCTTCTGGCGTGGGTTCAACGAGGCGTAGGGGCTCTGGAACACCATCTGCACGTCTTTGCGCAGTTGCTTGCGCTGGGCCTTGTCGGCGCCGGCGACTTCCTGGCCGGCGATTTTCAGCGAGCCTGAAGACGGCTCTTCAATCAGCGTCAGCGCACGGGCCAGGGTGGATTTGCCGCAACCCGACTCGCCTACAACCGCGAGGGTTTTGCCGGCTTCCAGTTCAAACGACACACCATTAAGCGCGCGTACCAGCGCATGGCCCTTGAACAGGCCACGGGACACTTCGTAGTGACGGGTGAGGTCGCGGGCGGTAAGAACGACGGCCATTACGCCACCTCCTGGTTCAAGGGGTAGAAGCATCGCGCAAGGCTGTTGCTTTTCGGATCAAGGCTGGGTCGCTGGGCACGGCAGGATTCCTGCACATACGGGCAGCGTGGCGACAGCAGGCAACCCTGCGGGCGGTCATAGCGGCCAGGCACGATACCCGGCAGCGTGGCCAGGCGCGTGGCGCCGAGGCTGTGCTCGGGAATCGCCTTGAGCAGCGCTTCGCTGTACGGATGCGCCGGGATGTCGAACAATTGCGGCACTTGGCCGACTTCCACCGCTTGGCCGGCGTACATCACGCACACACGCTGGGCGGTTTCAGCCACGACCGCGAGGTCGTGGGTGATCAGCACCAGGCCCATGTTCTGCTCTTTCTGAAGGGCCAGCAGCAGTTCCATGATCTGCGCCTGGATGGTCACGTCCAACGCGGTGGTCGGTTCGTCGGCGATCAGCAATTTCGGTTCGCCGGCAATCGCCATGGCGATGGCTACTCGCTGGCTCATACCGCCGGACAGTTGGTGCGGGTAGGCATCCATACGGCTGGCAGCGCCCGGGATCTCGACTTTTTCCAACAGCTCGATGGCCCGTTTACGCGCTTGCTTGCCGGACATCTTCAGGTGCAGGCGCAGCACTTCTTCAATCTGGAAACCCACGGTGTAGCTGGGGTTCAGCGCGGTCATCGGGTCCTGGAACACCATCGCCAGGTCTTTGCCGACGATCTGGCGGCGCTGGCGGTTGCTCAGCTTGAGCATGTCCTTGCCGTCGAAGTTCAGGGCGTCGGCGGTGACGATGCCGGGGTGCTCGATCAGGCCCATCAGCGCCATCATGGTCACGGATTTACCCGAGCCCGACTCGCCAACGATGGCCAGGACTTCGCCTTTGTCGACGGAAATATCGAGGCCATCGACCACCGGCACGGCGGTCTTGTCGCCGAAGCGGACGTTGAGATTCTTGATTTCTAACAGTGACATGGGAATCTCCTCAGGCGGCGTTCTTGAGTTTCGGGTCCAGCGCGTCGCGCAGGCCGTCACCCATCAAGTTGATTGCCAGCACGCTGAGCAAAATGGTCAAGCCCGGCAGGCTGACGACCCACCATGCGCGTTCGATGTAGTCGCGAGCCGAAGCCAGCATGGTGCCCCACTCAGGCGTTGGCGGTTGTACGCCCAAGCCGAGGAAGCCCAGCGCGGCGGCATCGAGGATCGCGGAAGAGAAACTCAAGGTGGCCTGAACGATCAGCGGTGCCATGCAGTTAGGCAGCACGGTGATGAACATCAGGCGGGGCAGGCCGGCGCCGGCGAGGCGGGCGGCAGTCACGTAGTCGCGGTTCAGTTCGCCCATCACCGCAGCGCGGGTCAGACGTACATAGGACGGCAGCGAGACGATAGCGATGGCGATCACGGTGTTGATCAGGCCAGGGCCGAGGATCGCGACAATGGCAACCGCCAGCAGCAGCGACGGCAGGGCCAGCATGATGTCCATCAGGCGCATGATGGTCGGGCCAAGCAGGCGCGGGAAGAACCCGGCGAACAGGCCCAGCAGGATGCCCGGGATCAGCGACATCACTACCGACGACAAGCCGATCAGCAACGAGAGGCGCGAGCCCTGGATCAGGCGCGAGAGCAGGTCGCGGCCCAGCTCATCGGTGCCGAGCAGGAACTGGATCTGCCCGCCTTCCAGCCACGACGGCGGGGTCAGCAGGAAATCACGGTATTGCTCGGTGGGGTTATGCGGCGCTACCCAGGGGGCGAAGATCGCGCAGAACACGATCAGCAACATGAACAGCAGGCCGGCAACCGCGCCTTTGTTCTTGGAGAAGGCTTGCCAGAATTCTTTGTACGGCGACGGGTACAGCAGGCTTTGATCGACTGCTGACACTTGAGTAGGTGTGGTCATGGTCATGATCTCAGCGCTGGTGACGGATGCGTGGGTTGGCGAAGCCGTAGAGGATGTCCACCACGAAGTTCACCAGGATCACCAGACAGGCGATCAGCAGGATGCCGTTTTGCACCACCGGGTAGTCCCGCGCGCCAATGGCTTCGATCAGCCATTTGCCGATGCCGGGCCACGAGAAGATGGTTTCGGTCAGGACCGCACCGGCCAGCAGGGTGCCGACTTGCAGGCCGACCACGGTGAGTACCGGGATCAACGCGTTACGCAGGCCGTGCACGAACACCACGCGCGCCGGCGACAGGCCTTTGGCCTTGGCGGTACGGATGTAGTCTTCACGCAGCACTTCGAGCATGGATGAACGGGTCATCCGCGCGATCACTGCCAACGGGATGGTGCCGAGCACGATGGCCGGCAGGATCAGGTGGTGCAGCGCATCCCAGAACGCGTCCGGCTCGTCAGCCAGCAGGGTGTCGATCAGCATGAAGCCGGTGCGCGGCTCAATGTCGTAGAGCAGGTCGATACGCCCGGAAACCGGGGTCCAGCCCAGGCTCACGGAGAAGAACATGATCAGGATCAGGCCCCACCAGAAGATCGGCATCGAATAGCCCGCCAGGGAGATGCCCATCACTCCATGGTCGAACAGGGATCCTCGTTTGAGTGCCGCGATCACCCCGGCCAACAGGCCCAGGATGCCGGCGAACAGCAGGGCGGCCATGGACAGCTCCAGGGTCGCCGGGAAGAGGGCGGTGAACTCGGTCCACACGCTGGTGCGGGTGCGCAGCGATTCGCCAAGGTCGCCCTGGGCGAGCTTGCCGACATAGTCCAGGTATTGCGCATACAGCGGCTTGTTAAGGCCAAGGCGTTCCATTGCCTGTGCGTGCATCTCGGGGTCGACGCGCCGCTCGCCCATCATGACTTCGACAGGGTCGCCAGGGATCATGCGTATCAACGCAAACGTGAGCAACGTGATGCCGAAAAACGTGGGGATCAATAACCCCAGTCGGCGGGCAATAAAACTAAACATCTTGTGGTGTACCTCAATCAGCCGGTTAGGCAGGTTCGGCACCGTCCTGGTGGGCGGTGCCGAGCGTTTCTCTTATTTACTTCACCTGGGTAGTGGCGAAGTTATTGTTCGTCAGAGGACTTTGGGTATAACCCTCGACGTTCTTGCGCATGGCGGTGAACATTTTCGGGTAAGCCATGGGAATCCATGGTTGGTCCTTGTCGAAAACGTCCAGTGCTTGTTCATAGAGTGCGGCGCGTTCAGTGGGTTCAGCGATAGCACGGGCCTTATCGATCAAGTCCTGAAACTCTTTGTTACACCAGCGTGCGTAGTTTTCGCCGTTTTTGGCTGCATCGCAACTCAGGTTCGGCGTGAGGAAGTTATCCGGGTCGCCGTTATCACCGGCCCAGCCAGCAGAAACCATGTCGTGCTCGCCGGCTTTGGCGCGCTTGAGCATCTCGCCCCATTCCATGACCTTGATGTTCACTTTCAGGCCGATTTGCGCCAGGTCCGCCTGCATGCGCTGGGCGCCGAGCATTGGGTTAGGGTTGGTCGGACCGCCGCCGTTACGGGTGAACAGGGTGAACTCGGTGCCTTCCGGTACGCCGGCTTCCTTGAGCAGGGCACGGGCCTTGTCCAGGTCGCGCTCAGGGTTTTTCAGCTTGTCGTTGAAGCCCAGCAGGGTCGGTGGATACGGGCCGGTGGCATCAACGGCGTTGCCTTTGCCATACAGGGATTCGTTGTAGCCTTTCTTGTCGAACGCGATGTTGATCGCGTGGCGCACCCGCGCGTCGCTCATGTACTTGTGGGTGGTGTTCAGGGCGGTGTAGGCGGTGGTCATCGCTGCCAGTTCGGCGACCTTCAGGTTCGGGTCTTTCTTGATGCTGGGAAGGTCATCGGGCTTGGGATACAGCGCGATCTGGCATTCGTTGGCCTTGAGCTTCTGCAGGCGCACGTTGTTGTCGACCGCAATGGCCAGGATCAACGGATCGGCCGGAGGCTTGCCACGGAAGTACTCCGGGTTGGCCTTGAAGCGCACCTGAGCATCCTTCTGGTATCGCGTGAAAATGAACGGGCCGGTGCCGATCGGCTTGCTGTTGAGCTCTTCGGTCTTGCCGGCGGCGAGTAGCTTGTCGGCGTACTCGGCGGAGTGGATGGCGGTAAACGGCATCGCGACATCGGCCAGGAACGGTGCCTCAGGGCGGGTCAGGGTGAAGACCACGGTATGGTCATCGGTCTTCTCCACGCTCTTGAGCAGTTCCTTGAAGCCCATGCTTTCAAAGTACGGGTAGCCCACGTTGGATTTGTTGTGCCACGGGTGTTTTGGGTCCAGCTGGCGCTGGAAGCTCCAGAGTACGTCGTCGGCATTCATGTTGCGCGTGGGTTTGAAGTAGTCGGTGGTGTGGAACTTGACGTCGTCGCGCAGATGAAATGTATAGGTCAGGCCGTCGTCACTGATTTCCCAGGAAGTGGCGAGCGCTGGCACGATCTCGGTGGTGCCGGGCTTGAAGTCCACCAAACGGTTGAACATGGTTTCAGCGGCGGCATCGGCGGTGACTGCGGTGGTGTACAGGACCGGATCGAAGCCTTCCGGACTGGCTTCGGTGCAGACCACCAGGGGTTTGGCCGATACGCCGATAGCGACGCTTAACAGCGCAGCGGCAACGGCAGCTTGTAGCGGGAGCATTTTCATTCAGAGCCCTCTGCAATCGATGGGACCAGACAAGCGTAGACGGCGGGCTCGTCCTGAGCCCGCCGTCTACCTGGCGCTAATTAAAGAATGTTGAACGGGATGGTGGTGACCAGACGGAACTCTTTGATGTTGCCGTCAGCCTGTTGTGCGCTGGCGCGGTGAGTCACGTAGGTGCCACGGATGGTGGTGGCCTTGAGTGGGCCGCTCTGAATCGCGTAGGAGGTGCCAACGCCGTATTCCTGGTGTTTCTCACCGTCCATCAGGCGCAGGTCGCTGCGGCTCTCACCGGCAGTACCGTAGGCGGTACCGTTGTAGTGAGTACCGTCGATGCCCCAGCCGCGCGCCGAGTAGACGTTGAACTTCAGGCCTGGCACGCCGTATTCGGCCATGTTGATGGCGTAGGCGACCTGGAAGGACTTCTCGTTCGGGCTGTTGAAGTCGGAGGTCAGGGAGTTGGCCAGGTAGATGCCGTTGGTTTCGTGCAGGTAGTCGAAGTACTCGTCACCGTTAACTTCCTGGTACGAGAAGGTCAGGCTGTGGGCCTGGTGGGTCAGCCCCAGGGACAACGAGTAAGTGTCGTTGTCGATGTTGCCCATCTTCTTGCTGCCGGTGTCGGTGGTTTTGTAGTAGTTCAGGCCGGTGGTCAGTGCCAGGGTCTGTGCATCACCCAATTCGTGGGTGGCACCGAAGTAGTACTGGTTCCAGAAGTCTTCGACGTTAGCGGCGAACACGCTGGTTTTCAGGCTCTTGAACGGCTGGTAGTTGAAGCCCAGGGTTTTGACCTTGTCGGTTTCCTGGCCATTACCGTACTCGGAACGGAATTTCGACAGGCTCTGCTCGGTACGCGGCGAAACGCGATCGAAAATACCGCCTTGGAACGACAGGTTGCTCAGCTCTTCGCTGTTGAAGCTCACACCTTCGAAGCTCGACGGCAGGGCACGGTTGCCGATGGTGTCGACGATGCCGCTGCTGAAGTTCTGGCGACCGGCGGTCAAGGTGGTGTTGGACACGCGGAACTTGACGTTAGCCAGGCCCAGCTTGCTCCATTGGCCTACTGCATCACCGTCGGAGTCAGCCAGGGTACGGTTGGATCCGCCCTTGATATCTCGCTTGCTGCGGTCCAGGACCACGGCGTTGTAAGCCGCGACTTCGGTCGCCACACCTACGGTGCCTTGGGTGAAGCCCGAGGAGTAGTTGAGGATGGTGCCTTGTACCCAGTTGGTGCGGTTTGCGTCGGTGCGCGTCTGATTGTGTTTCTCGTAGGAGAAACGCTGGCCACGGAATCTCTTCTCGGTGGAGTACCAGTTACGGGTAGTACCGCCCAGGCTTTGACCGTCGATAAAGCCTTTGGCCTCGCTTTGAGCGCTGGTGCCGGCCAACGTGGTAGGAACGAAGTCCTGGCTTTGGGTTTCAGCGTAGGCGGTTGCCGTGATGGTGCTGATGGCCAGGGCCAGAAGCGCTTTGCTGCTCAGTTTCATGGGTTGAAGCTCCTTTGGTTCTCTTTTTAATGCCGGTCTTTTTTGGTGATCCGGCTATTGGGTGTGTAACTCGATCAAGCTGGTGCAAACGTTTGCTGTAGGAAAAATCCCAACAAAAGGCTGCGCGTTTGCGAGAGAGCCAACTTCGCTCCCTGCAATCCGGTTATTTTCTTATGGGGTAATACTGACGCCCGAGAACACGTTGCGGCCGAAGGGGCTTACTTTGAAGCCTTCGACTTTGACGCTTAACGGCTGATTGACCGTCGAGTGGGCTACGGGCGTGATCGGCACCTGCTGCTTGAGCAGTTGCTGCGCCTGTTTGTACAGAACAGTCCTTTGTTCTCGGTCGGTGACGACCTTGGCTTGCTTGATCAGCTTGTCGTACGCCGGGTCACACCACATGGAGTAGTTGTTCCCACCGATGGCGTCGCAGCTGTAGAGGGTGCCCAGCCAGTTGTCCGGGTCACCGTTGTCGCCGGTCCAGCCGATCAGGCTGACATCGTGCTCACCGTTCTTGGTGCGCTTGATGTATTCGCCCCACTCGTAGCTGACGATCTTGACCTTCAGTCCGATCTTGGCCCAGTCGCTTTGCAGCATCTCGGCCATCAGCTTGGCGTTGGGGTTGTACGGCCGTTGCACCGGCATCGCCCACAGGGTGATCTCGGTACCTTCCTTCACGCCGGCGGCCTTGAGCAGTTCCTTGGCTTTTTCCGGGTTGTAGGCGGCGTCCTTGATGCTGTCGTCGTAGGACCATTGGGTCGGTGGCATGGCATTGACTGCCAACTGCCCCGCGCCCTGGTACACGGCATTCAAGATGCTCTGCTTGTTCACCGCCATGTCCAGCGCCTGGCGCACTTCGAGCTGGTCGAACGGCTTGTGGCGCACGTTGTAGGCGATGTAGCCCAAGTTGAAACCCGGCTTGGTCAGCAGTTGCAGGTTCGGGTCGGCCTTGAGCGCGTCGACGTCGGCCGGGCGGGGATGCAGGGTGACCTGGCATTCGCCGGCCTTGAGCTTTTGCACGCGCACCGAGGCGTCGGTGTTGATGGCAAAAATCAGCTGGTCCAGCTTGACCTTGCTCGGGTCCCAGTACTGTTTGTTACCCACATAGCGGATCTGCGAGTCTTTCTGGTAGCGCTGGAATACAAAGGGGCCAGTGCCGATCGGCTTCTGGTTGATGTCGCTGGGCTTGCCTTCCTTGAGCAACTGCTCGGCGTATTCGGCCGACAGGATGGCGGCAAAGCTCATGGCGATGTTCTGCACGAACGCAGCGTCGACCGAGTTGAGCGTCATCACCACGGTATGCGGGTCGGTTTTTTCGACCTTGGCGATGTTCTTGTTCAGGCTCATCCCGTTGAAATACGGAAACTCGGTGGGGTAGGCCTTGCGAAACGGGTGGTCGGGGTCAAGCATGCGGTTGAAGGTGAACAGCACGTCGTCGGCGTTGAAGTCCCGCGTCGGCTTGAATTCCTTGTTGCTGTGGAATTTCACCCCTTCACGCAGGTGAAAGGTGTAGGTCAGGCCGTCTTCGGAAATATCCCACTTGGTCGCCAGTCCAGGTACGACGTTGGTCGCGCCCTTTTCAAACTCAACCAGGCGGTTGTACAGCGGCTCGGCCACATCGTTATCGGTGGCGGTGGTGTATTGCGCGGTGTCGAACCCCGCCGGGCTGCCTTCGGAGCAGAACACCAGGCTCTTCTTGTCGGCCGCCTGGCCCATCGTGGCTATGGCCAGCAGGCTGGAGCCAAAAATTGCGGATAGAACGGTGGTATGGCGCATGACGATCCCGATCCTTGTTTGTAGTTGTCATCAGCAAGCAATCACCCTGGCGTACGGCCAGGGAGACATTACTGATCCCACACACAGCAAGTGCCTTTTCCAGGTTGGAGCCTCTGCTGTCCTACGACGGTATGGGTCGCGGACTTCGCAGTAAATGCGCCAAATCGGACTGACCTTGTAGGCAAAAGAGTTGCTTGTCGCAGTTCGCAGCTGTAGGACGCGGCGATTGCTAGCGTGGTCTATTTCCTACGGTCCAGGCGGATGCAATAACGGCGACGTTATGAAACGCCACCGTCATTGGTCCTTACTTGCCGCTTACGCTCACGCCATAGAAGGAGTTCAGGCCAAACGGGCTGATCTTGAAGTCCTGCACGGTGTTGCGCATGGGTTGATACACCGTCGAGTGCGCGATAGGTGTCATCGGGACTGCATCTTTGAGGATATGTTGCGCCTGCTTATACAGCTCGGTGCGTTTGGCGACGTCCGACGTAGCCTTGGCTTCTTTCACGACGCCGTCGAATTTCTTGTCGCACCACTTGGAGAAGTTGTTGCCGGCCAGCGAGTCGCAGCCGAACAGCACGTTCAGCCAGTTGTCCGGGTCACCGTTGTCGCCGCTCCAGCCAATGATCATGGCCTGGTTCTCGCCGCCTTTAGAGCGCTTGATGTACTCGCCCCACTCGTAGCTGGTGATCTTGACCTTCAGGCCGATCTTGGACCAGTCGTTTTGCAGCATTTCAGCCATCAGCTTGGCGTTCGGGTTGTACGGACGCTGAACGGGCATCGCCCACAGAACGATCTCGGTACCTTCCTTGACACCCGCTTCCTTGAGCAGCGCCTTGGCTTTCTCGGGATCGTACTTGGCGTCCTTGATGGTGTTGTCGTAGGACCATTGGGTTGGCGGCATGGCGTTGACCGCCAGTTGACCTGCGCCCTGGTAGACGGAGTCGATGATCTGCTGCTTGTTCACCGACATGTCCAGCGCCTGGCGTACGCGCAGGTCAGCCAGTGGGTTTGGCTGGTCGCTGCCCTTGATCTTGTCCATGACGTTGTAGGCGACATAGCCCAGGTTGAAACCGGCCTGGTGCGGCAGTTTCAGGTCCTTGTCTTCACCCAGCGCCTTGAGGTCGGCCGGACGTGGGAACAGGGTGATCTGGCACTCGTTTTTCTTCAGCTTCTGGATACGCACCGACGGGTCGGTGGTGATGGCGAAGATCAGGTTATCGATCTTCACGTCTTCAGGTTTCCAGTAGTCCTTGTTGCCGGTGTAGCGAATGTTCGAGTCTTTCTGGTAGCTCTTGAATACGAACGGGCCAGTACCGACCGGTTTCTGGTTGATGTCCGCAGGTTTGCCTTCCTTCAACAGTTGGGCTGCGTATTCAGCCGACTGGATGGAAGCGAAGCTCATTGCCAGGTTCTGGATGAAAGCGGCGTCCACGGTGCCAAGGGTGAACTTGACGGTGTGGGCATCGACCTTCTCGATGTTCTTGATGTTGGTGTCCATCCCCATGTCCGTGAAGTACGGGAACTCAGTGGGGTAAGCCTTACGGAATGGATCGTCTTTATTGATCATCCGGTTGAAGGTGAACAGTACGTCGTCAGCCGAGAACTCACGGGTGGGCTTGAAGTACGGGGTGGTATGGAACTTGACGCCTTCGCGCAGGTGGAAGGTGTAGGTCAGGCCATCCGGGGACACGTCCCAGCTGGTGGCAAGGCCAGGAACAACGGCGGTGCCGCCTCGTTCGAACTGGCTCAGACGGTTGAACATGGTTTCGGCCGAGGCATCGAAGTCTGTTCCGGTGGTGTACTGGCCTGGGTCAAAACCGGCCGGGCTCCCTTCGGAGCAGAACACCAGGTTAGTCGCCGCTTGGGCGAAAGGGGCCGCGGCCATAAGGCCAGCGCTCACTAATAACGGAAGGACTGCGTGTTTAAGCATGTTGGCCTCATGATTTGTTGTCATTTTTGGTGGTGAGGGCGACCTCGTGAGTCGGCCTGCGGATACTTATGCAGGCGCCATACCCATTGCAAGATGCTGAACCGTTGGAAGGTAGAAAGAGTGGTACGAACGTACAGGAATGTCGCAATTATGAAAGTTTTGACATATTTGAGCATATTTATAGGTTTTTTTCGGTGCATGGCGCGCACCATGAAGGGTCAACCGGGGCGTCTGGCGCACTCGGTTGGGGCGTTGCTGTTACTTATCTAGACTCACGCCGTAGAACGGTGTCAGCCCGAAGGGGCTGATCTTGAAGTCCTTCACTTCCCTGCGCAGCGGTTGGAAAACCGTCGAGTTTGCAATAGGCGTTATAGGTACTTGTTCCTTAAGGATTTTCTGTGCCTGTTGATACCACTTGATGCGCTGTTCACGGTCACTGCTGACTTTGGCCTGCTGCACCAGCTTGTCATAGGCGGGGTTACACCATTTGGCGTAGTTGCTGCCCTTGACCGCAGCACAACTGTAGAGCACACCGAGCCAGTTATCCGGGTCGCCGTTGTCGCCGGTCCAGCCATAAATCATCGCATCGTGCTCGCCATTTTTGGCGCGCTTGATGTATTCGCCCCACTCATAGCTGACGATATTGGCCTTGATGCCGACTTTCTCCCAATCCTGCTGGATCATTTGTGCCGACATGCGTGCATTCGGATTGGAGGCGCGTTGCACGGTCATCGCCCACAGGTTGATGGTGGTACCTGGTGCAACCCCTGCTTCTTTTAGTAGCGCGCGGGCCTTGGTCGGATCGTGCGGGGCATCCTTGATGGACGGGTCATAAGACCACTGCGCCGGTGGCAGTGCGTTCTGCGCCAATTGTCCGGCGCTCTGGTACACGGCCTTGATGATCGCCGGCTTGTCGATGGCCATGTCCAGGGCCTGGCGGACCTTGAGTTGATCCAGCGGTGGATGGGTCACGTTGTAGGCCAGAAAGCCCAGGTTGAAACCGGCTTGCTGCAGCACGCGCAGGTTGGGGTCCTGCTTCATCACCTCGATGTCCGACGGGCGCGGGTAGCCGCTGACCTGGCATTCGCCGGCCTTGAGCTTTTGCAGGCGCGAGGCGGCGTCCGGGGTGATGGCGAACACCAGGTTGTCGAGCTTCACATCCTCGGGTTTCCAATACTGTTTATTTGCCACGTAGCGGATCTGCGAGTCCTTCTGGTAACGCTTGAACACGAACGGCCCGGTGCCCACCGGTTTCTGGTTGATGTCTTCGGCCTTGCCTTCCTTCAATAGCTGGGCGGCGTACTCGGCCGATTGCACGGAGGCGAAACTCATGGCCAGGTTCTGCACGAACGAGGCATCGACGTTGTTCAGGTTGAAACGCACGGTGTGCTCGTCGAGTTTGTCGACGCTCTTGATCGTGGTGTTCAGGCCCATGTCGGTGAAGTACGGCGATTCGGAAGGGTAGGCCTTGCGGAACGGGCTCTCGGCATCCAGCAGGCGATTGAAGGTAAACAGCACGTCATCCGCGTTGAAATCGCGGGTGGGTTTGAAGAAGTCAGTGGTGTGGAACTTGACGCCATCGCGCAGGTGGAAGGTGTAGGTCAGGCCGTCTTTGGACACCTCCCAGCGGGTGGCCAGGCCTGGTTCCACTTCGGTGCCGCCACGCTTGAACTGGGTCAAGCGGTTGAACACGGTTTCGGCGGACGCATCGAAGTCGGTGCCGCTGGTGTACTGGCTGGGGTCGAAACCGGCGGGGCTGGCTTCGGAGCAGTAGACCAGGGTGCTGGCTGCGTGGGCCATCGGCATAAAGGCCAGCAGGCCGGCGGTAAAGAGGAGTGGTTTGAAGGTGGTTCTTTCCATGGAGACCCCTAAAAGTGGCAGGCATATAAAAGCTGCCCAAACAAAAACGGCGGTCACCGAGGTTACCGCCGTTCAGGTTTGTCGGGTAGGGGTTACGGCATCTGCACTTCGATCACCCCATCGGCGCTCATGCTGACCTGGCTGGTACCTGCCTCCACTTCCGGCGTCGGTGCTGAATCCATCATGGCCGCCTTCATCATCATTCCGCCACGGGCATAAGGTTGTGGGTAGCCATTGGTGTTGAAGTTCAAGTTGACGATCTTGTAGCCCTTGCCGCCTAACGCATCGGTGGCCAGTTGCGCGCGTGCTTTAAAGGCGGCAACCGCGTCCTTGAGCAGGGCGTCTTCGCTGGTCTTGCGCGTGGTGTCGGCGATGGCGAAGTCCATGTTTTCCATTTTCAGGGTGTTGAGCAACTCGCCGGTGAGTTTGGACAGCGCCGGGAAGTCCGCGCTTTCCAGGCGCAGTTCGGCGCGCTCGCGCCAGCCGGTGATCTTCTGGTTCTTGTTGTCGTAGATCGGGTAGCTGTTACGGCTGCCCTGGCGCAGGGTCACGCCTTGGACTTCGCGCGCCTGGCCCAGGGCCTTGTTCATGGTGGTGGTGATTTCGGCCGCGAGCTTGGCCGGGTCGGGGTTCTGGGACTCGGTGTAGAGGGTGACGATCATCTTGTCCCGGGCCACTTCCTGGCTGACCTCGGCGCGCAGGGATATCTGGTTGTAATTCAGTGCATCGGCGGCCAGTGCCGGAAGGCTGGCCAGGGCGCTGGCACTGAGGGTGAGAACAACTGCACTGCGAGTGAAACGAGACATGGAAGCTCCTTAGGGTGTTCGTATCGGTATGACTGTAGACGGTGGTATCGGGTTCTTCGGGTTTACATATTCGCTACACATCGTGCGGACGCCGACGAACGGTTGTTCGCTCGGCCTGCGGCAAAGAGCCACACGCGCCATGCCAGCGCGCTTGCTTCGTTTATACTCCTGCCGATCCGCCTGCAGCGCTCATCGGGAGAGCTCATGCTCGCCGCCGTAAAACTGACTTCCGCCACCCGCCAGAACCTTTGGCGCCTGACGTTCATCCGTACCCTGGTACTGGCCGCACAGGCCGGTTCGGTCGGGCTTGCCTATTGGTTCGACCTGCTGCCGCTGCCGTGGCTGCAATTGGGCGTGACCCTGGGTTTCTCCATCGTGCTGTGTGTATTTACCGCCATTCGGTTGCGTACCACATGGCCGGTGACCGAGCTGGAATACGCCCTGCAATTGGCCTGCGACCTGTTTATCCACAGTGTGTTGCTGTATTTCTCCGGCGGTTCCACCAACCCGTTCGTTTCTTATTACCTGGTGCCACTGACCATCGCCGCGGTGACCTTGCCGTGGCGCTACTCGGTGGTGCTGTCGGGCATCGCCCTGACCCTGTACACCTTGCTGCTGGCGCGGTTCTATCCGTTGCAAACGTTCCCCATCGCCCGCGAAAACCTGCAGATCTACGGGATGTGGCTGAGCTTTGCCCTGTCTGCCGCCGTGATCACCTTCTTTGCCGCGCGCATGGCCGAAGAGCTGCGCCGCCAGGAAGAACTGCGCGCCATTCGCCGCGAAGAAGGCCTGCGTGACCAGCAACTGCTCGCCGTCGCCACCCAGGCCGCCGGTGCGGCTCACGAATTGGGCACGCCGTTGGCGACCATGAGCGTGCTGCTCAACGAAATGACCCAGGACCACCACGACCCGGCGCTGCAAGAGGATCTCGGCGTGCTGCGCGAACAGGTCAAGCAATGCAAGCAAACCTTGCAGCAACTGGTACGCGCGGCTGAAGCCAATCGCCGCCTGGCGGTCGATATGCAGGACGTGACCCAGTGGCTCGACGAAGCCCTGAACCGCTGGCATTTGATGCGCCCCGAGGCCAGCTACCGTTTCCATCTGCTGGGGCAGGGCACTGTTCCGCGCCTGGCGCCACCGCCGGACCTGACCCAAGCCTTGCTCAACCTGCTGAACAACGCCGCCGACGCCTGCCCCGAAGGCCTGGAAGTCCGGCTGGACTGGGATGTGGATGACCTGACGATCAGCATCCGCGATCACGGCGCAGGCGTGCCGCTGGCCATTGCTGAGCAGATCGGCAAACCTTTCTTTACCACCAAGGGCAAAGGCTTCGGCCTGGGCCTGTTTTTGAGCAAGGCCAGCGTGACCCGCGCGGGCGGCTCAGTGAAGCTCTATAGTCATGAGGAAGGCGGCACGCTCACCGAGCTGCGCCTGCCCCGTGTCGCACGAGGAGATATCGATGAGTGACGAGATCCAAGTCGAAGGCGAAGAACTGCCGCATCTGTTGCTGGTAGATGATGACGCCACGTTTACCCGCGTGATGGCGCGCGCCATGAGCCGTCGCGGCTTTCGCGTGAGCACCGCAGGCTCCGCCGAAGAAGGCCTGACCATCGCCCAGGCCGACTTGCCGGACTACGCCGCGCTCGACCTGAAAATGGACGGCGACTCCGGCCTGGTGCTGTTGCCCAAACTGCTGGAGCTCGACCCGGAAATGCGCGTGGTGATCCTCACCGGTTACTCCAGCATCGCCACGGCCGTCGAAGCCATCAAGCGCGGTGCCTGCAACTACCTGTGCAAGCCGGCGGATGCCGATGACGTGCTGGCTGCGTTGCTGTCCGAGCACGCCGACCTCGACACCCTGGTGCCTGAAAACCCGATGTCGGTGGACCGCCTGCAGTGGGAACACATCCAGCGCGTCCTCACCGAACACGAAGGCAATATCTCTGCCACTGCCCGCGCCCTGGGCATGCACCGGCGCACCCTGCAACGCAAGCTGCAGAAGCGTCCGGTACGCCGCTGAACCTAAGCTGAACAACCCGCTTCAGGCCGCACGGAGCCCTGAACCGATCATCTATGATCGGTTCAAACGCCTGTCACCACCCTCCTATCGAGCCTGAACGATGAATCAGAACGCTGAGTATTCCGCGGTCAACGACGCGGTGCGTGGGCAGTTTTTTCGCCGAACTTGGGCGATGATCACGCCCTATTGGCGCAGTGAAGAGAAGGGCAAGGCCTGGTTGTTGCTCGCAGTCGTGATCGGCCTGTCGCTGTTCAGCGTGGCCATTTCCGTGTGGCTTAACCACTGGTACAAGGATTTTTATAACGCTCTGGAAAAGAAGGACACCGCCGCCTTCTGGCAGCAGATCGTTTATTTCTGCGGTATCGCCACGGTGGCGATTCTCGGTGCGGTCTACCGTCTCTACCTCACTCAGATGCTGACCATTCGCTGGCGCGCATGGCTGACCGAAAAACACTTCGCCCGCTGGCTTGGCAACAAGAACTACTACCAGCTGGAGCAGGGCGGCTACACCGATAACCCGGACCAGCGAATTTCCGAAGACCTCAATAGCTTTACCCTGAACACGCTGAGTCTTGGCCTTGGGCTGCTGCGCAATGTGGTCAGCCTGGTGTCGTTCTCCATTATCCTGTGGGGCGTGTCGGGCAGTATTGAAGTGTTCGGTATCACCATCCCCGGCTACATGTTCTGGTGTGCTTTGGTCTATGCCGGTGTCGGCAGTTGGCTGACCCATCTGATCGGTCGTCGTTTGATCGGTTTGAGCAACCAGCAACAACGCTTCGAAGCGGACTTGCGTTTCTCCATGGTGCGGGTGCGGGAGAATGCCGAGAGCATCGCCCTGTACAACGGCGAGCCCAATGAGAATCAGCGTTTGAGTGCGCGGTTCGGGAAGGTCTGGCATAACTACTGGGACATCATGAAGGTGTCCAAGCGCCTGACGTTCTTCACTGCCGGCTATGAACAGATTGCGATCGTCTTTGCGTTTATCGTGGCTGCCCCGCGCTACTTTTCCGGCACGATCGAACTGGGCGAGCTGATGCAAATCAACTCGGCGTTCGGCAACGTGCAGGGCAACTTCAGCTGGTTTATCAGTGCGTACGCTGACCTGGCCGGCTGGCGCGCGACCAGTGACCGTCTGCTGAGTTTTCAGCAGGCTATGAGTGAAAACGAGCAGCGCTCAGCCACCATCGACGTCAGCGCAGAGGGCGAGCGTCTTGTGGTGCAAGGGCTGGGCTTGAGCCTGGTGGATGGTCGCCACTTGCTGACCGACGCCAACATGATCGTTGAACCGGGTCAGCGCGTCATGCTCAGCGGCCGCTCCGGCAGCGGCAAAAGTACCTTGCTGCGCGCTATGGGCCATCTCTGGCCTGCTGGTCACGGCAGCATTCGCCTGCCGGCCAGGCGTTACCTGTTCCTGCCGCAGAAGCCCTACCTGCCGATCGGCACACTCAAGGCGGTGTTGAGTTATCCACAGGACGACAGCGTCTATTCGGCAGAGCGTTATGCACAGGTGCTGGAAACCTGTCGCCTGCCGCACCTGGTGGGGCGTCTGGATGAAGCCAACCATTGGCAACGCATGCTCTCGCCGGGCGAACAACAGCGCCTGGCCTTTGCCCGTGCCTTGTTGTTCGCGCCGCAATGGCTGTACATGGACGAGGCCACCTCGGCCATGGATGAAGAGGATGAGGCGACGCTGTATCAAGCGTTGATCGATGAGCTGCCGGGGTTGAGCATTGTCAGCGTCGGGCATCGCAGCAGCCTCAAGCGCTTCCATGGGCGGCATGTGCGGATCGAGGGCGGTTGGTTGCAGGAACAGACCATGTCCTGAAGAGTGAGGCCCAATAAAAAGCCCGGCTGATCATCGATCAGCCGGGCTTTTTATCGCTTGAAAATAACTTACTTCTTCAAGCCGTAATGCTCATCCAGCATGCCCGGGGCGTTTGGCGTTTTTGGCGCGTAGTCCCGCGGCGGCTCCTGGTTTTCCCGGGGTGGGGTCAGGCGTTCCCGTGGAGTTTGCGGTGCATCGGAATGCAGCGCGGCCAGCAGGCGTTGACGGGTGATGTCGTCGAGGGCCAGGCGGTTTGCGCCATCGGCGAGGTGATCCTGTACTTCCTGGTAGCTCTGGGTGAGTTTCTTGACCAGGGTCGCGGTGCTGTTGAAGTGGGTAACAACCTCGTTCTGATAACTGTCAAAACGTTCCTGAATGTCATCCAACTGACGCTGCGTGCGGTTAGGCGCGGCATTCGGCAGCAGGCGGGCAACCAGGAATCCAATGGCGACACCGGCAACCAAGGCGAGAGTCGGCAACAACCAAACTAAGAGCGAGTGTTCCACGAGTCCTTCCTCTATAAACGGCTTTGCTTTACGTTAACGGCTCAAACCTGCGCTGTATACCGCGATTAAGCTCGCAATGATGCCATGCACAGACTTTTAGCTAGACGAGTCGACCCTTTGAGAGGTCACGGAGTTCATTCCTTGCTCATGCGTGAAACCCCCGTTTTGATCGATGGCCCGGTAGGCCAATTGGAAGCACTGTACCTGGATCACCCCGAGCCACGTGGCCTGGCGCTGATCTGCCACCCTAATCCGGTGCAGGGCGGGACCATGCTCAATAAAGTCGTTTCGACCCTGCAACGCACAGCTCGCGATGCCGGGTTGATTACTTTGCGTTTCAATTACCGTGGCGTCGGCGCGAGTGCCGGCACCCACGACATGAGCACCGGTGAAGTGGACGATGCCGAAGCGGCTGTTACCTGGCTGCGTGAAAAACACCCCAACCTGCCGCTCACCCTGCTCGGTTTTTCCTTTGGTGGCTACGTGGCGGCAAGCCTCGGCGGCCGCCTGGAAGCCAAAGGCGAAAAGCTCGCGCACCTGTTTATGGTCGCCGCCGCCGTGATGCGTCTGAGCAATAACGACGTGCTGCCCCAGACCTGCCCATTGACCTTGATTCAACCGGAAACCGACGAAGTGGTCGATCCGCAATTGGTCTACGACTGGTCTGCCGCCTTGAAACGCCCCCATGAGCTGCTGAAAGTGGCAGAATGCGGGCACTTTTTTCATGGCAAGCTCACCGATCTCAAGGATCTGGTGCTGCCGCGCCTCTCGAATTGATAGCAGTCTGATAAGCGATTACCCATGACGACTCGTACCCGCATCCTCACCGGCATCACCACCACCGGCACGCCGCACCTGGGCAACTACGCTGGTGCGATCCGCCCGGCGATCCTTGCCAGCCAGGACGTCAATGCTGACTCCTTCTACTTTCTGGCCGACTACCACGCCCTGATCAAATGCGATGACCCGCAGCGCATCCAGCGTTCGCGTATGGAAATCGCCGCGACCTGGCTGGCCGGTGGCCTGGATGTGAACCGGGTGACCTTTTATCGCCAGTCCGACATCCCGGAAATCCCCGAGCTGACCTGGCTGCTGACCTGCGTCGCCGCCAAGGGCCTGCTCAACCGCGCCCATGCCTACAAGGCCTCGGTGGACAAGAACGTGGAAACCGGCGAAGACCCGGATGCGGGCATCACCATGGGCCTGTACAGCTACCCGGTGCTGATGGCGGCGGACATCCTGATGTTCAACGCGCACAAGGTGCCGGTGGGCCGCGACCAGATCCAGCACGTTGAAATGGCCCGCGACATCGGCCAGCGCTTCAACCACCTGTTCGGCAACGGTAAAGAATTCTTCACCATGCCCGAGGCGCTGATCGAAGAAAGCGTTGCCACCTTGCCGGGCCTGGATGGCCGCAAGATGTCCAAGAGCTACGACAACACCATCCCGTTGTTCACCAGCGCCAAGGACATGAAGGACGCCATCTCGCGGATCGTCACCGACTCCCGCGCGCCCGGCGAAGCCAAGGACCCCGACAACTCGCACCTGTTCACCCTCTACCAGGCGTTTGCCAGCAAGGCCCAGGAAGAAGAGTTCCGCGGCGAGCTGCTGCAAGGCCTGGGTTGGGGCGAGGCGAAGAGCCGTCTGTTCCAACTGCTGGACAGCCAACTGGGCGAGGCCCGCGAGCGTTACCACCAGTTGATGTCGCGCCCGTCGGACATGGAAGACCTGTTGCAGGTCGGGGCCAGGAAAGCCCGTGCCGTAGCCGCGCCATTCCTGGCCGAGTTGCGTGAAGCGGTGGGCCTGCGTTCGTTCGTCGAGCAGGCTGCAGCGCCGATCGCCACCAAGAAGAAGGCCGCCAAGGCCGCGCGTTTCGTGAGCTTCCGTGAAGATGACGGCAGCTTCCGCTTCCGCCTGTTGGCCGCCGATGGCGAGCAATTGCTGCTGTCGCGCAACTTTGCCGATGGTAAAGCGGCCGGCGCAGTCACCAAACAACTGCAAAGTGGCGCTGCGCTGGACTTACGCACCGAAGCCCTGAGCTTCAGCGTATGGCTGGACGGTGCCGCAGTGGCCGACAGCGCCGAGTTCGCCGATGGTGCATCGCGTGATGCCGCCATCGAAGCCTTGCGCACTGCGTTGACCCCAATCGAGGATTAACCCGACCAAGGGTTGATTGCCATTATCCAGGGCCGTCGTTACAGTGACGGCCCGTTTTTGTTGCCTTGCTAACGAAATTATGACGCCCCTAGAACGATACCAAGCTGATCTGAAACGCCCTGAATTCTTCCATGACGCGGCCCAGGAAACGGCGGTGCGTCATTTGCAGCGCCTGTACGACGACTTGGTTGCGGCCTCGCAAAGCAAGCCGGGGATGCTCAGCAAGCTGTTTGGCAAGAAAGACCACACGCCGGTCAAGGGCTTGTATTTCTGGGGCGGTGTAGGCCGGGGTAAGACCTACCTGGTCGATACGTTCTTTGAAGCGCTGCCGTTCAAGGAAAAGGTCCGCACCCACTTCCACCGCTTCATGAAGCGCGTGCACGAAGAAATGAAGACCCTGCCGGGTGAGAAAAACCCGCTGACCATCATCGCCAAGCGTTTCTCCGATGAAGCGCGGGTCATCTGCTTCGATGAATTCTTCGTCTCTGACATCACCGATGCCATGATCCTCGGCACCCTGATGGAAGAGCTGTTCAAGAACGGCGTGACCCTGGTCGCCACCTCGAACATCGTGCCCGACGGCCTGTACAAGGACGGCCTGCAGCGCGCTCGCTTCCTGCCGGCCATCGCGCTGATCAAGCAGAACACCGAGATCGTCAACGTCGACAGCGGGGTCGACTACCGTCTGCGTCACCTCGAGCAAGCGGAGTTGTTCCACTTCCCGCTGAACGAAGCGGCGCACGAAAGCCTGCGCAAAAGCTTCCGCGCCCTCACGCCGGAATGCACCCAGGCGGTGGAAAACGACAAGCTGATGATCGAGAACCGCGAAATCATCGCTCTGCGTACCTGCGATGACGTGGCCTGGTTCGAATTCCGCCAGTTGTGCGACGGCCCGCGCAGCCAGAACGACTACATCGAACTGGGCAAGATCTTCCACGCGGTGATCCTCAGCGGCGTGGAGCAGATGAGCGTCACCACCGACGACATCGCACGACGGTTTATCAACATGGTCGACGAGTTCTACGACCGTAACGTCAAGTTGATCATCTCGGCGGAAGTCGAACTCAAGGATCTGTATACCGGCGGGCGCTTGAACTTTGAATTCCAGCGCACCCTGAGCCGCCTGTTGGAAATGCAATCCCACGAGTTCCTGTCGCGCGGGCACAAGCCTTAAGAGCGATGTAGGTCAAATGTGGGAGGGGGCTTGCCTCCGATAGCGGTCTTTCAGTAACAGATGCACTGACTGATCCACCGCTATCGGGAGCAAGCCCCCTCCCTCATTTGCTTACGCGGCTTGTTGGAACTGTTGCCGATATTGGTTCGGTGACAGCTCCGTGTGCTGTCTGAACAACCGCGCAAAGAAACTCGCATCGTCGTAACCCACCTCATAACTGATGGTCTTGATGCTCTTGCGGCTGCCCGAGAGCAGGCCCTTGGCCGTCTCGATACGCAGTCGTTGCAGGTAATGCAGCGGCTTGTCGCCGGTGGCGGTCTGGAAGCGGCGCATGAAATTGCGGATGCTCATGCCGTGTTCCCGGGCAACGTCTTCGAAGCGGAATTTGTCGGCGAAATGCTCTTCGAGCCAGTGCTGGATCTGCAGGATGATCACGTCCTGGTGCAGCTTCTGGCCGCCAAAACCGATGCGTCCGGGTGAATAGCTGCGCTGTACTTCGTAGAGGATGTCGCGGGCCACGGCCTGGGCGATGTTGGCGCCGCAGAAGCGTTCGATCAGGTAGATATACAGGTCGCACGCCGAGGTGGTGCCGCCGGCGCAATACAGGTTGTCGGCGTCGGTGAGATGTTTGTCCTGATTGAGCTGGACTTTGGGGAAGCGTTCGCTGAACGCGTTGAAGAAGCGCCAGTAGGTGGTCGCCTCCTTGCCGTCGAGCAGTCCGGCTTCGGCCAGCCAGAACACCCCGGTGGCTTCGCCGCAGAGTACCGCGCCGCGTGCATGTTGCTCGCGCAGCCACGGCAGCACTTGCGGGTAGCGCACACACAGGGCATCGAAGTCATCCCAGAAGGCCGGTAGCACGATGATGTCGGCGTCTTCCAGGCCGCCGTCCACCGGCATGATCACATCACTGAAGCTGCGCACCGATTTTCCGTCGGGGCTCACCAGGCGTGTTTCGAACGCTGGGGTCAGGCCCAGGCCTTGCTGTTTGCCATAACGCAGGCTGGCGAGATGGAAGAAATCCTTGGCTTGCATGAGGGTAGAAGCGAATACCCGATCAATGGCCAAAATGCTGACGCGCCGCAACGGCGTGGAGATTTGGTTAGACATAATTTCATTTATTCTTATAGGGGAAAGTGGTCACCAGACGGCTGGATCGTCTTATTTTTTGTCGCATGTGTCCAGTGTCCTGTGACGCCATCGGGGCATAGGCTCTGTGGGCTCGTCCTTGTCCGACAATCCACGCAGGTGACCCATGATTCCGAGAACCTTGTTCAGCCCGGAGCACGAACTCTTCCGCCAGAGCGTGCGCACCTTTCTTGAAAAAGACGCTGCACCGTTTCACGGGCAATGGGAGAAGCAGGGCTACATCGACCGTAACCTGTGGAGCAAGGCAGGGGAGGCGGGGATGTTGTGTTCCCATCTGCCGGAGGAATACGGCGGGCTGGGCGCGGACTTTCTCTACAGCGCGGTAGTGATCGAGGAGATCAGCCGCCTGGGCCTGACCGGCATCGGCTTTTCCCTGCATTCGGACATTGTCGCGCCCTACATCCTGCATTACGGCAGTGAGGCGCTGAAGCACAAGTACCTGCCCAAGTTGATCTCCGGTGAGAGGGTCACGGCCATCGCCATGAGCGAGCCGGGTGCCGGGTCCGACTTGCAAGGGGTCAAGACCACAGCCGTGCTGGACGGTGATGAGTACGTGATCAATGGCTCCAAGACCTTTATCACCAACGGGTACCTGGCTGAGCTGGTGATCGTGGTCGCCAAGACCGATCCCAAGGCGGGTGCCAAGGGCACCAGCCTGTTTCTGGTGGACGCCGATACGCCCGGCTTCGCCAAGGGCAAGCGCCTGGAGAAGGTCGGCATGAAGGCCCAGGACACGTCAGAGCTGTTTTTCCAGGACGTGCGCGTACCCAAGGAAAACCTGCTGGGCCAGGCCGGCATGGGCTTCGCCTATTTGATGCAGGAATTGCCGCAGGAGCGTTTGACTGTCGCGATTGGCGCGCTGTCGTCTGCCGAGGCGGCGTTGCAGTGGACCCTGGAATATACCCGTGAGCGCAAGGCGTTCGGCAAGGCGATTGCCGACTTTCAGAACACCCGGTTCAAGTTGGCGGAGATGGCCACTGAGATTCAGATCGGCCGCGTGTTCGTCGACAAATGCATGGCGTTGCACCTGGAAGGCAAGCTGGATGTGCCCACTGCCGCGATGGCCAAGTACTGGGCCACGGACCTGCAATGTAAGGTGCTCGATGAGTGCGTGCAGTTGCACGGCGGCTACGGGTTCATGTGGGAGTACCCGATTGCACGGGCGTGGGCGGATGCGCGGGTGCAGCGGATTTATGCGGGGACCAACGAGATCATGAAGGAGATCATTGCGCGGGCGCTTTGAGTGCTGTGTTGTTTGTGAGGGCCCTATCGGGGCGGTGCGACGATTCGACTTGCCCCCGATAGCGGCCTACAGATCGATCAAGGCGCCGGATTCGGATGATCCTTCTGAATCGCCTCAATCCCTTCCAGTACTTCCTTCGACAGCTTCAGATCAGCACTGGCGATGTTGCTGTCCAGTTGCTCCAGCGATGTTGCGCCAATAATGTTGCTGGTCACGAACGGCTGTTGTGTCACAAACGCCAATGCCATCTGCGCAGGATCCAGGCCATGCTCCCGCGCCAGTGCCACATAACGGCTGCACGCCGCCTCCGACTGCGGGTTGAAGTAGCGGCTGAAACGGCTGTACTCCGTCAGGCGCGCCTTGGCCGGGCGTGCGCCACCTTCGTACTTGCCGCTGAGCATGCCGAATGCCAGGGGCGAGTAAGCCAGCAGGCCGCACTGCTCACGAATGGCGATTTCCGCCAGGCCAACCTCAAAGCTGCGGTTGAGCAGGTTGTAGGGGTTCTGGATCGATACCGCGCGGGTCCAGCCGCGGGCTTCGGCCAGGGCCAGGAACTTCATGGCGCCCCACGGGGTTTCATTGGACAGGCCAATGTGGCGGATCTTGCCAGCCTTCACCTGCTCATCCAGCGCTTCGAGGGTTTCCTCCAGCGGGGTCAGGTCGTCTTCGTCCTTGTGTTTGTAGCTCAATTGGCCGAAGAAGTTGGTGCTGCGCTCCGGCCAGTGCAGCTGGTAGAGGTCGATCCAGTCGGTTTGCAGGCGCTTGAGGCTGGCGTCCAGGGCTTCGACGATGTGCTTGCGGTTGTGGCGCAGATGGCCGTCGCGGATGTAGTCGATGGTGTTGCCGGGGCCGGCGATCTTGCTGGCGAGGATCCAGTCGGCACGGTCACCGCGGCTTTTGAAGTAATTACCGATGTAACGCTCGGTGGTGGCATAGGTGTCGGCCTTGGGCGGCACCGGGTACATTTCTGCGGTGTCGAGGACGTTAATCCCCGCCGCCTTGGCCCGTTCGATCTGCGCGAAGGCCTCTGCCTCGCTGTTCTGCTCACCCCACGTCATGGTGCCCAGGGCTATCGCGCTCACGTTCAGATCCGTACGGCCCAGCTGTCGATAATCCATCGGGTGCTCCTTCAGGGAAAACAATCATAAAAGCAGGTTGAATTTTTTTTCGCAATCTGCATAATTGCCCACCTCTTTCTGCAGTGGAAGTGATGCGCCGCCTGCCGAAGAATCTTGCCGTTGAACGGACGCGCCGACCCGAGCCCCCGATAGCGTCTGTATCCGGCTGCCTTTGACTTGTCAAAGTAAGCACTATTCAGTAAGATCCGCCGTCTAATTTACAGGGCGGCCCCTGAGGCTATTAAAGAATGACAACTTTTACTGCAAAACCGGAAACAGTTCAGCGCGACTGGTTTGTCGTCGACGCCGCTGGTCAGACCCTGGGTCGTCTGGCCACTGAAGTCGCCAGCCGTCTGCGTGGCAAGCACAAGCCTGAGTACACCCCTCACGTTGACACCGGTGACTACATCGTGATCATCAACGCTGAGCAGGTACGTGTTACCGGCAACAAAGCGCAAGACAAAATGTACTACCGTCACTCCGGTTTCCCAGGCGGTATCAAGTCTTCCAACTTTGAAGGCCTGATCTCCAAGAAGCCTGAAGCCCCGATCGAAATCGCGGTCAAAGGCATGCTGCCGAAGGGCCCACTGGGTCGCGATATGTTTCGCAAGCTGAAAGTCTATGCGGGCGCTGTACACCCTCATGCTGCTCAGCAGCCCCAAGAACTGAAGTTTTAACGGAATAGTTCATTATGTCGGCGACTCAAAATTACGGCACTGGCCGTCGCAAAACCGCAACCGCACGCGTTTTCCTGCGTCCGGGCACTGGTAACATCTCGATAAACAACCGCACTCTGGACAACTTCTTCGGTCGCGAAACTGCCCGCATGGTAGTTCGTCAGCCGCTGGAATTGACCGAGACTGTTGAAAAGTTCGACATCTACGTCACCGTTATCGGTGGCGGTGTAAGTGGTCAAGCTGGCGCAATCCGCCACGGTATCACTCGCGCTCTGATGCAGTACGACGAAACCCTGCGTGGCGCTCTGCGCAAAGCTGGCTTCGTGACTCGTGATGCCCGTGAAGTTGAACGTAAGAAAGTCGGTCTGCGTAAAGCGCGTAAGCGTCCGCAGTACTCGAAGCGTTAATTCGCTTTACGTTCCACAAAAACGCCCAGCCTCCTTACGGAGCTGGGCGTTTTTTATTGCCTGCGATTTATGCACATTTTTCACCGTGACAACTTGCCACATCCGTAGACCCCCTATACTACAAGGCTTGGAGGCGGAGCCCCGGGCAATTCCCTTGTCATACGTGGGGCTTTTCATTACCATTCGGCAAAATTTTTATAAGTTCAGATTTAATACTTAGTAGACGCCTGATTTAACAGGCCAAAAAGCTGATGGGAGAGGACTGAATGAGCAATGACGGCGTGAATGCAGGCCGGCGTCGCTTCTTAGTAGCAGCCACATCCGTGGTGGGTGCTGCAGGAGCGGTGGGGGCTGCGGTCCCGTTCGTGGGGTCATGGTTTCCCAGTGCCAAGGCGAAAGCCGCAGGTGCACCGGTGAAGGTGAATATCAGCAAGATCGAACCAGGCCAGCAGATGATTGCTGAGTGGCGCGGCCAGCCGGTATTCATTGTTCGTCGTACTGAGGAAATCCTGGGAAATCTGAAAAAGATCGAAGGCCAGTTGTCTGACCCCAAATCTGAGAAATCCGACCAACCCGCCTACGCCAAAAATGAAGCACGTTCGATCAAGCCAGAGATTCTGCTGCTGGTTGGCCTGTGTACCCACTTGGGATGCTCGCCCACCTTCCGCCCCGAAGTCGCCCCGGTCGATCTGGGTAAAGACTGGGTCGGTGGTTATTTCTGTCCCTGCCACGGCTCCCACTACGATCTGGCGGGGCGCGTCTACAAGTCCCAGCCCGCTCCCTTGAACCTGCCCGTGCCTCCGCATACCTACGAAACTGACGACCTCATTGTCATTGGCCTCGATAAGGAGAACGCGTGATGAGCAAGTTCATGGATTGGGTGGATGCACGCTTCCCCGCCACTAAGATGTGGGAAGACCATCTCAGCAAGTATTACGCGCCAAAAAACTTCAACTTCTTCTACTTCTTTGGTTCCCTGGCACTGCTGGTGCTGGTTAACCAGATCGTCACCGGTGTCTGGCTGACGATGAGCTACACCCCGTCGGCGGAAGAAGCGTTTGCCTCCGTCGAATACATCATGCGTGACGTCGAGTACGGCTCGATCCTGCGCCTGCTGCACTCCACCGGCGCTTCAGCGTTCTTTATCGTGGTCTACCTGCACATGTTCCGTGGTTTGCTCTACGGTTCGTACCAGAAGCCACGGGAGCTGGTGTGGGTGTTCGGTATGCTGATCTACCTGGCGCTGATGGCGGAAGCCTTCATGGGCTACCTGCTGCCATGGGGCCAGATGTCGTACTGGGGCGCCCAGGTGATCATCTCGCTGTTCGGTGCCATTCCCGTCATCGGCAACGACCTGACCCAGTGGATCCGTGGTGACTACCTGATCTCCGGTATCACCCTGAATCGCTTCTTCGCTTTGCACGTCGTAGCGCTGCCGATTGTGATCCTGGGCCTGGTGGTGCTGCACATCCTGGCGCTGCACGAAGTGGGTTCCAACAACCCGGATGGCGTGGACATCAAGAAACACAAGGACGAGAACGGCATCCCGCTGGATGGCATCCCGTTCCACCCGTACTACACCGTGAAAGACATTGTCGGCGTGGTCGTGTTCCTCTTCGTGTTCTGCTCGATCGTGTTCTTTTTCCCGGAGATGGGTGGTTATTTCCTCGAGAAGCCTAACTTCGAACAGGCGAACGCCTTCAAGACACCTGAGCACATTGCCCCGGTCTGGTACTTCACGCCGTTCTACGCGATCTTGCGGGCGATCCCCGACAAACTCATGGGCGTCATCGCCATGGGCGCGGCCATTGCGGTGCTGTTCGTGTTGCCGTGGCTCGACCGAAGCCCGGTCAAGTCCATGCGCTACAAAGGCTGGCTGAGCAAAATCTGGCTGTGGGTGTTCTGCATTGCATTCGTGATTCTGGGCGTGTTGGGCGTATTGGCGCCGACCCCTGAGCGTACGCTGCTGTCGCAGGTCTGCACCTTCCTGTACTTCGCCTACTTCATTCTGATGCCGTTCTACACCCGGCTCGAGAAGACCAAACCGGTTCCGGAAAGGGTGACTGGCTGATGAAAAAATTATTCGTTGCATTGATGCTTGCGGCGCTGCCGCTACTGTCCTTCGCTGCCGAGCACGGCGGCCCGGAACTGGAAAAAGTCGATATCGACGTGTCTGACAAGGCGGCTATGCAAGACGGCGCGCGTACGTTCGCCAACTACTGCATGGGCTGCCACAGCGCCAAGTTCCAGCGTTACGAGCGGGTGGCCGATGACCTCGGTATCCCCCATGAAATGATGCTGGAGAAGCTGGTGTTCACCGGTGCCAAGATCGGCGACCACATGAATATCGGCATGAAGCCTGCCGACGCCAAGACCTGGTTCGGCGCAGCGCCTCCTGACCTGACTCTGGTGGCACGTGTACGCGGCACCGACTGGCTCTACGGCTACCTGAAATCCTTCTACGAGGACCCGGCGCGCCCTTATGGCGTGAACAACCGTGTGTTCCCGAACGTCGGCATGCCTAACGTTCTGGTCGGCCTGCAAGGCAAGCAAGTGGTAGGATGCAAGCAGGTTCAGGTCGTCGAAGACGGCAAGAAGCAATATGATCCGTTGACCGGTACGCCTTTGACTCATGAAGCGTGCGATCAACTGAAGATAGAAACCCCTGGTTTGTTGACTGACGAGCAGTTTGACGAGAAGGTCAAGAATCTGGTGACCTTCCTGGCCTATTCCGCCAACCCGGTCAAACTGCAACACCAGCGCATCGGGACGTATGTCTTGCTGTACCTGGCTTTCTTCTTCGTATTCGCTTATCTGCTTAAACGCGAATACTGGAAGGATGTGCATTGATCCAACCGTAAGCAATTGCTGTTAATCTTGCGCGCCCAGCGGCATCTCTAACCCGTAGCGATCTGGACTTTCCAGAGGCTGCAGAGATGCTTTCTGGGCGCGCTCGTTTTTGAGCTTTCCATAATTTCAACAAGCGAGGAGGACCGCCATGGGCGTGACCAATCGGTTGGCCTGTTACTCCGACCCCGCCGACCACTATTCCCACCGAGTACGCATCGTACTCGCAGAGAAGGGTGTCAGCGCCGAGATCATCAGTGTGGAGGTGGGTCGTCATCCGCCGAAACTGATCGAAGTGAACCCTTACGGCAGCTTGCCCACCCTGGTCGATCGTGACCTGGCGTTGTGGGAGTCAACCGTGGTGATGGAATATCTGGATGAGCGTTACCCGCATCCGCCTTTGCTGCCGGTGTATCCGGTGGCCCGTGCCAACAGCCGCCTGCTGATCCATCGGATCCAGCGAGATTGGTGCGGGCTGGTGGATTTGATTCTGGATACCCGCAGCAAAGAAGCTGCTCGGGTGCAGGCGCGCAAGGAATTGCGCGAGAGCCTGACCGGTGTTTCGCCGTTGTTCGCCGATAAACCTTTTTTCCTCAGTGAGGAACAAAGCTTGGTGGATTGCTGCCTATTACCCATACTCTGGCGCTTGCCGATTCTGGGCATTGAACTGCCACGGCCGGCCAAGCCGTTGCTTGATTACATGGAGCGCCAGTTCGCGCGTGAGGCTTTCCAGGCGAGTCTGTCTGGTGTCGAACGCGATATGCGCTAAGGCTTAAGGAGCCGTTGATGAACTCCAGTCGACCTTACCTGGTCCGCGCGCTCTATGAGTGGATTGTGGATAACGATTGCACCCCGCACATGCTGGTCAATTCCGAATTTCCTGCGGTTCAGGTACCGCAGGGGTTTGCCAGTGACGGGCAGATTGTGTTGAACGTATCACCCAGTGCCGTGCGCCACCTGCACATGGACAATGAAGCGGTCAGCTTCGAAGGGCGTTTCGGCGGTGTGCCGCATACGCTGTTCGTGCCGATTGGCGCTATCCTCGGCATCTATGCCCGGGAGAACGGCCAAGGCATGGTGTTCGATCTGGAGTCGCCTTTCGAGGACGACGAAGCGATTGAAAACGAAGACGGCGATGATGTGCCGCCACCGGAGACCGAGCCGCCGCGTCCGAGCGGTCGGCCGAGCCTGAAAGTGGTGAAGTAAAGTGCGTAAGTCTTCGGGCCTACGTTAAAAAATGCCTCGGCTCTGCCGGGGCATTTTTTTGTCAAAAATTCCCCGCTGTTTCGCTGGCGGCCCCCGTGGTGAACTGATTGTTGAGGCCGTCTTGCCAGTAGACCTCGTTGATATTGCTCAGGCTGCGGATCAGGCATTTCCATTCGATGTGTTGCTGGGTCGGCCACACGACAGTACCGCTCCAGCGATTGGCTGCGCCGGGTTGCAGTGCGATGGCGTGGGCCGGGTCCCAGGCGCCGAGTTCGATAGGCGATCCCACTGCGTAGACTGCCTGGCCGAGCCCCGGCCTGACGTTGTCGCAGTGCAAAGTGGTGGTGGTGTCGGAAGGTGCCGGAGCGGCCTGCCACGAGCGGATGCGCTGCCCGTCCGCAAACAGCGCAGGGCTGAAACCGTCAGGCACCTTGGAGAGGTCGGAGTCCAAAGCGATCAGTAGGCGCTTGCGGCTGCCTTGGATGGCGGCCACCAATCCGGAATAGTGGGTCTGGAACCTGATCGGTGAATCGGCACTGATACCGGCGTCCTTGCGCAGGCTGATCAGCTTGCGGATCAGGTCGCCCCGGCCCCAGTCGTACATATCAGGCCAATACACAGTGGGCGTACCGGGGCTCAGCAGGATATAGGCATAGGCAATATTGCGTTGCGGATCGGCAAGGGACCAATGGTGCTGCCCGCCGTATTGCCCTGGCGAATAACCGGTGTCGTGGTTATCGACAAAGGTCACCGCGACCTGTCGCCATGCCGGGTCGGGGTTGCCATTCAAGCCATGGCGCCACTCGGCCAAGCTGCCATTTTGCATGCGCTCCTTGAGGGCGAAATCGAACACGCTGCAGTGGGACCGATCCGACCAGTCCTTCAACGCATCCTGCCAACTGGCCTGACTGCGCCAGTCGTTCGCCGGATACTCGCTGGGGCCTTTCCACAACTCGCCGACGCAGAACGCTTGGTCACCAAAGTTTTTCATCCACACATCGACCCGCTCCGGTGCGTAGCCGCGCGTAAAATCGAAGCGCAAGCCTTTGGCGCTGTAGTTGTCCCGCAGGTTCCTGAATTCCTGCATGAAGCGCTGCGAGACTTCCGAGTTGCTTGTGTTGAGGTCGGCCGAACCGCTCATGAACGCGTCGCCCTCATCACAGACGACGGGCGTTGTGCAGTCATCGCGCCACAGCTTGAGGCCCCTGGGGAAGCGTATCTGTTGACTCGGCAGCTTGTCGTTCATATGGTTGGGCACCACGTCGTATATTGCTTGCACGCCGGCCCCTGCCAAGGCGGCGACCGCCTGTTTGAGCTGGCTGTCACTGCCGTATCGGCTGTTCTTGTCGAAGTCGCTCCAGAAGTAACCTTCACCGCCACCGGACGTTCCCGACGCCGCGTCGCTCCAACTGGATTGATCGGTCCAGGCGGGTGGCAGCCAGATTTTGGTGAAGCCGTCCTGGCCGATAGTGGGGGCCATTTGTGCCAGCACTTCATACCATTTCTGCGGAGCATTGCGGCTGGAGTTCCAGTGGAAGCCTTGCAGCAGGATGTCTTCGCCACCGCCATTGCGCACAGTCGGCGGCGCCGCGTGGACGGTGCATGCCAGCAGCCAGACAATCGTTGTGCAATACCAGCCTGTGCGTTTCATCACCCGTCACCTGTTTGATGGAACAGGCTTTACTCTGCTACGAGGATGCAAACCCGTCTGCTGTCATAGTTGCCAGGTGCGCGAGATCGTTTGGCACTAAGATTCAGGTGTGAAGTAGCCACGCGTTATGTTCGAGTTTGAACCCCTTTGCACGGGGGGGCATGTATGGCCGGGGCTGAAAGCTGCCGGCTTGTACATGAAAGTGCGGTACAAACGGTGATCGTACAACCGCCATGGGCTATGATGCTGTTTTAGTCCGCCGAGATAGATGATTCCACATGGAAAACGCCAGCACCGCCCCTCGTCTTCCCCGCAAGCGCCGCAGCCTTGCCCAGGAATTGGTCACGGTGTTGTCCGAGCAGATCCGCGACGGCCAACTCAAGCGTGGCGACAAGCTGCCCACCGAATCGGCGATCATGGACGCCCATGGCGTCAGCCGCACCGTGGTCCGGGAAGCCATCTCCCGCTTGCAGGCGGCGGGGCAGGTGGAAACCCGTCATGGTATCGGCACCTTTGTGCTGGACACGCCTAGCCCGAGCGGCTTTCGCATCGACCCGGCCACCGTAGTGACCCTGCGTGATGTGCTGGCGATTCTCGAACTGCGTATCAGCCTGGAAGTGGAATCCGCCGGGCTGGCCGCACTGCGCCGTAGCGATGAACAGCTGGCCTCCATGCGCGCGGCCCTCGATGCCCTCAATGAAAGCGCGGCGCACGCCGGTGATGCAGTGGCCTCGGACTTCGCCTTCCACCTGGAAATTGCGTTGTCCACCGGCAACCGCTACTTCACCGACATCATGACCCACCTGGGCACCAGCATCATTCCGCGTACGCGCCTGAACTCGGCACGCCTGGCCCATGATGACCACCAGCACTACATGGGACGCCTGAGTCGCGAACACGAAGAGATTTATGAGGCGATTGCCCGCCAGGATTCGGATGCGGCGCGGGCGGCCATGCGTTTGCACCTGACCAACAGTCGCGAGCGGCTGCGCCATGCTCATGAAGAGGCAGAAGCGCAGCGGGGTTGAAGCATGAGAGCCTGGTTCACTTGACGGTCAGTTCAATCGTCCCAGAGCTTTCGGTCACACCGGACTCACTGGCTACGGCCGTATAGCCAACATAAATTTTTTCCCCGGTGTGCTTCTGCAGCTCGCTTTTAGGGATGTTGACCTGAATGTTTATGCGCCGGCGGAATTCCCCGTCCTCCGGGTCTTCGCCATGCAGGACGTACCAGTCGCCCGTTTCGGTCGCATGCGTTTTCTGTCCAGACCAGCTTGGGGATTCGGGATCATCCGTTTTATCGCTCAGGATAAAAGCGTAGATTTTCCCATCACTCGGTAAATCGGCTGTGTTCGAGATGCTCAGGCTCATTTCGGTCCCAAGGCGCGAAACAGTCACCTCGCCCTGGGCCAATGTGCCCGTCGCCGGATGGTCAAGGGTGGGGAGTGGAAGCGTCATGATGGAGTTCCTCTGGTTATGAGCGCACGATGCTCTTCAGGGGCGGCAGTGCGGCCCTGAAGAGACTTATCTACCGTGGACAGATCCTGCGTAACTGTTAGAAATAACAGTTACGACAAGCGGTCCTTCTCATGAGGTGTGTTGGGTTTGTAGTCCTTCAACAACAAATACGTACTCCAGCCCCACCAGTCATTCGTCCAGTGCTTGTCGTTCAGGTCACTGACATCTTTACGCCTTAGCACCTTATCCCCCTCCATTTTGAACAGCGGCGAGAAGTTATTCGCCGGGTTCTGTGCCGCGTTCAAATCCGGCACATACAGCGGTGCCTTGAAGTCAGCCGGGGAGGGCGCAACGCCATTGATGAAGGTTTCGAAGATCTCATCAGCGGATGCCTGAACGGCGCGTTTGACCTGTGCCCGATTGGCTGCGTCGATACTGTCGAAATAGCGTTTGTCGCCATAGGCATGCCACTCGTCACCCATGGCATTGCGTACCTTGAGACCGAACTTGCTGTCTTCATCGTGCATGAAGCGGCTGATCAGAGAACCCAATTCGCCCGGTGTGACGACCGCTGCCAGCTGTTTGCGCGGCACCCGCAGGTGCCCGGCAGAAAACAGATCGGTCAAGAAGTGATCGGCAAAGCTGTTCATGGCGTAGGCCAGTTCCAATGCCTGGTCGGTGCCGGTTTGATGCGACACCACGGCCTGTTGCAATGCGGCTGCATGCCCCGCCAGGTAGGCCGCCAGCGCCCATTCGCCGAAGTGGTCGGCATTGTCCGCCGCCAGTTTCAGGTAGCGCCCCAATGGGACCAGTGCCGACACCGCGCTGCCGCCACCGGTGATGCGGTTCCATTCCTCGGACAACGTATCACCCAGGGCATCATAGGCTTCATGGGCTTGCTTGCCGTCCTTGATCGCCTGGTTGACCGCGCTGATCTCTTTTTGCATCACCGCCAGGATTTTCGGTGCTTCGTCCCGCGCGGCTGGCAGCACGGCCAGTGAGTTGAACGCTGCGCTAAAGCGTTGCACACGATCGGCAGGTGAGGTGCCCTCGTTGATAGGCTGGCCGGGGATGCCATAAAAGTCACCGCCCAGGGCGATCACTTGCCCGTAGGTCAGTGCCAGCCCGTTGGGCAGATGCAGTTCGACTTGTCGCGCGGGAATCGCCGGTGCGTCCTTACTAAAGCGCAACAACGTATCGTCGCCGATGGCGGTGTGTTCACCCCCTTCGAAACGTAGGACTGGCGGTTTCTTTTCGGGTGCTGCGAGTTCAAGACCTGACATGTTAGCTCCTTGCTATGTCGTAGGAATCTTCCTTGATAGCTGTATGCATATACAGTTAAGCAGAGCATAGAGGAATAATTTCCTACGTCAAGAACACCGCTGCCTGAGCCGTTCAACTCACTCAAATGCACAACGCCGATGAATTGGAGTTGACGAAATTATTTATAGTTGTACGATGACGTACGACATCAACAAAACCAACAACCTTTCAATAGAAAGTCTTCGCCCAGGGTGTTCGAATAATGAATCCACAAGAACTGAAGTCCATCCTCTCCCACGGTCTGCTGTCTTTCCCGGTGACCGATTTCAATGCCCAGGGTGACTTCCACCAGGCAGGCTATATCAAGCGCCTGGAATGGCTGGCACCTTACGGCGCCACTGCTTTGTTCGCAGCGGGCGGCACCGGTGAGTTTTTCTCCCTCGCCGCCAGCGAATATTCCCAAGTGATAAAGACCGCCGTTGATACCTGCGCCACCAGCGTGCCGATCCTCGCCGGTGTCGGTGGTTCGACCCGCCAGGCCATCGAGTACGCGCAAGAGGCCGAGCGCCTGGGCGCCAAAGGCCTGCTGCTGCTGCCGCACTACCTGACCGAAGCCAGCCAGGACGGCGTTGCCGCCCACGTTGAAGCCGTGTGCAAATCGGTCAAAATCGGTGTGGTGGTCTACAACCGCAACGTGTGCCGCCTGACCGCTCCGCTGCTGGAACGCCTGGCCGAGCGCTGCCCGAACCTGATCGGCTACAAAGATGGCCTGGGTGACATCGAGTTGATGGTGTCGATCCGCCGCCGTCTAGGCGATCGTTTCAGCTACCTCGGCGGCCTGCCGACTGCAGAGGTTTACGCCGCTGCCTACAAGGCCCTGGGCGTACCGGTGTACTCCTCGGCGGTGTTCAACTTCATCCCGAAAACCGCGATGGACTTCTACCACGCCATTGCCAAGGATGATCACGCCACCGTCGCCAAGATCATCGACGACTTCTTCCTGCCGTACCTGGACATCCGTAACCGCAAGGCCGGTTATGCCGTGAGCATCGTCAAGGCGGGTGCAAAAATCGTCGGCTATGACGCAGGCCCTGTGCGCACGCCGCTGACCGATCTGCTGCCGGAAGAATACGAAGCCCTGGCCGCGCTGATCGACAAGCAAGGTCCGCAATAAATTATCCACAAGGCCGCTGAGCAATCAGCGGCCTTTTGCGTCAGGAGAAGATTCGTGTCCCAAGTAAAGCGTTTTGAGAACTACATCAACGGTGAATGGGTTGCCGGCGCCGACTACTGCGTCAACCTCAACCCGTCGGAGTTGTCCGATGTCATTGGTGAATACGCCAAGGCCGACGTCACCCAGGTCAACGCCGCCATCGACGCTGCTCGCGCCGCATTCCCGGCCTGGTCCACTTCCGGGATCCAGGCTCGCCACGATGCCCTGGATAAAGTCGGCAGCGAAATCCTCGCCCGTCGCGAAGAACTCGGCACCCTGTTGGCTCGTGAAGAAGGCAAGACCCTGCCGGAAGCCATCGGCGAAGTGACCCGCGCCGGTAACATCTTCAAGTTCTTCGCCGGTGAATGCCTGCGTTTGTCCGGCGACTACGTGCCGTCGGTACGCCCGGGCGTCAACGTGGAAGTCACCCGCGAAGCCCTGGGTGTGGTCGGCCTGATCACCCCGTGGAACTTCCCGATCGCCATCCCCGCCTGGAAAATCGCCCCGGCCTTGGCCTACGGTAACTGCGTGGTGATCAAACCGGCTGAACTGGTACCGGGCTGCGCCTGGGCCCTGGCGGAGATCATCTCCCGCGCCGGTTTCCCTGCCGGTGTGTTCAACCTGGTGATGGGCAGCGGTCGTGTGGTGGGCGATGTGCTGGTCAACAGCCCGAAAGTCGACGGCATCAGCTTCACCGGCTCCGTCGGTGTGGGTCGTCAGATCGCTGTCAGCTGTGTGTCGCGCCAAGCCAAAGTGCAGTTGGAAATGGGCGGCAAGAACCCGCAGATCATTCTCGACGACGCCGACCTCAAGCAGGCCGTCGAGTTGTCGGTACAGAGCGCGTTCTACTCCACCGGCCAGCGTTGCACGGCGTCCAGCCGCCTGATTGTCACCGCCGGTATTCACGACCAGTTCGTCGCGGCCATGGCCGAGCGCATGAAGTCGATCAAGGTCGGCCATGCGCTGAAAAGCGGCACCGACATCGGCCCGGTGGTTTCCCAGGCCCAACTGGACCAGGACATGAAGTACATCGACATCGGCCAAAGCGAAGGCGCGCGGCTGGTGAGCGGTGGTGGCCTGGTGACGTGTGACACCGAAGGCTACTACCTGGCGCCGACGCTGTTTGCCGACAGCGAAGCCGCCATGCGTATCAGCCGTGAAGAGATCTTCGGCCCGGTCGCCAACGTCGTGCGCGTGGCTGACTACGAGGCGGCACTGGCCATGGCCAACGACACCGAGTTCGGTTTGTCGGCGGGTATTGCCACCACATCGTTGAAGTACGCCAACCACTTCAAGCGTCATTCCCAGGCGGGGATGGTGATGGTCAATCTGCCGACGGCAGGTGTGGATTACCACGTTCCATTCGGTGGCCGTAAAGGCTCGTCCTATGGCTCGCGGGAGCAGGGTCGCTATGCGCAGGAGTTCTACACCGTGGTGAAAACCAGCTACATCGGTTCGTAATACGCAACACCCAGTGGGGGCCGGAGGCCTGCCGGTCCCCACGACAAAATATAGAAAACCATTACCCGCAAAAAAAATAATTAGTGGGAGTACTGCTACATGCAAGCGACCAAGCCGACCCATGTCCGCTATTTGATCCTGCTCATGCTGTTCCTGGTGACCACGATCAACTACGCCGACCGGGCGACCATTGCAATCGCGGGCTCCAGCCTGCAAAAAGACCTCGGCATCGACGCGGTCACCCTCGGTTATATCTTCTCCGCATTCGGTTGGGCCTACGTGGCCGGGCAAATCCCCGGCGGCTGGCTGCTGGACCGATTCGGCTCGAAAAAAGTCTATGCCCTGAGCATCTTCACCTGGTCACTGTTCACCGTGCTGCAAGGCTATGTCGGTGAGTTCGGTGTCTCCACCGCAGTGGTTGCGCTGTTCATGCTGCGCTTCATGGTGGGCCTGGCTGAGGCGCCGTCCTTCCCAGGTAACGCGCGCATTGTTGCTGCCTGGTTCCCGACCGCCGAACGCGGTACGGCTTCGGCGATTTTCAACTCGGCGCAGTACTTCGCCACCGTGTTGTTCGCGCCGTTGATGGGCTGGATCGTCTACAGCTTCGGCTGGCAGCACGTGTTTATCGTGATGGGCGTGATCGGCATCGTGTTCTCGCTGATCTGGCTGAAAGTTATCCACAGTCCGCGCCAGCACCCGATGATCAACGAAGCCGAGCTCAATCACATCGCCGCCAATGGCGCGATGGTCGATATGGATCAGGACAAGGGCAAGGGTAAGAAAACCGACGGTCCGAAGTGGGATTACATCCGTCAGTTGCTGACCAACCGCATGATGCTTGGCGTGTACCTGGGCCAGTACTGCATCAACGGCATCACCTACTTCTTCCTGACCTGGTTCCCGGTTTACCTGGTGCAGGACCGCGGCATGACCATCCTCAAGGCCGGTTTCATCGCCTCGTTGCCGGCGATCTGCGGGTTTATCGGTGGTGTGCTGGGCGGGGTGATTTCCGACTATCTGCTGCGCAAAGGCCATTCGCTGACGTTCGCCCGCAAGGCGCCGATCATTGCAGGCCTGCTGGTCTCCAGTAGCATCATCGCGTGTAACTACGTTGACGTTGAATGGATGGTGGTGGGTTTCATGGCTTTGGCCTTCTTCGGCAAAGGCGTTGGCGCACTGGGCTGGGCGGTCGTATCCGACACCTCGCCGAAACAAATCGCCGGGCTCAGTGGCGGCTTGTTCAACACCTTCGGTAACCTCGCGTCGATCACCACGCCGATTGTCATCGGCTACATCATCAGCACCACCGGCTCGTTCAAGTGGGCCCTGGTGTTTGTCGGCGCCAACGCACTGGTGGCGGTGTTCAGCTATCTGGTCATCGTCGGCCCGATCAAGCGTGTAGTACTCAAAGAGCCGCCAAGCAAGGGGCCTGAGTTGACCAACCTAACCGAAGCGCATTCCTGAGGGGCCCCGTGATGCAGTTGATTGAACATGCCGACTCGCCGCGCTCCATTCGCCTGCACGAGCGCGACAACGTGGTGATCGTGGTCAACGACCAGGGCGTACCGGCCGGGACCGAGTTCCCGGACGGCCTGGTGACCGTGGATTTCATCCCCCAGAGCCACAAAGTGACCCTGGAAGACATCCCCGAAGGCGGTCAGATTATTCGCTACGGCCAGACCATCGGTTACGCCCTGGCGCCGATTCCGCGCGGCAGTTGGGTCCAGGAAGATCAACTGCGCATGCCCACCGCGCCACCGCTGGACAGCTTGCCGCTGTCCACCGAGGTGCCTGAAGCCCAGGCACCGTTGGAGGGGTTTACCTTCGAGGGCTATCGCAACGCCGACGGTACTGTGGGCACGCGCAATATCCTCGGCATCACCACCACGGTGCAGTGTGTGACGGGCGTGCTGGACCATGCGGTCAAGCGCATCAAGGACGAATTGCTGCCCAAATACCCCCACGTCGATGACGTGGTGGCGCTGACCCACAGCTACGGCTGCGGGGTGGCGATTACCGCGACGGATGCCTACATCCCGATCCGTACCGTCCGTAACCTGGCGCGCAACCCGAACCTGGGGGGCGAAGCCCTGGTGATCAGCCTGGGCTGCGAGAAGTTGCAGGCCGGGCAGGTGATGCACGACAACGACAGCTCCGTCGACCTCAGCGAGCCGTGGCTGTATCGGTTGCAGGATTCCAGCCATGGCTTTACCGAGATGATCGAGCAGATCATGGACCTGGCCGAAGTGCGCCTGAAGAAGCTCGACCAGCGCCGCCGGGAAACCGTGCCGGCGTCCGAGCTGATCCTGGGCATGCAGTGCGGAGGCAGTGATGCGTTTTCCGGCATCACCGCCAACCCGGCGCTGGGCTATGCCTCGGATTTGTTGCTGCGGGCGGGGGCGACGGTGATGTTTTCTGAAGTCACCGAAGTGCGTGATGCCATTTACCTGCTGACTTCGCGCGCAGAGACGAAGGAAGTTGCCGAAGAGTTGGTCAGGGAAATGGACTGGTACGACCGTTACCTGGCCAAGGGAGAGGCGGATCGCAGTGCCAATACCACACCGGGCAACAAGAAGGGCGGGTTGTCGAACATTGTCGAGAAGTCCCTGGGCTCCATCGTCAAGTCCGGCAGCAGCGCGATCAACGGCGTGCTGGGCCCGGGCGAGCGCTTCAAAAGCAAGGGCCTGATCTTTTGCGCGACGCCGGCCAGTGACTTTGTCTGCGGCACCCTGCAATTGGCGGCGGGGATGAACCTGCATGTGTTCACCACCGGGCGCGGCACGCCATACGGGCTGGCGATGGCGCCGGTGGTGAAGGTCTCGACGCGTACGGAGCTGGCGCAGCGCTGGCCGGACCTCATCGATATCGACGCCGGGCGCATTGCCACCGGGCGCGCGACCATTGAGGAGTTGGGCTGGGAGTTGTTCCACTTCTATCTGGACGTGGCCAGCGGTAAGAAGCAGACCTGGGCGGAGCATCACAAGCTGCATAACGACATCACCTTGTTCAACCCGGCGCCGATTACCTGAGACCGAGTCGCCTGCATCGGAGCAAGCCCCCCTCTCACACTGAAGGTATTCACCATTCAAACTGTGGGAGGGAGCTTGCCCCCGATAGCGGTCTATCAGGCGCCGTTGGGCTGTATGGCTTATCATTAGCCACCTGACGACGCTCACCAAGGTTCTCCCCGGCATGCTGGCTATCTTCCTCACCACCCTCACCATCACCGCGCCGGTATTCGCCATGCTGTTCCTGGGTGTGCTGCTCAAGCGCATCAACTGGATCAACGACAACTTTATCCACACGGCTTCGTCCCTGGTGTTCAACGTCACCATGCCGGCGTTGCTGTTCCTCGGCATCCTCCACGCCGACCTGCACTCGGCGCTCAAGCCGGGTTTGCTGATCTACTTCTCCATTGCCACACTGGTGAGCTTTGCGCTGGCTTGGGGCTGGGCGATTTTTCGCTGCAAGCGTGAAGACCGGGGCATCTACACCCAGGGCGCGTTTCGCGGCAATAACGGGGTGATCGGCCTGGCCCTGGCCGCCAGCATGTATGGCGACTACGGCATCTCCCTCGGCGCGATCCTCGCGGCGCTGGTGATCCTGTTCTACAACACGCTGTCGACCATTGTGCTGGCGGTGTACAGCCCGGTGATCAAGTCCGACCCGTGGAGTATCTGCAAAAGTGTCGTGGCCAACCCGCTGATCATCAGCGTCATCGTGGCGGCGCCGTTCGCCTATTTTCAGATTGGCCTGCCCGGCTGGCTGGAAAAATCCATGCAGTACCTGGCGGACACCACCTTGCCGCTGGCATTGATCTGCATTGGCGGCACCTTGTCCCTGGCGGCGTTGCGCAAGAGCGGCAATATGGCGCTGAGCGCGAGCTTGATGAAGATGGTCTGGCTGCCGGTGGTCGCGACCTTAGGGGCGTGGCTGCTGGGCTTTCGCGGGCCGGAATTGGGGATTCTGTTCCTGTACTTCGGCGCACCGACCGCCGCGGCGAGCTTCGTGATGGCCAGGGCGGCCGAGGGCAATCATGAACTGGCGGCGGCGATTATCGTGATCACCACGCTGATGGCGGCAGTGACCACGAATATCGGGATTTTCGTGTTGCAGGCGGGTGGCTGGATCTAGCCTTCTTTCTGATAGGTGTCGATGACTTCCTGCGCCGCCCGAAACGCATCAATCGCCGCCGGTACGCCGGCATACACCGCGCAATGCAGCAGCGCCTCGCGAATTTCCTCCACCGTACAGCCGTTGTTCAACGCGCCACGCACGTGGCCCTTGAGCTCCTGCGGGCACTTGAGTGCGGTGAGGGCGGCCAGGGTGATCAGGCTGCGCGTCTTCAGCGGCAAGCCTTCGCGGGTCCACACGCTGCCCCAGGCATGTTCGTTGACGAAGTCCTGCAGCGGCTGGGTGAACTCGGTGGCGTTGCCCAGGGCGCGGTCGACGAACACATCGCCCATCACCTGGCGACGCATTTCAACCCCGGGCTTTTTCTGATCGGTCATTGCGATTCCCTCTTGTGTTGGCGGCGCCAGGCTCGCAGCGTGCTGAACAACAGGAAAGCCACCAGCACTGGCAGGACGTAATACAGCATCAGTTGTTCAAGCTTGTTGGCCAGGGGCATGCCGGTGGTGAATGACATCACGTGCAGCCCATACGCCAGGTACAGGCCCAGCAACACCAGGCCTTCGGCGCGGGTGACGCGGTAGCCGGTATAAAACACCGGCAGGCACAACACCACCACGCCAAGCATCACCGGCAGGTCGAAGTCCAGGGCGTTGGGCGACACCGACAGCGGCGAGGACGCGAGCAGCGCGGTCAGCCCCAATACGCCCAGCAGGTTGAACAGGTTGCTGCCGATCACGTTGCCCACGGCAATGTCCCGCTGGCCGCGCAGGGCGGCAATCAGTGAGGTGGCCAGGCATGGCAGGGAGGTGCCGACGCCGATCAGCGTCAGGCCGATGATGCGCTCCGACAGGCCCAGGTCAGCCGCCACATCCACCGCCGCACCGAGCAGCAAGTGCCCGGCCAGCACCAGGATCAACAGCCCGCCCAGCATCTGCAGCACACTGCTCAGCCAGGGCGCCCGGGCGACGGTATCCAGGGTGCGCGGGCGGCGCGAATGGCGAGTCTGGTAATGCAGCACGCCGAGGTAGGCCAGCAGGGCAATCAGCAGCAACAGGCCATCGACCGGCGTCAGTTCTTCATTGGCCGCCAGGGTAAACACCAGCAACCCGGCGAGGATCATCACCGGAATATCCACGCGCACCAGCTGTCGCGAGACGCGCAGGGGGATGATCAGCGCCGACAGGCCCAGGGTCACGAGGATGTTGAAGATGCTGCTGCCGATCACGCTGCCCACGGCAATGTCGGTATTACCGGCCAGGGTGGCCTGCAGGCTGACGGTCATCTGTGGCGCGCTGCTGCCGAACGCGACGACCGTAAGGCCGATGATCAGCGGCCGCACCTTGAGGCTGGCGGCCAGGCGCACGGCGGCGCGCACCAGAATTTCGGCGCCGATGATCAGCAGCAGCAGGCCGCTGACCAGTTCGAGCAGGCTCCAGGGCGAGAGGGCGGTTAATCCGAAAATGGCCAGGGCTCCGTCTTCAATTGCGCAGGGCTTGCACGCGAACGCGTGCGGTGCCACTGCTCAGCATACCCAGTTGCTCGGCAGCCTTGCGTGATAGATCGATCAAGCGCCCACGGGTATGCGGGCCGCGATCGTTGATACGGACCACGACGGATTTGTCGTTGTCGAGATTGGTGACCTTGACCTGGGTGCCGAAGGGCAGTCGCCGGTGGGCAGCGGTCAGGGCGTTCTGGTTGAAGGGTTCACCACTGGCGGTTTTCTTGCCATGGTGCCTGGCGCCGTAATAAGAGGCGGTGCCGGTTTCGTCGTAGCCGTTGGGGTCGATGAGGCCGCTGGCGCAGCCGGCCAGCAGTGAGAACAGGGCTAAAAGGCCGAGTAAACGCTTCATTTCCAAGGTTACCCCTGTATCGAATATGGGCGCGGGCTTATGTGGGAGGGGGCTTGCCCCCTCCCACAGGGTCCGAGGCAATCATGAAATCTGCCTCGGGCTATTCATCGCAATCAGCCTTCGAGCTTGCTTTTCAGCAGTTCGTTCACCTGTTGCGGGTTGGCCTTGCCTTTGGAGGCTTTCATCGCCTGGCCGACAAAGAAGCCGAACATCTTGCCGCGCTTGGCTTCGTCTGCCGCACGGTACTGTTCGACCTGCTCGGCGTTGGCCGCCAGCATTTCATCCAGCACGGCCGAGATAGCGCCGCTGTCGGTGACTTGCTTGAGACCGCGCTTGTCGATGATCTCGTCGGCGCTGCCTTCACCGTTGGCCATGGCTTCGAACACGGTCTTGGCGATTTTGCCGGAGATGGTGTTGTCCTTGATGCGCAGCAGCATGCCGCCCAGTTGCTCGGCCGACACCGGCGCTTCATCGATCTCCAGGCCTTGTTTGTTCAACAGGCTGCCCAGCTCGACCATCACCCAGTTGGCCGCCAGCTTGGCGTCACCGGCAATGCTCACGACTTTTTCGAAGTAGTCGGCTTGCTCACGGCTCGAAGCCAGCACGCTGGCATCGTAGACCGACAGGCCGAACTGCGCCTGGAAGCGCTCGCGTTTTTGCGGTGGCAATTCCGGCAGGGTGGCGCGGATGTCATTGAGGAACGAATCCTCAAGCACCACCGGCAACAGGTCCGGATCGGGGAAGTAACGGTAGTCGTTGGCTTCCTCTTTGCTGCGCATGGCGCGGGTTTCGTCTTTGTTCGGGTCGTACAGGCGCGTTTGCTGGATCACCTTGCCGCCGTCCTCGATCAATTCGATCTGGCGCCGCACTTCGGTGTTGATCGCCTTCTCGATAAAGCGGAACGAGTTGACGTTCTTGATCTCGCAGCGAGTGCCGTACTCGGCCTGGCCTTTTGGCCGCACCGACACGTTGCAGTCGCAACGCAGCGAGCCTTCGGCCATGTTGCCGTCACAGATACCCAGGTAACGCACCAGCGCGTGGATCGTTTTGACGTAGGCCACGGCTTCCTTGGCGCTGCGCATGTCCGGCTCGGACACGATCTCCAGCAGCGGCGTGCCGGCACGGTTCAGGTCGATACCGGTGGCACCGTTGAATTCTTCGTGCAGGCTCTTGCCGGCGTCTTCTTCCAGGTGCGCACGGGTGACGCCGACACGCTTGATGGTGCCGTCTTCCAGCGGGATGTCCAGGTAGCCCTTGCCGACGATCGGCAATTCCATCTGGCTGATCTGGTAGCCCTTGGGCAGGTCCGGGTAGAAGTAGTTCTTGCGCGCGAACACGTTGTGCTGGCCGATCTCGGCGTCAATCGCCAGGCCGAACATCACTGCCATGCGCACGGCTTCCTGGTTCAACACCGGCAGTACGCCGGGCATGCCCAGGTCTACCAGGCTGGCCTGGGTGTTGGGTTCGGAGCCGAACGTGGTGGCGCTACCGGAGAAAATCTTCGATTGGGTGGCGAGCTGGGTATGAATCTCCAGCCCGATCACAACTTCCCATTGCATAGTGTTCTCCTCAGAAGCCGGTAGGGGTGCGAGTGTGCCAGTCGGTGTTCAACTGGTACTGGTGCGCCACATTGAGCAGGCGGCCTTCCTGGAAATACGGGGCGAGCAATTGCACGCCCACCGGCAGGCCATCGACGAAGCCGGCAGGCATGGACAAGCCCGGCAGGCCCGCGAGGTTGGCGGTGATGGTGTAGAGGTCTTCCAGGTACTCGGCAATCGGGTCGCCGGTCTTGGCGCCGATCTTCCAGGCCGGGTTCGGCGTGGTTGGACCGAGGATCACGTCGACTTCTTCAAAGGCCGCCATGAAGTCGTTCTTGATCAGGCGCCGGATCTTTTGCGCCTTGAGGTAGTACGCGTCGTAATAGCCGGCGGACAGGGCGTAGGCACCGACCATGATCCGGCGTTGAACTTCGGCACCGAAGCCTTCGCCACGGGAGCGTTTGTACAGGTCGGTCAGGTCCTTCGGGTTTTCGCAGCGGTAGCCGAAGCGCACGCCGTCGAAACGCGACAGGTTGGAGGAGGCTTCCGCCGGCGCGATCACGTAGTAGGCAGGAATCGCGTGCTGGTTGTTCGGCAGGCTGATTTCCTTGACCACCGCGCCGAGCTTTTCCAACTCTTTGACGCTGTTGTGCACCAATTCGGCAATGCGCGGGTCGAGACCGGCGCTGAAGTATTCCTTCGGCACACCGATGCGCAGGCCCTTGAGCGAAGTGTTGAGGCTGGCGCTGTAGTCCGGCACCGGTTCATCGATGCTGGTGGAGTCCTGCGTGTCGAAGCCTGCCATGCCTTGTAACAAAATCGCGCAGTCTTCGGCCGTGCGGGCCAGTGTGCCGCCCTGATCGAGGCTTGAGGCGTAGGCGATCATGCCCCAGCGGGAAACGCGACCGTAGGTCGGCTTCAGGCCGGTGAGGTTGGTGAAGGCCGCCGGCTGGCGGATCGAGCCGCCGGTGTCGGTGGCCGTGGCGGCCGGCAGGAAGCGCGCGGCAACGGCCGCAGCCGAACCACCGGACGAACCGCCGGGCACGTGTTCCAGATTCCAGGGGTTCTTCACCGCACCGTAGTAGCTCGACTCGTTGGCCGAACCCATGGCGAATTCGTCCATGTTGGTCTTGCCCAGGGGCACGGCCCCGGCAGCGGCCAGCTTGGCGACCACGGTGGCGTCGTAGGGCGCCTTGAAGTTGTCGAGCATCTTCGAGCCGCAACTGGTGCGAATGCCCTGGGTGCAGAACAGATCCTTGTGGGCGATAGGTGCGCCCAGCAGGGCACCGTTTTCACCGTTGGCGCGGCGTACATCCGCAGCCTTGGCCTGGCTCAGGGCCAGCTCTTCGGTGAGGCTGATGAAGCTGTTGACCTTGGGATCCAGCTCGGCGATACGCGCAAGCAGGGTCTTGGTCAGCTCTTCGGAAGAAAACTTTTTGTCGGCGAGACCGCGGGCGATCTCGGCCAGAGTCATGTGATGCATTGCAGGCTCTTTCCCTTTAGTCGATGACTTTCGGAACCAGGTACAGGCCGTTTTCGACCGCTGGCGCGATGGACTGGTAGGCCTCGCGATTATTGCGTTCGGTCACGACGTCTGCGCGCAGGCGCTGGCTGGCTTCCAGCGGGTGAGCCAGGGGCTCGATGCCGTCGGTATTCACGGCCTGCATTTGGTCAACCAGCCCTAGAATGCTGTTCAGGGCTGCGGTGGTCTGTGGAAGATCGGCTTCATTCAGGCCAAGCGAGGCCAGATGAGCGATTTTTTCCACGTCGGAGCGTTCAAGCGCCATGGGAATCTCCAGTGGAAAACAGAACGGAGGCTGTCCGTGTGTTAGATTGTCGGAACACTACCGCATTTCTACGGTCTTACGGCCGCGATTGTGGGGGTTGGTGCACAGAAAGTCGGCCAATTTAGCACATTGGCGCCTTGCCCAAAATCCCTGTCGTTGTTAGAGTTTGCCGCACTTTTTTACCCACGCGTTGCCTAGGGTCCTTTCCCCATGTTCAAGAAACTGCGTGGCATGTTTTCCAGCGATCTTTCCATTGACCTGGGCACTGCCAACACCCTTATTTACGTGCGCGAGCGCGGTATCGTTCTGAATGAGCCATCGGTTGTGGCCATTCGGACCCATGGTAATCAGAAAAGTGTCGTTGCCGTCGGCACCGAGGCCAAGCGCATGCTCGGTCGAACACCAGGCAATATTGCTGCCATTCGTCCGATGAAGGACGGCGTGATCGCCGACTTCAGCGTCTGCGAGAAGATGCTGCAGTACTTCATCAACAAGGTTCACGAAAACAGTTTCCTGCAGCCGAGCCCTCGTGTGCTGATCTGCGTTCCGTGCAAATCCACCCAGGTGGAGCGTCGTGCCATCCGTGAATCGGCCCTTGGCGCCGGTGCCCGCGAAGTGTTCCTGATCGAAGAGCCGATGGCTGCTGCGATCGGTGCCGGCCTGCCGGTTGAAGAAGCGCGCGGTTCGATGGTGGTGGATATCGGTGGTGGTACCACTGAAATCGCCCTGATTTCCCTGAACGGTGTGGTGTATGCCGAATCCGTACGCGTAGGCGGCGACCGTTTCGACGAAGCGATCATCACTTATGTCCGTCGCAACTACGGCAGCCTGATCGGCGAATCCACCGCCGAGCGCATCAAGCAGGAAATCGGTACCGCTTACCCGGGCGGCGAAGTTCGCGAAGTCGATGTTCGCGGTCGCAACCTGGCCGAAGGCGTTCCACGTGCCTTCACCCTGAACTCCAATGAAGTGCTGGAAGCTCTGCAAGAGTCCCTGGCCACTATCGTTCAGGCTGTGAAGAGCGCCCTGGAGCAATCGCCGCCGGAACTGGCTTCCGACATCGCCGAGCGAGGCCTGGTGCTGACCGGTGGTGGCGCCCTGTTGCGCGACCTCGACAAGCTGCTGGCCCAGGAAACCGGCCTGCCGGTGATCGTCGCCGAAGACCCGCTGACCTGCGTTGCCCGTGGTGGCGGTCGTGCACTGGAAATGATGGATAAACACACCATGGACCTGCTCTCCAGCGAATAAGATCGTTGGTTGCACCATGTTTCGCCCGCAGGCAGCACTTTGCAGTGCTGCCTGTTGGCGTTTATCGTCTTCAATCTGCATCCAGGCCGGTTAGATGCCGTATGAATAAAGAGAACATTTGCCTGGGAGGAGCGGCTTATTAAACCGCTTTTCGCCAAAGGCCCCTCATTGGGCGTGCGCTTATTGGTGCTGGTCGTGCTTTCGGTCGCATTGATGGTGGTCGACGCCCGCTTTGCGCTGCTCAAGCCGGTGCGTAGCCAAATGTCGCTGGTGTTGATGCAGACCTACTGGATCACCGACCTACCGCAACGTCTCTACCAGGGCGTGGCCAGCCAATTTGGCAGCCGCACCGAGCTGGTTGCCGAGAACGAAAAACTCAAGACCGAAAACCTGCTGTTGCAGGGGCGCATGCAAAAGCTGGCGGCCCTCACCGAGCAGAACGTTCGGCTGCGCGAGTTGCTCAACTCTTCCGCGTTGGTCAACGAGAAGGTCGAAGTCGCCGAGTTGATCGGCATGGACCCCAACCCCTTTACCCATCGCATCATCATCAACAAGGGTGAGCGCGACGGCGTGGTGCTTGGTCAGCCGGTACTGGATGCTCGGGGACTGATGGGGCAGGTCGTAGAGTTGATGCCCTACACCTCGCGCGTCCTGTTGCTGACGGACACCACCCACAGCATTCCGGTGCAGGTCAACCGTAACGGCTTGCGCGCGATTGCCAGCGGTACCGGTAACCCCGAGCGCCTGGAATTGCGTCACGTCGCGGACACGGCCGACATCAAGGAAGGCGACCTGCTGGTCAGCTCCGGCCTGGGCCAGCGGTTCCCGGCGGGTTACCCGGTGGCAACGGTCAAGGAGGTGATCCACGACTCCGGCCAGCCATTCGCCATTGTGCGCGCCGTGCCCACTGCCGCCCTGAACCGCAGCCGCTACCTGCTGCTGGTGTTCAGCGACAACCGGACCCCGGAAGAGCGTGCCAACGACGCCGCCCAGGCCCAGGAAGCGGAAGACAAGAAGAACGGCACTGCGCCGATCATTCCTGCGACCGTGCCCAAGCCTCAGTCGACTACCCCCGTTGTACCGGCGGCAACTCCGGCAGCTACGGCGCCTGTGGCCACGCCGGTCAAGCCTGCAGCCCATAGCGCGCACCCGGTAAAACCGACGGCTGCGAAACCACCTGCCACCACACCTGCCACCACGACGCCTGCTGCGAAGCCTCCAGCCGCCGCCCCGGCAACCACACGGCAGAGGGAGGAATAATGGCCGGTACCCATTCGAGCAATGGCTGGATCGTCTGGCTGACATTCGCCATCGGCTTGCTGCTCAGCGTTTCGCCGCTGCCGCAATTCATGGAGATCCTGCGTCCGCTGTGGCTGGCATTGCTGCTGGCATTCTGGTCGCTGAACCTGCCGCATAAAGTGGGCATGGTTACGGCCATGTTCCTGGGCTTGGCGGAAGATGTGCTGTATGGCACCTTGCTGGGCCAGAACGCGTTGATCCTGACCCTGATTACCTTCCTGATACTGTCGTTGCAGCAGCGCCTGCGGATGTTCCCGATGTGGCAGCAATGCCTCGTGATCCTGGTGATCTTCGGCCTGGCGCAGTTGGTACAGCTGTGGCTCAGTGCCTTGACCGGTAACCGCCAGCCAACCCTGGCGCTCGTGTTACCGGCCCTGGTCAGTGCGCTGCTGTGGCCGTGGATCAGTTTTGGCCTGCGCGGGTTACGTCGCCGCTATAAAATCAATTGAATGGATTGCGAGGCTCTGCCTGGTTATCGAACCCCACAGGGAGAGTCTGCAATGAATTCGCTTTATCTGGCCTCGGGCTCCCCGAGGCGGCGTGAACTGCTGACCCAGATCGGCGTGCCTTTCACTGTGGTCAGCGCCGCGATTGATGAAACTCCCCTTATCAATGAATCGGCTGTTGCCTACGTTGAGCGTCTTGCGCGCGGCAAGGCGGCGGCGGGATTTGCTGCGCTTGGGGAAGAGCCAGGTGCTTGCGTGCTGGGCGCCGATACGGCGGTGGTTGTGGACGGCCAGATCCTTGGCAAGCCTGTGGACCAGGCCGATGCCCTGGCGATGTTGATGGCCTTGGCGGGGCGTGAGCATGAAGTCCTCACCGCCATCGCGCTCACTGATGGTCTGCGCTGTGAAACCCGATGTGTCAGTAGTCGTGTACTTTTTCGTGGGATTTCTGTCGAGGAGGCTACAACCTACTGGCACAGCGGCGAACCCCAGGACAAAGCGGGCGGCTATGCTATTCAAGGGCTTGGGTCGGTGTTTGTGGCCGGGCTCAATGGCAGCTATTCCGCCGTGGTAGGCCTGCCGGTGTGCGAAACCGCGCAACTGCTGGCCCAATTCGGCATACCCTGTTGGCAACACCTTACCGTGCGCTGAGCGCGTGACGTCAGCGCCCAGCCTTAAGCGATCGGTCACTATTGTGAAAACGCCTGAACGAGACCCAGCCATGAGTGAAGAGATTCTGATCAATATCACGCCGATGGAATCGCGCGTGGCGGTGGTAGAGAACGGTGTTCTGCAAGAAGTGCATGTCGAGCGCACCCAGAAACGCGGGATCGTCGGCAATATCTACAAGGGCAAGGTGGTGCGGGTGTTGCCGGGCATGCAGGCGGCATTTGTCGACATCGGCCTGGACCGGGCGGCGTTTATCCACGCCTCGGAGATCTCCCTGCGCGAAGGGCCGGCAGTGGAAAGCATCAGTGCCTTGGTGCATGAGGGGCAGAGCCTGGTGGTGCAAGTCACCAAGGACCCCATCGGTTCCAAGGGCGCGCGGCTGACGACTCAGCTGTCGATTCCGTCGCGCTACCTGGTGTATATGCCGCGCACCGCCCATGTCGGCATTTCCCTGAAGATTGAAGATGAAGCAGAGCGCGAGCGCCTGAAAAAGGTGGTCAGCGACTGCGTGGCCGCCGAAGGTATCAAGGAAGCGGGTGGTTTTATCCTGCGCACCGCTGCCGAGGGCGCCGGCGCTGACGAAATTCTCATGGACATTCGCTACCTGCGGCGCCTGTGGGACCAGATCGGCGCACAGATAAAGACCATCGGCGCGCCGAGCGTGATCTACGAAGACCTGGGCCTGGCCCTGCGCACATTGCGCGACCTGGTCAGCCCCAAGATTGAGAAAATTCGCATCGACTCGCGGGAAACCTTCCAGCGCACCACGCAATTTGTTGCCGAGCTGATGCCGGAAATTGCCGATCGCCTGGAGCACTACCCTGGCGAACGGCCGATCTTCGACCTGTATGGCGTCGAGGACGAAATCCAGAAAGCCCTGGAGCGCAAGGTGCCGCTTAAGTCCGGCGGTTACCTGGTGGTGGACCCGGCGGAAGCCATGACCACCATCGACGTCAACACCGGTGCGTTCGTTGGCCATCGCAACCTTGAAGAGACCATCTTCAAGACCAATCTCGAAGCGGCCACGGCCATTGCTCGCCAACTGCGCCTGCGTAACCTGGGCGGTATCATCATCATCGACTTCATCGACATGGAAGATGAAGAGCACCAGCGTCAGGTGCTGCGCACCCTCGAAAAGCAGCTGGAGCGCGATCACGCCAAGACCAATATCATCGGCATCACTGAGCTGGGCCTGGTGCAGATGACCCGCAAGCGCACCCGCGAGAGCCTGGAGCAGGTGCTGTGCGAGCCGTGCAGCAGTTGCCAGGGCCGCGGCAAGTTGAAGACCCCGGAAACGGTTTGCTACGAGATTTTCCGGGAAATCCTGCGAGAGGCGCGGGCCTATCAGGCCGAAGGTTATAGAGTGTTGGCCAACCAGAAAGTGGTTGACCGCCTGCTGGATGAAGAGTCCGGTAACGTGGCTGAACTGGAGGGTTTTATCGGGCGTACGATTCGCTTCCAGGTCGAAACCATGTATTCCCAGGAACAATATGACGTGGTGCTGCTCTGATCCCCATTCGCTTTCTCTTTACGCGACTCGCAGGCCTTGATCTGCAGTCCGTCTACTGCCTTGAGGGTCGCCTGACATGGAGCGTCTGATACGCTTTTTTGCCGCTTTGACCCGTTGGGGCCTTGGGCTGTGCGCCTTGCTGCTGGTGTTGGCGGCGGTGTATGTGAGCCTGGGGCGTGAATTGACCCCGCTGGTGGCCGAATACCGCGCGGAAATCGAAGCCAAGGCCCAGGCTGCGGTGGACATGCCTGTGCACATCGGCAGCCTTGAAGGCCGTTGGAGCGGCTTCGCGCCCATGTTGCTGGCCCACGACGTGATGGTCGGCGAGGGTAGCAGTGCCTTGCGCCTGGATCAGGTCGAAGTGGTGCCGGATATATGGGCGAGCCTGATGGCGCGCGAAGTGCGTATTGCGCACCTGGAAGTCAGTGGCCTGCAACTGAACGCCAAGGAAGACAAGGACGGCCATTGGGCCCTGCAAGGCTTGCCGATGCAGGATGACCAGCCGCTGGATCCGGAGCAATTGCTCAAGCGCATGCAGATGGTCAAGCGCGTGTCGCTGCTCGACAGCCAGGTCACCCTGCAACCGTTCGATCAGGCGCCGCTGACCCTGACGTATGTGGGCCTGAGCCTGCACACGGGCGTCACCCGCCAGCGCCTGGACGCTCGCCTGACCTTGCCCGACGGCCAGCCCCTTGCCCTGAGCCTGCGCAGTCGTATTCGCGCGAGCCAGTGGAAGGACGCTGAAGTCGAGGCCTACCTGAGCCTGCCCCAAAGCGACTGGGCCAAGTGGATTCCCGCCAGGCTGACCCAGCAGTGGAAACTCACGCAGTTCAAGGCCGGTGGTGAATTCTGGCTGAGCTGGGGTAAAGGCACTGTGCAAAGTGCAGTAGTGCGCCTCAACTCGCCGCAAGTGAAGGGCAGCTACGCCGAGCGCAAGCCGGTCCATATCGAAAACCTTGCACTTACGGCCTATCTGCAACGCAGTGATACCGGCTTGAAGGTGTTGTTTGATTCCCTGGCGATGAGCCTGGGCGAGACCCGATGGGAATCGCGCCTGCAATTGCAGCAGACACTGGCTACCGACAAGGCTCAGGAAGCCTGGAAGCTGCAGGCTGACCGCCTCGACCTGACCCCCATCACACCGTTGCTCAACGCCCTGGCGCCGCTGCCGGAAGGTGTCGCCAAGACCGTCGAGCATCTGAAGGCCACCGGCCTGCTGCGTAATGTGCTGGTGGATTTCCGTCCTCAAGACACTACGGATCAAAAAGTCAGCTTTGCCGCCAACCTGGAGCGGGTCGGGTTTGATGCCTACTTCGGTGCGCCGGCTGCGCGCAACGTTTCCGGCAGCATCAGCGGCGACCTGGGCCGTGGCGAGTTGCGCATGGACAGCAAGGATTTTTCCCTGCACCTCGATCCGATCTTCGCCAAGCCCTGGCAGTATCTCCAGGCCAATGCACGCCTGACGTGGAAGCTGGATAAAGAAGGCTTCACCCTGATCGCCCCGTATATCAAGGTGCTGGGGGAAGAAGGCAAGATCGCCGCCGATTTCCTGATTCGCCTGCATTTCGACCACAGCCAGGAAGACTATATGGACCTGCGGGTCGGTATGGTCGATGGCGATGGACGCTTTACCCCTAAATACCTGCCGGCCGTGCTGAGCCCCGCGTTGGATGAGTGGCTGCGCACGGCAATTCTCAAGGGCGCGGTGGATCAGGGGTTCTTCCAGTACCAGGGGTCGCTGAACCACGACGCGTTGCCAGCCGCGCGCAATATCAGCCTGTTCTTCAAGGTGCATGACGCAGAACTGGCTTTCCAGCCGGGCTGGCCCCATGTGAACAAGGTCAATGGTGAAGTGTTTGTCGAGGAGACTGGCGTACGCATCCTGGCCAGCAAGGGGCAGTTGCTCGACACCAAGGTCAAGGACGTCTACGTCAATATTCCCCACGCGCCGTCCGGCAAGGAAAGTCATCTGTTGCTTACCGGTGGTTTTGCCGGTGGCCTGGGTGATGGGCTGAAGATCCTCCAGGAAGCGCCAATTGGCACGGCATCCACCTTCGCCGGCTGGAAAGGCGAAGGAGACCTGCAAGGCACGCTGGATCTGGACGTTCCGCTGGTCAAGGGTATCGAGCCCAGGATCGTGGTGGATTTCCAGACTGACAAGGCGCGCCTGCAATTGGCGGAGCCGCCCCTGGACCTGACGCAGCTCAAGGGCAGTTTCCGCTTCGACAGCGCCAAGGGCCTGAGCGGCGAAAAGATTACAGCCCAGGCATTTGACCGGCCGATCACCGCGCAGATATTTGCCGATGGCAAGCCGGGTAATATCAGTACCCGTGTCGCCGCCAGGGGGCAGGTGACGGTCAAGCGCTTGACGGATTGGTTGAAAGTCAGCCAGCCGTTGCCGGTGTCCGGTGATATTTCGTATCAGTTGCAGCTCAACCTGGACGGTGCCGACAGCCAACTGATGGTCAGCTCCAATCTCAAGGGCGTTGCGGTGGATTTGCCTGCGCCGTTCGGCATGCCTGCCAGCCAGGGACGTGACAGCGTATTCCGCATGACCTTGCAGGGGGCTGAGCGCCGCTACTGGTTCGATTATGGTGAGTTGGCCAACTTCACCTTCGCCGCGCCGCCAGACAAACTCAATGACGGCCGTGGCGAGTTGTTCCTCGGCGATGGTGATGCCGTACTGCCAGGCGCCAAGGGTTTGCGCATCCGCGGCGTGCTCTCGGAACTGGATATCGACCCATGGAAAAAGCTGGTGAACCAGTATGCTGGCAATGACCCTGGTGGCAGTGCCAAGCAACTGCTGAGCGGTGCCGAATTCAAGATTGGCAAGCTAACCGGTCTGGGTACCCAGTTCGATCAGGTCAACCTGCTGCTGGATCGCAAGTCCGCTGCCTGGGGCTTACAGTTCGACAGCCAGCAGGCCAAGGGGGCCGTGAACCTGCCGGATGCCAAGGGCGCGCCGATTGCGGTCAACCTGCAATACGTGAAGCTGCCGGCGGTGGACCCGACGGTACAGGCTGATGAAAATGCACCGGACCCGTTGGCCAGTATTGATCCCAAGGATATTCCCGCGCTGGATATTGCCATTGACCAGCTGTTTCAGGGGCCGGACCTGATTGGCGCCTGGTCGCTCAAGATCCGACCAACTGCCAAGGGCCTGGCGTTCAATACGCTGGACCTGGGTCTCAAGGGCATGCAACTCAAGGGCGCCGGCGGATGGGAAGGGGCTCCGGGTGACAGCAGCAGCTGGTACAAGGGCCGCCTGGACGGCAAGAACATCGCCGACGTACTCAAAGGCTGGGGCTATGCGCCCACGGTCACCAGCGAGAACTTCCACCTGGATGTGGATGGGCGTTGGCCGGGTTCGCCGGCCTGGGTCGGGCCAAAGCGTTTTTCCGGCAGCCTGGATGCGGCGTTCCGTAAAGGTCAGTTTGTCGAGGTGGAAGGTGGCGCCCAGGCGCTGCGGGTATTCGGCCTGCTCAACTTCAACTCCATCGGGCGCCGCCTGCGCCTGGACTTCTCCGACCTGCTGGGCAAGGGCTTGAGTTATGACCGGGTCAAGGGGCAATTGGTCGCCAGCAATGGCGTGTTCGTGACGCGCGAGCCGATCACCATGACAGGCCCGTCGAGCAACCTGGAGCTCAATGGCACCCTGGACCTGGTGGCTGATCGTGTCGATGCCAAGTTGCTGGTGACGTTGCCGGTGACCAACAACCTGCCGATTGCCGCGCTGATCGTGGGCGCGCCGGCGATTGGTGGCGCACTGTTCCTGATCGACAAGCTGATCGGTGACCGTGTTTCGCGTTTCGCCAGCGTGCAATACAAGGTGGAAGGCCCATGGAAGGATCCAAAAATCACCTTCGACAAGCCCTTTGAAAAACCAAACTGAGAGCCTGTGGAGTAGCATGGCCCCATGCCTTTTATGGAGTATCGGCCCATGTCCTTTGCGGTAATTCAAATGGTCAGTCAGAGCGATGTGCTGGCCAACCTGGTCCAGGCCCGGCGCTTGTTGGAGCAAGCGGCGGCGCGCGGTGCGAAGCTGGCGGTGCTGCCGGAAAACTTTGCCGCCATGGGCCGCCGCGACGCCGCGGATATTGGCCGCGCCGAGGCACTGGGCGAAGGTCCGATCCTGCCGTGGTTGAAACAGACCGCCCGTGACCTCACCTTATGGATAGTGGCTGGCACATTACCGTTGCCGCCCAAGGACCATCCACACGCCAAGCCCAACGCCTGCTCGCTGCTGATTGATGATCGCGGCGAAGTCGTTGCCCGTTACGACAAGCTGCATTTGTTCGATGTGGATGTGGCGGACGCCCGGGGTCGCTATCGGGAATCCGATGACTATGCTTTCGGAAGGAATGTGGTGGTGGCGGATACGCCGGTTGGCCGTTTGGGCCTGACGGTCTGTTACGACCTGCGCTTCCCTGAGCTGTACAGCGAGCTACGCGCAGCGGGGGCTGAATTGATCACCGCGCCCTCGGCCTTTACCGCCGTCACCGGCGCTGCCCACTGGGACGTGCTGATTCGTGCGCGGGCCATCGAGACCCAGTGTTACCTGCTGGCGGCCGCCCAGGGCGGTGTGCATCCGGGGCCACGGGAAACCTATGGACATGCGGCGATTGTCGACCCGTGGGGTCGGCTGCTGACACAACAGGATCAAGGCGAAGCGGTGTTGCTGGCCGAACGCGATAGCAGTGAACAGGCGTCGATACGGGCGCGCATGCCGGTGGTGAACCATCGGCGCTTTTTCTCGCAGGGCGCACAGCGACCTGCTTCAGAACGATGAATTTAAGGCCAAACCTATGAGCGAGTTGTTGTCCTCAGTCAGTGAACACCTCCTGGCGCCCGGTGGCGTGACCATCGAAAGCTTGCAAACCGTGCTTGGCGACCTGGCCGGGCCAGGCATCGATGCCGCCGACCTGTATTTCCAGGGGCAGATCTCCGAGTCCTGGGCCCTGGAAGATGGCATCGTCAAGGAAGGCAGTTTCAATCTTGACCAAGGTGTAGGCGTACGTGCGCAATCCGGTGAAAAGACCGGTTTCGCCTACAGTAACGCGATCACCCTGGAGGCGTTGGGCCTGGCCGCGCGTGCTGCGCGTTCGATCTCCCGTGCGGGCCAAAATGGCACCGTGCAGGCGTTCAGTACCCAGGACGTGGCGCAGTTGTATGCCCCGGACAACCCCTTGGAAGTGATCAGCCGCGCGGAAAAGGTCGAGCTGCTCAAGCGTGTCGACGCCGCCACTCGCGCCCTGGACCCGCGTATCCAGCAGGTCTCCGTGAGCATGGCCGGTGTGTGGGAGCGCATCCTGGTGGCGTCCACCGACGGTGGCCTGGCGGCGGACGTACGGCCGCTGGTGCGTTTCAACGTCAGCGTGATCGTCGAGCAGAACGGCCGCCGCGAGCGTGGCGGCCATGGCGGCGGCGGGCGTACCGACTACCGGTACTTCCTCACCGACGACCGTGCGATGGGCTATGCCCGTGAAGCCTTGCGCCAGGCGTTGGTGAACCTCGAAGCCATTCCGGCGCCAGCCGGCACGTTGCCGGTGGTGTTGGGCTCAGGCTGGTCCGGCGTATTGCTGCACGAAGCCGTGGGCCATGGCCTGGAAGGCGACTTCAACCGCAAGGGCAGTTCCGCCTACAGCGGGCGCATGGGCGAGATGGTTGCGTCCAAGCTCTGCACCATTGTCGATGATGGCACCCTGGCCGGTCGCCGTGGCTCGCTGAGCGTCGATGATGAAGGCACGCCGACCGAATGCACCACCTTGATTGAAAACGGTGTGCTCAAGGGCTACATGCAAGACAAGCTCAATGCCCGTCTGATGGGCGTGGCACGCACCGGTAATGGCCGTCGCGAATCTTATGCGCACCTGCCGATGCCACGCATGACCAACACCTACATGCTCGGTGGCGAAAGCGACCCGGCGGAGATCATCGCCTCGGTGAAGCGCGGTATCTACTGCGCCAACCTCGGCGGCGGCCAGGTGGATATCACCAGCGGCAAGTTCGTGTTCTCCACCAGCGAGGCGTACCTGATCGAAGACGGCAAGATTACCGCGCCGGTCAAAGGGGCAACGTTGATTGGCAATGGCCCTGAAGCCATGAGCAAGGTGTCGATGGTCGGCAACGACCTGGCCCTGGACAGTGGTGTGGGCATGTGCGGGAAAGATGGGCAGTCGGTGCCGGTAGGGGTCGGCCAGCCAACGCTGAAAATTGATGCGATCACCGTGGGTGGCACGGGGTCGTAAGGGGTGGAGCTTCGGGTGGCGAAGATCGCCACCCGGGGAAGGGCATCAACGCAGGCCGCGTTGAGTCTCGTCCAGCTCACGGATGTATTTGAAGATTTTACGGCTGGTGGCCGGCGCCTTGTTATGCGCTTGCTCGTGCTGGGCCTGACGGATCAGGGAGCGCAGTTGCTGGCGGTCCGCGTCCGGGTAATCCAGCACGAATTTCTCCAGCACCGCGTCATCGCCCGAGATCAGGCGGTCACGCCAACGTTCCAGGTTATGGAAACGTTCGTTGTACTGGCGAGTGGAGGCATCGGTTTGATCAAGCAAGGCGAGAATGGCGTCAGTGTCCTGATCGCGCATCAGCTTGCCGATAAACATGATGTGCCGTTTACGCGCGATATTCGCGGTGTGCTTGGGCGCGTCCGCAAGCGCCCGGCGCATTTCGTCGGTCAGTGGCAGTTTTGCAATCAAGTCTTTCTTGAGCGTTGTAAGGCGCTCGCCCAGGTCAACCAGAGCATGCAGCTCACGTTTGACCTGGGTTTTGCTTTTCTCCCCATCGAGGGAGTCGTCGTAAGAATCAACCATGGTGGCAGTCCGCAAAGAAACGCCGCCATGATAACCAGTCGGGGGCCGCTTGTCCGGCCCGGTCGCTCGATGGCCTTAACCGAAAGCAGAATTTGAGTGGAGAAAACCATGAGTGCAGCCCAAAGCGTCGGTCCGCAAGCGTTACCGGCCCTGCAGGAACAAGTCGAGCAGATCCTTGCCGAGGCCAAGCGCCAGGGGGCCAGTGCCTGTGAAGTGGCGGTGTCGCTGGAGCAGGGGTTGTCGACGTCGGTCCGTCAACGGGAAGTGGAGACCGTCGAATTCAACCGTGATCAGGGCTTTGGCATCACCTTGTACGTGGGGCAGCGCAAAGGTTCGGCCAGTACGTCGGCCAGCGGCCCGGAGGCTATACGCGAAACGGTTGCCGCCGCGTTGGCGATTGCCCAGCACACCTCCGAGGATGAAAGCTCGGGCTTGGCCGATAAGGCGCTGATGGCCAAGGACTTGAAGGATTTCGATCTGTTCCATGCCTGGGATATCACGCCCGAGCGGGCCATCGAGCTGGCGCTGACCTGTGAAGCGGCAGCGTTCGATGCCGATACCCGCATCAAGAACGCCGATGGAACCACGTTGAACACTCACCAGGGCTGTCGCGTATACGGCAACAGCCACGGGTTTATTGGCGGGTATGCGTCCACTCGCCATAGTTTGAGTTGCGTGATGATCGCCGAGGCCAATGGCCAGATGCAGCGTGATTACTGGTACGACGTAAGTCGTCAGGGTGAATTGCTGGCAGACCCGGTCAGTATTGGTCAACGTGCCGCACAACGTGCCGCGAGCCGCCTGGGCGCGCGCCCGGTGCCGACGTGTGAAGTGCCTGTACTGTTTTCGGCGGAGCTGGCAGGCGGTTTGTTCGGCAGTTTCCTGGGGGCCATTTCTGGCGGCAATCTTTATCGCAAGTCTTCGTTCCTTGAAGGGGCGATCGGCCAGACGTTGTTTCCCGAGTGGCTGACCATCGATGAGCGTCCGCACTTGATGCGTGCCATGGGCAGTTCGGCGTTCGACGGGGACGGCCTGGCCACGTATGCCAAGCCGTTCGTCGAAAACGGTGAGCTGGTGTCTTACGTACTCGGCACCTATTCAGGCCGCAAACTCGGCCTGCCAAGCACTGCCAACGCCGGCGGCGTGCATAACCTGTTCGTGACCCATGGCGACGAAGACCAGGCGGCGCTGTTGCGTCGCATGGGACGTGGTCTTTTGGTGACCGAATTGATGGGCCATGGCCTGAATATGGTCACTGGGGATTATTCACGTGGTGCGGCGGGTTTCTGGGTGGAAAACGGTGAGATTCAGTTCGCCGTCCAGGAAGTGACCATCGCCGGCAATATGCGCGATATGTTCAAGCAGATCGTTGCCGTGGGGAATGACCTGGAGCTGCGCAGCAATATTCGCACAGGCTCGGTGCTGATCGAGCGGATGACCGTCGCAGGCAGTTAATCCCGCTGCAGCTTCACAAAAAGGCGCGCCTTCTTACGGATGGCGCGCCTTTTTTGTGGACGTGTTTCAGGAGGTTTGAGGTGTCGCTCTTGTTTTGATTCTCAATATCATTTAATAATAAATATCATTACCGGATGAGTGTGGATCATGAGTTCTGTCCTGCATGAGGATCCTTACCTGGAAAGCTGGCGCTGGATGAGTCGCCAGATTCGCTGTGGTCTGGATCCCAATGAACCTCGCCTGATCGAACATTACCTCAACGAGGGCCGATACCTGGCGTGTTGTACCGCGACCCATCCGTGGACCATCGCTGAAACCTCATTCCGCCTGCTGATCGACACCGCCAGCGATATTGCACTGCCGTGGCATTGGCGCTCCATTTGCCTTGACCAGGCCTGGCGCCCATTACGCGACCTGGAAAAACTCTCTCACTGTGCCTGCCGCCTCAAGCGCTGGCAGACCTTTGCCTGGCAATTGGCGACCTGCGAATTGCTGCCATCAATCTCTCACTCCGACTTGGTGCAAGGATCTAACGATGAGTAACACCCGTATCGAACGCGACAGCATGGGCGAACTGCAAGTCCCCGCCGAGGCCTTGTACGGTGCGCAAACCCAGCGCGCGGTGAACAACTTTCCGATCAGCCACCAACGCATGCCGGCGCAATTCATTCGCGCACTGATCCTGGCCAAGGCGGCTGCTGCCAAGGTCAACGTCGACCTCAAGCAGATCAGTGAAGGGCAGGGCAAAGCCATCGTCGATGCCGCCCAAGGCTTGCTCGAAGGCGATTATATGCAGCACTTCCCGGTGGATATCTTCCAGACCGGTTCCGGCACCAGTTCGAACATGAACGCCAACGAAGTGATTGCGACGCTCGCCAGCCGTTTGCTTGGCGAAGCGGTCAATCCCAACGATCATGTGAACTGTGGCCAAAGCAGCAACGACATCATTCCGACCACCATCCACGTCAGTGCTGCGCTGGTGCTGCACGAGCAAACGCTGCCGGCCTTGCAGCATCTGGTGCAAGTGATCGAGCAGAAAGCCGAAGAGGTTCACCCGTTCATCAAGACCGGCCGTACTCATCTGATGGATGCCATGCCCGTGCGCATGAGCCAAGTGCTCAACGGCTGGGCGCAGCAACTCAAGGCCAATATCGGCCACCTGCAGGACTTGTTGCCGGCCCTGCAGGCTCTGGCCCAGGGCGGTACCGCTGTTGGCACCGGGATCAACGCACATCCGGAGTTTTCGGCACGTTTCAGCCAACAGCTGAGCAGCCTGACCGGCGTGAAATTCACGCCCGGCAAGAACCTGTTCGCGCTGATCGGCTCCCAGGACACTGCCGTCGCCGTCTCCGGCCAGTTGAAGACCACCGCCGTATCGCTGATGAAAATCGCCAACGACCTGCGCTGGATGAACTCCGGCCCGCTGGCCGGCCTGGGGGAGATCGAACTGGAAGGCCTGCAGCCGGGGTCCTCGATCATGCCAGGCAAGGTCAACCCGGTGATTCCGGAAGCCACGGCCATGGTGGCTGCACAAGTCATCGGCAATGACACGGTGATTACCGTTGCCGGCCAATCCGGCAACTTCGAATTGAACGTGATGCTGCCGATCATTGCCCAGAACCTGCTCAGCAGTCTCGAATTGCTGGCCAACGCCAGCCGCCTGCTGGCGGACAAGGCCATCGCCAGCTTCAAGGTCAACGAAGCCAAGCTCAAGGAAGCGTTGTCGCGCAACCCGATCCTGGTCACCGCACTCAACCCGATCATTGGTTACCAAAAGGCCGCCGAGATTGCCAAGAAGGCTTATCAGCAAGGCCGTCCGGTGATTGAGGTGGCCCTTGAGCACACCGACCTGCCCCGTAACCAACTGGAAGTCCTGTTGGATCCGGAAAAACTCACGGCTGGCGGGGTGTAATCACCGACCCTGCTTTGGAGGCTCACCATGGAGCACTGGAAACGCACGATCGAACGCGCTAATCACTGCTTTATGCAGGGCGAGTTGGTTGACGCTCGCGAGGCCTATCTGCAGGCCCTGGCCCTGGCTCAAGTGCTGTTCGAACGCTGGGCGAATGCCGACGAAGCAGTCGCGGCTTGTGTCATTTCCCATCACAACCTGGCAGACCTGCACCTGCGCCTGAATCAGCCCGAGGAAAGTGCCGAATACCTCTGCGCTATTCACCAGCGCTTGCTGCAGGCCATGCAGGACGTGCGCCTGAGCCCGCAGCTGCGCGAAGCGGCCCTGCGCCAGAGCAGCAAGACTTACGTCGAACTGTTGAATTTCATCAGCGATCACGGTGAGTACCCGCGCACCCATCGCTTACTGGGCGGTGCTGCGGTGCAGCCGACCACGTCTCAATACGGAGCACATTGATATGACCTACACCTTGCCTGCCTTGCCCTATGCCTACGATGCCCTGGAACCGCATATCGATGCGCAAACCATGGAGATTCACTACACCAAGCACCACCAGACCTACATCAATAACCTCAATGCTGCGGTCGAGGGCACCGAATTTGCGGGCTGGCCTGTAGAGAAACTGGTGTCCAGCGTGCAGCAGCTGCCGGAAAAACTACGTGCGGCCGTCATCAACCAAGGCGGCGGCCATGCCAACCACTCACTGTTCTGGGCGGTTATGTCACCTAAAGGTGGCGGCAAGCCCGACGGTGCGTTGGGAAAAGCTGTTGAAGAACAACTCGGCGGTTTCGACAGTTTCAAGGAGGCCTTCACCAAAGCCGCCTTGACCCGTTTCGGCAGCGGCTGGGCCTGGCTGAGCGTCACCCCGCAAAAGATGCTGATAGTGGAAAGCAGCGGCAACCAGGACAGCCCACTGATGAATGGCAATACGCCGATCCTCGGCCTGGACGTCTGGGAGCATGCTTATTACCTGCGGTACCAGAACCGTCGTCCTGAATACATCAATGCCTTCTACAGTGTTATTAACTGGCCGGAAGTTGCCGCACGCTATCAGGCCGCGTTGGCCTGACATTCCCTTCGATAACAAGATCTAAGGCCGACTATGGGCACTGAAACACTGGCGATCAGCAGCGTGCGAATGTTTCGTTATGCGTTTGGCTCGTTGCTGCTATTGGCAGGTACTGCATTGCTGGTGGCTCACGGGCTGGCCTGGCTGGATCTGGAGCCGCGCATCATGCGCGCCTTGCAGGGCGGGGCGATTTGCGCGCTTGGCACGGCGCTGGGGGCAGTTCCGGTCTTGGTGATTCGACGGATGCCGCTGGCGTTGAGCGATACCTTGTTGGGCTTCGGTGCTGGCGTGATGCTGGCGGCGACCGCCTTTTCGCTGGTCGTACCGGGTATTGCCGCTGCCGAAGCGATTGGTCTTTCGCCCTGGGGGGCAGGGGGGCTGATCAGCTTCGGCATCATGCTGGGGGCGTTCGGTCTGTATCTGGTGGATCGCAAGGTCTCCGGCGCCAGCCCGGAGATGTTGGTGGGTACGCCGGATAAACCGGTGATTCCACCGCGTATCTGGCTGTTCGTGTTTGCCATCATCGCCCACAACATCCCCGAAGGCATGGCGGTTGGCGTCTCAGCCGGCGGCGGCATGCCGGATGCCGACAGCCTGGCCATGGGCATTGCCTTGCAGGATGTGCCAGAAGGTCTGGTGATTGCGTTGGTATTGGCGGGGGCAGGGATGTCGCGGGTCAAGGCATTCCTGATCGGCGCCGCGTCAGGCTTGGTGGAACCGGTGTTCGCCGTGCTTTGCGCCTGGCTGGTGAGCCTGGCCGAGGTGCTGTTGCCGTTGGGCCTGGCGCTGGCCGCTGGCGCGATGTTGTTGGTGGTCACCCACGAAGTGATCCCGGAGTCGCGCCGCAATGGTCACGAAAAGCTTGCGAGCCTGGGGTTGTGCATGGGGTTCTGCTTGATGATGGTGATGGATACCGCCTTGGGGTGAAGCCTCTTGCTTCACACCCGCCTCAACGGGTGGGTTTTACTCACCCTCATCAAAGAAGTTGTTGATCAGCGCCACCAGGGCGTCCATTGCTTCCTGCTCTTGCTCGCCCTCGGTGCTCAAATGAATCTTTGTGCCCTTGCCGGCCGCCAACATCATCATCGCCATGATGCTTTTGCCATCGACCATGCTCTCCGGTGTGCGCCCGGCGCGGACCTGGCAAGGGAACTGCCCGGCAATACCGACGAATTTGGCCGAGGCGCGGGCATGCAGGCCCAGCTTGTTGATGATTTCAATTTCCAGAGCGGGCATCGCGGGGGTGTTCCTTTCAGCTAAGGTCGCGGTGGCGAACCTGGACGTTCTTGAGGGTTTGTTGCAGCACCTGGCCCAGGCGCTCGGTCAGGTAGACGGAACGGTGGTGGCCGCCGGTGCAGCCGATGGCAATGGTGACATAGGCTCGATTGCTCGCGGCAAAACGCGGCAACCATTTGAGCAGGTAGCTGGAAATGTCCTGGAACATCTCCTCCACATCCGGTTGCGCGGCCAGGTAATCGGCCACTGGCTGATCCAGCCCCGATTGGTCACGCAGTTCCGGCTTCCAATAAGGATTGGGCAGGCAGCGCACGTCGAACACCAGGTCGGCATCCACCGGCATGCCACGCTTGAACCCAAAGGACTCGACCAGAAATGCCGTGCCAGGCTCCGGCTGGTTCAGCAGGCGTAGCTTGATGGCATCGCGCAACTGATACAGGTTGAGGCTGGTGGTGTTGATCTTGAGATCGGCGAGGTCAATGATCGGCCCCAGCAGCTTGGTTTCATCCTCGATGGCTTCGGCCAGAGAACGGTGTGGGCTGCTGAGGGGGTGACGTCGACGGGTCTCTGAGAAGCGCTTAAGCAGGGTTTCTTCGTCGGCGTCCAGATACAGCACATCGCAGTGAATGTGCTTGGCGCGCACTTCTTCGAGCAATTCCGGAAAACGCGTGAGGTGGCTCGGCAGGTTGCGGGCGTCAATCGAAACGGCGACCAGGGGTTGCGCCAATTCGGTATGGATCAGTGCCCGCTCTGCCAATTCCGGGAGCAGTCCGGCCGGCAAGTTGTCGATGCAATAGAATCCGTTGTCCTCAAGAACGTTGAGGGCAGTACTTTTACCCGAGCCGGAGCGGCCGCTGACGATGATCAAACGCATGATTACTGCCCGTTTTGCTCATCCAGGACAACTTGGTACAGCGCCTCGTTGCTACTGGCACTGCGCAGTTTGTCGCGTACTTCCTTGCGGTCGAGCATGCTTGCGATCTGCCGAAGCAGTTCCAGGTGTGCATCGGTGGCGGCCTGTGGGACCAGCAGAACAAAAAGCAGGTCCACCGGGGCACCGTCGATCGCGTCGAAATCGATAGGTGCGTCCAAGTGCAGCAGGGCGCTGACAGGTGTCTCGCAGCCTTTGAGGCGGCAGTGAGGAATGGCGATGCCGTTGCCAAAACCGGTGGAACCGAGTTTTTCACGGGCGATCAGAGCCTCAAAGACATCCTGCATCTCCAGATCAGGCACTTGGCTGCTGATCAGGTTGGCAATTTGTTCGAGGGCTTTCTTCTTGCTGCCGCCCGGCACGTTCACGAGGGAACGGCCGGGGGGCAGGATGGTTTCAAGTCGGATCATGGGGGGAGAGTTAACGACCTGTGCCCTGAAGCAGGCTCAGATTCTTTTCCTTATGCTTTTTGAGTTGGCGGTCAAGCTTGTCTGTGAGCAAGTCGATTGATGCATACATGTCTTCATGTTCGGCATTGGCGACCACTTCTCCACCGGGTATCTGAAGTGTCGCTTCGATTTTCTGCTGAAGCTTGTCGACCTTCATGATGACCTGCACGTTGGTGATCTTGTCGAAATGGCCCTCAAGCTTCCTCAGCTTCTGCTCGACGTAGTCGCGTAGTGGAGGGGTGACTTCTATATGGTGTCCACTGATGTTGACTTGCATACAGCTTCTCCTTCGTTGCCAGTGCATAAAGCGGCGGGTAGGAATACCCGCCACTGGAACGCTGTGGCCCGCCCGTCACATCAAACGCTTACGCTCGCTGGAAGGCGCGATCCCAAGGGATTCGCGGTACTTGGCGACGGTTCGACGGGCGACCTGAATGCCTTGTGCTTCCAGTAAACCAGCGATCTTGCTGTCACTCAACGGCTTTTTCTGATTTTCCGCAGCAACCAGTTTTTTGATGATCGCGCGGATTGCCGTGGACGAGCATTCACCACCTTCCGAGGTGCTGACATGACTGGAGAAAAAGTATTTCAACTCATAAATACCCCGTGGGGTATGCATGAATTTTTGTGTGGTCACCCGGGAAATCGTCGATTCGTGCATGCCCACTGCTTCTGCGATGTCGTGCAGGACCAGCGGCTTCATCGCCTCGTCACCATATTCCAGGAAGCCGCGCTGGTGCTCGACGATCTGGGTGGCCACTTTCATCAGGGTTTCGTTGCGGCTCTGCAGGCTCTTGATGAACCAGCGGGCTTCCTGCAACTGGTTGCGCATGAAGGTGTTGTCGGCACTGGTGTCGGCGCGGCGCACAAAACCGGCATATTGCGGGTTGACCCGCAGGCGCGGCACCGATTCCTGGTTCAGTTCCACCAGCCAGCGTTCGTTGTCCTTGCGCACGATCACGTCGGGAACGACGTATTCGGCTTCGCTGGACTCAATCTGCGAGCCTGGACGCGGGTTGAGGCTTTGCACCAGCTCGATGACCTGGCGCAGGTCGTCTTCCTTGAGCTTCATGCGCCGCATCAACTGGCTGTAGTCGCGGCTGCCCAGCAGGTCAATGTAGTCGGTGACCAGGCGCTGGGCCTCGGCGAGCCATGGGGTCTTGGCGGGCAACTGACGCAGTTGCAGCAGCAGGCATTCGCTCAGGGTGCGGGCACCGATGCCGGCGGGCTCGAATTGTTGGATGCGGTGCAGGACCGCTTCGATTTCGTCCAGCTCGATATCCAGTTCCGGGTCAAAGGCCTCGAGAATCTCTTCGAGCGTCTCGTCCAGATAGCCCTGGTTATTGATGCAGTCGATCAGGGTCACGGCGATCAGGCGATCGGTGTCCGACATCGGCGCGAGGTTCAGTTGCCACAGCAGATGGCTCTGCAGGCTCTCGCCGGCGGAAGTGCGGGTGGTGAAGTCCCACTCGTCATCGTCATTGCTGGGCAGGCTGCTGGCGCTGGTCTGGTAGACATCCTCCCAGGCGGTGTCCACCGGGAGCTCGTTGGGAATACGTTCGTTCCAATCGCCTTCCTCAAGGTTATCCACCGTGGGGGCGGTTTCCTGGTAGGAGGGTTCCTGTACGTCGGAATTGGGTTTTTGCTCGATGTTGTCGGCCAGTGGGTCTGCATTATCGAAGTCGTCGCCTTCTTCCTGGCGTTCGAGCATCGGATTGGACTCCAGGGCCTCCTGGATTTCCTGTTGCAGGTCCAGGGTCGACAATTGGAGCAGGCGGATGGCCTGTTGCAGCTGCGGTGTCATCGTCAGCTGCTGGCCCATTCTCAGGACTAGCGATGGTTTCATGGCAGGGGCTTAACACCTTATTCGCCGGCGCAATGCGCCATCCACGACAGGGCGCGTGAGCGCCAAACATAAGCAAATTATATGCCTGATATCGGGGGCTTTGCCTAGAGCGCGGTAACAATAAAAATCCGGAGGTTTTCATTGACTCCCGCGCGCTTTGGCGAGCGGCCGTGACACCACGGTGTTTACAGGCGGAACTCGTGACCCAGGTACACTTCCTTGACCAGCTCGTTGGCCAGGATGGTGGCAGAGTCGCCTTCGGCGATCAGCTGACCATCGTTGACGATATACGCGGTTTCACAGATGTCGAGGGTCTCACGCACGTTGTGGTCGGTGATCAGTACACCGATGCCCTTGGCCTTGAGGTGATGGATGATCTGCTTGATGTCGCCGACCGAGATGGGGTCGACGCCGGCAAACGGTTCGTCCAGCAGGATGAACTTGGGGGCGGTGGCCAGGGCGCGGGCGATTTCCACGCGACGCCGCTCACCACCGGACAGGCTCATGCCAAGGTTGTCTCGAATGTGGTTGATGTGGAATTCCTGAAGCAGGCTTTCCAATTCTTTGCGGCGGCCTTCACGGTCGAGTTCCTTGCGGGTTTCAAGGATGGCCATGATGTTGTCGGATACCGACAGCTTGCGGAAGATCGACGCTTCCTGCGGAAGATAGCCGATACCGGCACGGGCGCGCCCGTGCATTGGCTGGTGGCTCACATCCAGGTCGTCGATCAGTACGCGACCTTGGTCCGCCTGGACCAGGCCGACAATCATGTAGAAGCAGGTGGTCTTGCCGGCGCCGTTGGGGCCAAGCAAGCCGACGATCTGGCCGCTGTCGATCGACAGGCTGACGTCGCGCACGACCTGACGGCTTTTATAGGCCTTGGCCAGATGCTGGGCTTTCAGGGTTGCCATTACTCGGCCTTCTTCTTCGGCTGGATAACCATATCGATACGGGGGCGTGGCGCGGTGACCTTGCTGCCATTGGCGCGACCGGCGTTGGCAATCTGCTTCACGGTGTCATAGGTGATCTTTTCACCTTCCGTGGAGTTGCCATCGGGGCTGAGTACCTTGGCCTGGTCGATCAGCACGATGCGATTCTGCTGGGCGTGATACTGGATGGTCTTGCCGTAGCCCTTCATCGGGCCGGTGTCGGTAGCCGACTGCTTCTGTTCGAAGTAAGCCAGGTTGCCCACCGATGTCACCACGTCGATATCGCCCGCTTGGGTGCGCGTCAGTGTCACCGTGTTGCCGGTGATCTTCATCGAACCCTGGGTGATGATCACGCCGCCGGTATAGGTGGCGACGCCTTGCTTGTCATCCAGTTGCGCATCGTCAGCCGAGATGTGGATCGGTTGCTGGCTATCGTTCGGCAGAGCCCAGGCGCTCACGCTTCCCAGTGCTGCGCCCAGGCCGAGCAAAATAGGGAGAGTTTTAACGAGCCTCATACTGTCCTCTTACGTTCGATAGCAGGTGTATCCTGCTTTCTTTCAAATACGCTTTCATTCCCTTGCCAGTCGATACACCGCCAGCGCCGTCGATTCTAACGTCTTGCTCGGTCTGCGCATATTGCTTCTGTGGGAATACGGTCATGCGACTGCTGGTAATCACGGTGTCACGGTTTTTGGCGTCAGTACGCGCAACGCGTACCGAGTCAATCAGTTCTACCTCGGTGCCGTCCGGGTTCACCTCGCCACGCTTGCTCGTGACATGCCACGGAAACTCGGTGCCGCGGTACAGGTTCAGGTCCGGGTTGGTCAGCAGGGTGACTTCCGTGGCCTTCAAGTGCTCGACTTTGTCCGACGTCATTTCGTACTGCACCTTGCCGTCGGGCAAGAACTGCACGCTATAGGCATTGGTGGCGTAATAGTCGATGGCCCCGTCGTCAACCTGCGCGGCAGGCTGGTCGAGGAAGCGCCCCGGGCTGATATTCCAGTAGCCCACCGCAAGGAACAGCGCGGCGATGACTCCGAATAGCAGGAAGTTGCGAATCTTTTTGCTCAGCATAAAACGCTCTATAGGTAGGCGGCGTGGGCCGCTTCAAGACTGCCTTGGGCTCGCAGGATCAGTTCACAGAACTCGCGGGCGGCACCTTCGCCGCCGCGGGCGGTGGTGATGCCGTGGGCGTGCTCGCGAACAAATGTCGCCGCATTGGCGACGGCCATGCCCAGGCCTACTCGGCGAATGACCGGCAAGTCAGGCAGATCATCGCCCAGATAGGCGACCTGCTCATAGCTTAGGTTGAGTTTGCCAAGAAGCTCGTCCAGAACCACCAGTTTATCCTCGCGGCCCTGATACAGGTGAGGAATACCGAGGTTTTGTGCGCGGCGTTCCACAACCGGGGTTTTTCTGCCGCTGATAATCGCCGTTTGCACGCCCGAAGCCATCAGCATCTTGATGCCCTGGCCGTCGAGGGTGTTGAACGTCTTGAATTCGCTGCCGTCTTCGAGAAAGTACAGGCGGCCATCGGTCAGTACGCCGTCAACGTCGAAAATCGCCAGTTTGATGTGTTTGCCGCGTTGCAACAGGTCGCTGGTCATTTACATCACTCCCGCACGCAGCAAGTCGTGCATGTTCAGGGCGCCAATCGGGTGGTCGTCGCTATCGATCACCACCAGTGCGCCGATCTTGTGGTCTTCCATGATCTTCAATGCTTCGGCTGCCAGCATTTCAGGGCGTGCAGTCTTGCCATGGGGGGTCATCACGGCGTCGATGGTCGCGGTGCGGATATCGATGGTGCGGTCCAGGGTGCGGCGCAAATCACCGTCAGTGAATACCCCGGCCAGGCGCCCATCGGCTTCCAGGATCACGGTCATACCCAGGCCCTTGCGGGTCATTTCCATCAGCGCGTCCTTCAGCAGGGTGCCGCGCTGGACGTGGGGCAATTCCTCGCCCGAATGCATGACATTTTCCACTTTCAGCAACAGACGGCGGCCCAGGGCACCACCTGGGTGGGAAAACGCGAAGTCTTCAGCGGTGAATCCGCGGGCTTCCAGCAGCGCTACGGCCAAGGCGTCGCCCATGACAAGGGCTGCGGTGGTGGAGGAGGTCGGCGCCAGGTTCAGCGGGCAGGCCTCGTGGTCCACGTGAACATTCAGGTTCACGTCGCCGGCCTTGGCCAGCGTTGATTCCGGGTTGCCGGTGACGCTGATCATCTTGATGCCCAGGCGCTTGATCAGCGGCAGCAGGGTCACGATTTCGTTGGTGGTGCCGGAGTTGGACAGCGCCAGGATGATGTCATCCTTGGTGATCATGCCCATGTCGCCGTGGCTGGCTTCGGCCGGATGTACGAAAAATGCGGTGGTCCCGGTGCTGGCCAGGGTGGCGGCGATCTTGTTGCCGACGTGGCCCGACTTGCCCATGCCGACCACGACAACACGGCCCTTGCTGGCCAGAATCATCTCGCAGGCGCGTACGAAATCTGCGTCGATATGGGCCAGTAAGCCTTCTACGGCTTCAACTTCGAGGCGGATGGTGCGTTGCGCGGATTGAATAAGGTCGCTGGATTGGCTCATGTCTGAAGTCGTATAGCCTGACGAAAAGTCGGCGATTATAGCGGTAATGATCAATTCCCTCACGCAAGTTCGTCAGGCTTTATTCAACGAATACCTGAGATCGATCCTCAGTAACATAGCCAGCAACCTTTTTTCCCTGTCCCTAAACTGAACTAGCGCTGTTCCGGCCTTGGGCGCCCTGTACCAGCAGTGATATAGTTCGCCGCCAGTTCAGTCCGCCCAGCCCATGAGGCTATCTATATGCGTCACCGTTGCAAACGTTTGTCGCATGCATGGTGTCTGAGTGAGAGGCTGCATCCCAAGGAGTTTAGATGAGTGCCGATAACGCCTACGCGGTCGAGCTGAAGGGACTGACCTTCAAGCGCGGGACGCGCAGCATCTTCAATAACGTCGATATTCGCATTCCCCGCGGCAAGGTCACGGGCATCATGGGTCCGTCCGGTTGCGGCAAGACCACGCTGTTGCGTCTGATGGGCATGCAATTGCGCCCCAGCGCCGGTGAAGTGTGGGTCAACGGCCAGAACCTGCCGACCTTGTCGCGCAGCGATCTGTTCGATGCTCGCAAGCATATGGGCGTGCTGTTCCAGAGCGGTGCGCTGTTTACCGACCTCGATGTGTTCGAGAACGTGGCGTTTCCGTTGCGGGTGCATACCCAGCTGTCCGACGAAATGATTCGTGACATTGTGTTGCTGAAATTGCAGGCCGTAGGCCTTCGTGGTGCCATCGACCTGATGCCCGACGAACTGTCCGGCGGCATGAAGCGCCGTGTGGCTCTGGCGCGTGCCATCGCCCTCGACCCGCAGATCCTCATGTACGACGAGCCTTTCGTCGGCCAGGATCCGATTGCCATGGGTGTGCTGGTGCGCCTGATTCGTCTGCTCAACGATGCGCTGGGTATCACCAGCATCGTGGTCTCTCACGACCTTGCAGAAACCGCGAGCATTGCCGATTACCTCTATGTAGTCGGCGATGGCCAGGTGCTGGGGCAGGGTACGCCTGAAGAACTGATGAACGCCGACAACCCGCGTATTCGCCAATTCATGACCGGCGATCCCGATGGCCCTGTGCCTTTTCACTTTCCGGCAGCGGATTACCGCTCAGACCTTCTGGGGAAGCGCTGATGCGCAAGACATCTCTCATCGAGAAGGTTCGCCTTTTCGGTCGATCCGGTATCGACATCGTCGAAGTGCTGGGTCGCTCGACAATTTTCCTGTTTCACGCCTTGCTCGGCCGCGGTGGCATTGGTGGCGGCTTCGGCCTGTTGATCAAGCAACTGCATTCGGTGGGCGTGATGTCCCTGGTGATCATTGTGGTCTCCGGGATGTTCATCGGGATGGTGCTGGCGTTGCAGGGCTTCAATATCCTGTCCAGCTACGGTTCGGAGCAGGCGGTGGGGCAGATGGTTGCCCTGACGCTGCTGCGTGAGTTGGGGCCGGTCGTGACCGCGTTGCTGTTCGCCGGACGAGCGGGTTCCGCGTTGACTGCCGAAATCGGCAACATGAAGTCCACCGAGCAGTTGTCCAGCCTGGAAATGATCGGCGTGGACCCGCTCAAGTACATTGTTGCCCCGCGCCTGTGGGCCGGCTTTATTTCCCTGCCTTTGCTGGCGATGATCTTCAGCGTGGTCGGTATCTGGGGCGGCTCCTGGGTGGCAGTGGACTGGCTGGGCGTCTACGACGGCTCCTACTGGGCCAACATGCAAAACAGCGTGACTTTCAGCGGTGACGTGCTCAATGGCGTCATAAAGAGCATCGTCTTCGCCTTTGTAGTGACCTGGATCGCCGTATTCCAAGGCTATGACTGTGAGCCCACTTCAGAAGGGATCAGTCGCGCCACCACCAAGACCGTTGTGTACGCCTCACTGGCGGTACTGGGCCTTGACTTCATTTTGACCGCCTTGATGTTTGGAGATTTCTGATGCAAAACCGCACTGTGGAAATCGGTGTCGGCCTTTTCTTGCTGGCTGGCATCCTGGCTTTACTGTTGCTGGCCCTGCGAGTCAGTGGCCTTTCCGCCAGCCCGACCGCCGATACTTATAAACTTTACGCTTACTTCGACAATATCGCTGGTTTGACTGTCAGAGCTAAAGTGACCATGGCCGGTGTCACCATCGGCAAGGTCACGGCAATCGATCTGGATCATGACAGCTTCACGGGTCGAGTGACGATGCAGCTGGATAAGAAGGTAGATAATCTGCCTACCGATTCCACTGCATCTATCCTCACTGCGGGTCTGCTGGGCGAGAAATACATCGGTGTCAGCGTGGGCGGGGAAACAGCCCTGCTCAAGGATGGCTCGACAATCCACGACACACAGTCGTCGTTGGTGCTTGAAGACCTGATCGGTAAATTCCTGCTCAATACGGTCAATAAAGACGCTAAATGAGGAATCTGTACATGATCTCTACCTTGCGACGTGGTCTCCTGGTACTGCTTGCAGCGCTGCCGTTGATGGCCAACGCAGCAGGTTCTGCGCACGAACTGGTGCAGGACACTACCAACAGGATGTTGGCTGACCTGACTGCCAATAAAGAGCAGTACAAGCAAGACCCTTCCAAGTTTTATGAAGCGCTCAACACTATTGTTGGTCCCGTGGTGGATGCTGAAGGTATCTCCAAAAGCATCATGACGGTCAAATATTCGCGCAAGGCCACTCCTGCGCAAATGCAAACGTTCCAGGAAAACTTCAAGCGCGGCCTGTTCCAGTTTTATGGCAACGCTTTGCTTGAGTACAACAACCAGGGCATCACCGTCGCTCCTGCCGGGGATGAGTCGGGTGACCGCACCAGTGTCAACATGAGCGTCAAGGGCAACAATGGTGCCGTTTACCCGGTGCAGTACACGCTGGAGAAGATCAGTGGCGAGTGGAAACTGCGCAACGTGATCATCAACGGTATCAACATCGGCAAGCTGTTCCGTGACCAGTTCGCCGACGCCATGCAGCGCAATGGCAACGACCTGGACAAAACCATCAATGGTTGGGCCGGTGAAGTCGCCAAGGCCAAGGAAGAGACCGATAAAACTGCAGGGAAGCCTGCGCAATGACCGAGTCGGCTGTTCGTCTCGGCGACGCTGGCGAGTTGTTCCTCAGCGGCGTGCTGGATTACCGCACCGGGCCTGACCTGCGCAAGCAGGGCCAGGCGCTGATCAAGGCCAGCACTGCCCCTGCGTTGGTGCTGGATTGCTCGGCGGTAACCAAGTCCAGCAGCGTCGGCTTGTCGTTGCTGCTGTGCTTCATGCGTGATGCTGAGGCGGCCAAAAAACCGGTCAGCATCCGTGCATTGCCTGAAGACATGCGTGAAATCGCCGAAGTTTCCGGTTTGACCGAGCTATTGGCGCATCCTTAATACACATTATCGATGAAGCCCCCCGTCAGAGTCCTGCTATGCGGGGTTCGCAGGCGCGGGGCTTTTTTGTATGATGTGCGACCCGTGCGCACTGGGCGCCGATAGAGGTTGATCATGCAGGCCCTAGAAGTTAAGAGCTTTCTCGAAGGAAAGCTGCCGGATACGAACGTAGAAGTTGAAGGCGAAGGCTGCAACTTCCAGCTGAACGTGATTAGCGATGAACTGGCGGCACTCAGCCCGGTCAAGCGTCAGCAGCAGATCTATGCCCATTTGAACCCGTGGATCACCGATGGCAGCATCCACGCGGTCACTATGAAATTTTTCAGTCGCGCGGCCTGGGCCGAGCGCACCTGAGCCCCCAAGGCGTCGAGATTCTTATGGATAAATTGATTATTACCGGCGGTGCCCGCCTCGATGGCGAGATTCGCATTTCCGGTGCGAAAAACTCTGCCTTGCCGATCCTGGCCGCGACCTTGCTGTGCGATGGCCCGGTAACCGTAGCCAACCTGCCGCACCTGCACGACATCACCACCATGATCGAGCTGTTTGGTCGCATGGGTATTGAGCCGGTAATCGACGAGAAGCTGTCCGTCGAAATCGATCCGCGCACCATCAAGACCCTGATCGCCCCGTACGAACTGGTGAAAACCATGCGTGCGTCGATCTTGGTATTGGGCCCGATGGTCGCCCGTTTCGGCGAGGCCGAAGTCGCATTGCCTGGCGGTTGCGCCATTGGCTCGCGTCCGGTGGACCTGCACATCCGTGGCCTTGAAGCCATGGGCGCGACCATCGACGTCGAAGGCGGCTACATCAAGGCCAAGGCGCCGGAAGGCGGCCTGCGTGGCGCGAACTTCTTCTTTGATACCGTCAGCGTGACCGGTACCGAAAACATCATGATGGCCGCTGCCCTGGCCAACGGCCGCAGTGTTCTGCAAAACGCTGCGCGCGAGCCTGAAGTGGTCGACCTGGCCAACTTCCTGATCGCCATGGGTGCCAACATCACCGGCGCCGGCACCGACACCATCACCATTGACGGTGTGAAACGCCTGCACCCTGCCACCTACAAAGTGATGCCGGACCGTATCGAGACCGGTACCTACCTGGTTGCTGCCGCCGTCACCGGTGGTCGCGTCAAGGTCAAGGACACCGATCCGACCATTCTGGAAGCGGTCCTGGAAAAACTGCGCGAAGCCGGTGCCGAAATCACCACCGGTGAAGACTGGATCGAGCTGAACATGCACGGCAAGCGGCCAAAAGCCGTTAACGTGCGTACCGCTCCGTACCCGGCGTTCCCGACCGACATGCAGGCGCAGTTCATCTCCTTGAACGCCATTGCCGAAGGCACGGGTGCAGTGATCGAGACCATCTTCGAAAACCGCTTCATGCACGTGTACGAACTGCACCGCATGGGCGCGAAGATCCAGGTTGAAGGCAACACTGCCATCGTTACCGGCACCGAGAAGCTCAAGGGCGCGCCAGTCATGGCCACCGACCTGCGCGCTTCGGCCAGCCTGGTGATCTCGGCGCTGATCGCCGAAGGCGATACCCTGATCGACCGCATCTACCACATCGACCGTGGTTACGAGTGCATCGAGGAAAAACTGCAGATGCTCGGCGCGAAAATCCGCCGCGTACCGGGCTAGTCCCCACTGCATTGTAGGAGCGAGCTTGCTCGCGAAGAACTCGTGGGCACCGCGTTGAGTCTGAATAAACGCGTTATCGTTGACGTTTTTCACGAGCAAGCTCGCTCCTACATACACTGATTTGTTTCAAGTCGAGGCTGTCATGGCCTCGATCTGTGTCTGGCGCCGTTTGCGACCGGACAGCAATAGCCTGATGAAGGATTGACGTTTCCCATGTTGACCATCGCACTGTCCAAGGGCCGCATCCTTGACGACACTTTGCCGCTTCTGGCTGAAGCGGGCATCGTGCCGACCGAGAATCCGGACAAGAGCCGCAAGCTGATCATCCCTACGACCCAGGACGACGTTCGCCTGCTGATCGTACGGGCTACCGACGTGCCGACTTACGTTGAACATGGCGCGGCCGACCTCGGTGTCGCCGGTAAAGACGTGCTGATGGAATACGGCGGCCAAGGCCTGTACGAGCCGCTGGACCTGCGCATTGCCCTGTGCAAGCTGATGACCGCCGGCCGTGTCGGTGATGTCGAGCCTAAAGGCCGCCTGCGCGTGGCCACCAAGTTCGTCAACGTTGCCAAGCGTTACTACGCCGAACAAGGCCGTCAGGTCGACATCATCAAGCTCTACGGCTCGATGGAGCTGGCGCCGCTGATCGGCCTGGCTGACAAGATCATCGACGTGGTCGACACCGGCAACACCCTGCGTGCCAACGGTCTCGAACCACAGGATTTTATCGCCGATATCAGCTCTCGGCTGATCGTCAACAAAGCGTCGATGAAGATGCAACACGCCCGTATCCAGGCGTTGATCGACACCCTGCGCCAGGCAGTGGAGTCTCGACACCGCGGTTGACTCACCTGCGTAGCTGAAAAGCTGCGCCCGTCTATCCGCCTCATAGCCAGAATTCTCAGGTGCCCAAGCGGAAACGACTGCTAGTTTAGGGCGCCTGAGTTTTTGCCAATTCTATTGAGGCCCTCGCTATGACCACGTCCACTGCAATTGCCCGACTCAATGCTGCCGACCCGGATTTCGCCCATCATCTGGATCATCTGCTGAGCTGGGAAAGCGTGTCCGACGACTCGGTCAACCAGCGGGTGCTCGACATTATCAAGGCCGTGCGCGAGCGCGGTGATGCGGCGTTGGTGGACTTCACCCGCCAGTTCGACGGTCTGGACGTCAAGTCCATGTCTGACCTGATCCTGCCTCGCGAACGCCTGGAACTGGCCCTGACGCGCATCACCGCGCCACAGCGCGAAGCCCTCGAAGTCGCCGCGAGCCGAGTGCGCAGCTACCACGAAAAACAGAAGCAGGACTCCTGGAGCTACACCGAGGCCGACGGCACCGTGCTGGGCCAGAAGGTCACGCCGCTGGACCGTGCTGGTCTGTACGTACCGGGCGGGAAAGCTTCTTACCCGTCCTCAGTATTGATGAACGCGATCCCGGCCAAAGTGGCCGGCGTGACCGAAGTGGTCATGGTGGTACCGACCCCGCGCGGTGAAATCAACGAACTGGTACTGGCTGCCGCCTGTATTGCCGGTGTCGACCGCGTGTTCACCATCGGCGGTGCCCAAGCGGTTGCCGCCCTGGCTTATGGCACCGAAAGCGTGCCGAAGGTCGACAAGGTGGTCGGTCCCGGCAACATCTACGTCGCCACTGCCAAGCGCCATGTGTTCGGCCAGGTCGGTATCGACATGATCGCCGGCCCTTCGGAAATCCTCGTGGTGTGCGACGGCCAGACCGACCCGGACTGGATCGCCATGGACCTGTTCTCCCAGGCCGAGCACGACGAAGACGCCCAGGCGATTCTGGTCAGCCCCGACGCCGAGTTCCTCGACAAGGTCGCCGCCAGCATCAATAAGCTGCTGCCGACCATGGACCGCGCCGAGATCATCGAGAAGTCGATCAATGGTCGTGGTGCGCTGATCCTGGTGCGTGACATGGAACAGGCCATCGAAGTGGCCAACCGTATCGCGCCGGAGCACCTGGAGCTGTCCGTGGCCGATCCGCAGGCCTGGCTGCCGTCGATTCGCCATGCGGGTGCGATCTTCATGGGCCGCCACACCAGCGAAGCGCTGGGCGACTACTGCGCCGGCCCTAACCACGTGCTGCCGACTTCCGGCACCGCGCGCTTCTCGTCGCCGCTGGGGGTGTATGACTTCCAGAAACGTTCGTCGATCATCTTTTGCTCTCCACAAGGCGCTTCCGAATTGGGCAAGACCGCCTCGGTGCTGGCCCGTGGTGAATCCCTGAGCGCCCACGCCCGTAGTGCTGAGTATCGAATCCTGGAAGAGGGGAAATAACACATGAGCAAATTCTGGAGCCCCTTCGTCAAGGACCTCGTGCCTTACGTGCCCGGCGAGCAACCGAAGCTGACCAAACTGGTCAAGCTCAACACCAATGAAAACCCCTACGGCCCGTCTCCCAAGGCGCTGGCCGCGATGCAGGCCGAGTTGAACGACAACCTGCGCCTGTACCCGGACCCCAACAGCGACCTGCTCAAGCAGGCCGTGGCCAAGTATTACGGGATCGACGCCGGCAAGGTGTTCCTTGGCAACGGTTCCGATGAAGTCCTGGCGCACATCTTCCACGGCTTGTTCCAGCACGAGCTGCCGCTGCTGTTCCCGGATATCAGCTACAGCTTCTATCCGGTGTACTGCGGTCTCTACGGCATCAAGTCCAACCCGGTGCCGTTGGACGAGCAGTTCCAGATCCGCGTCGCGGACTACGCCAAGCCCAACGGCGGGATCATCTTCCCCAACCCGAACGCGCCCACCGGCTGCGTCCTGGCGCTGGACGCCGTGGAGCAGATCCTCAAGGCCAGCCCGGATTCGGTGGTGGTGGTCGATGAAGCCTATATCGACTTCGGTGGCGAAACCGCCATCAGTCTGGTGGACCGTTACCCGAACCTGCTGGTGACCCAGACCCTGTCCAAGTCGCGCTCACTGGCCGGTTTGCGTGTGGGCCTGGCCGTGGGCCACCCGGACCTCATCGAAGCGCTGGAGCGGGTCAAGAACAGCTTCAACTCCTACCCGCTGGATCGCCTGGCGATTGTCGGCGCGGCAGCGGCCTTCGAGGATCGTGAGTACTTCGAGAAGACGTGCCAGTTGGTTATCGATAGTCGCAACCAGCTGGTCGCGCAACTGGAAGGTAAAGGCTTTGAAGTGTTGCCGTCAGCGGCCAACTTTATCTTTGCCCGCCACCCACGGCACGACGCTGCCGGCCTGGCGGCCAAGTTGCGTGAGCAAGGGGTGATTGTGCGGCACTTCAAGCAGGAGCGGATTGCCCAGTTCCTGCGGATCAGCATCGGTACGCCGGAGCAGAACCAGGCGCTGATCGATGGGTTGGGTGAGCTCTAAGCCACACTGAAGATCAAAAAATGTGGGAGGGGGCTTGCCCCCGATAGCGGTGTATCAGTCAGCTAATGAATTGACTGACACACTGCCATCGGGAGCAAGCCCCCTCCCGCATTAGGTTCTGCCATATGTGTTAGATCAGCGGCTCTTCCGGCTTCTTGTTCTTCCAGCCATCATTGCCCGGCAGCAGCAGGTTCAAGCCAATCGCTACCACCGCACACAGTGCAATGCCCTTCAGGCCGAAGTCATCCGGACCCGTACCGGTCCCCACCAGCACACCGCCAATGCCGAACACCAGGGTCACCGACACAATCACCAGATTGCGCGCTTCACCCAGGTCGATCCTGTGGCGGATCAACGTGTTCATCCCCACCGCAGCAATCGAGCCGAACAGCAGGCACAGGATCCCGCCCATCACCGGCACCGGGATGCTTTGCAGCAGTGCACCGAACTTGCCGATGAACGCCAGGCTGATGGCAAACACTGCCGCCCAGGTCATGATCTTCGGGTTGTAGTTCTTGGTCAGCATCACCGCGCCCGTTACTTCGGCGTACGTGGTGTTCGGTGGGCCGCCAAACAGGCCGGCGGCGGTGGTGGCAATGCCGTCACCGAGCAAGGTGCGGTGCAGGCCAGGCTTCTTCAGGTAGTCGCGACCGGTCACGCTGCCTACTGCAATCACACCGCCGATATGTTCGATCGCCGGCGCCAGCGCTACCGGGACGATAAACAGGATCGCCTGCCAGTTGAACTCCGGCGCGGTGAAGTGGGGCAGGGCGAACCACGGTGCGGCGGCGATTTTCGCCGTGTCGACCACGCCAAAGTAGAAGGCCATGGCAAAGCCCACCAGCACGCCGGAGATGATCGGCACCAGGCGGAAGATACCCTTGCCGAACACCGCCACGATCAACGTGGTGAGCAGCGCAGGCATCGAGATCATCATCGCCGTCTGGTAATGAATCAGTTCGGCGCCATCGCCGGATTTCCCCATCGCCATATTCGCGGCGATCGGTGCCATGGCCAGTCCGATGGAAATAATCACCGGGCCGATGACCACCGGAGGCAGCAGGCGGTCGATGAAACCGGTGCCTTTGATCTTCACGGCCAGGCCGAGGAAGGTATAGACAAACCCGGCTGCCATCACCCCGCCCATGGTCGCTGCGAGGCCGAACTGGCCCTTGGCGAGAATAATCGGGGTGATGAAGGCAAAGCTCGACGCCAGGAAGACCGGCACCTGCCGCCCTGTCACCACCTGGAACAACAGCGTGCCCAGGCCGGCGGTGAACAGTGCGACGTTTGGATCAAGACCTGTGATCAGTGGCATCAACACCAGCGCGCCAAATGCGACGAAGAGCATCTGTGCGCCAGACAGGATCTGGCGCCAAAGCGGGTCGTTGAATTCATCCTGCATGCTCACGCGTCCTTCTGCTTGGTGCCGAAGATCTTGTCACCGGCATCGCCCAGGCCTGGGATGATGTAACCGTGTTCGTTCAGGCGCTCATCGATGGAGGCGGTGTAGATCTGCACGTCCGGATGGGCTTTCTCGACGGCCGCGATGCCTTCGGGCGCGGCCACCAGCACCATGGCGCGGATGTCCCGGCAACCGGCTTTTTTCAGCAGGTCGATGGTGGCAACCATGGAGCTGCCGGTGGCGAGCATCGGGTCGATGATCATGGCCAGGCGCTCGTTGATTTCCGGTACGAGTTTTTCCAGGTAGGTGTGGGCCTGCAGGGTTTCTTCGTTGCGGGCTACGCCGACGGCGCTGACCTTGGCGCCCGGAATCAGGCTGAGCACGCCTTCGAGCATGCCGATACCGGCGCGCAGGATCGGCACCACGGTGATTTTCTTACCGGCGATCTTCTCGACCTGAACGGTGCCTGCCCAACCTTCGATGTCGTAGGTTTCCAGAGGCAAATCTTTGGTGGCTTCGTAAGTGAGCAGCGCTCCAACTTCCTGAGCAAGCTCACGGAAATTCTTCGTGCTAATGTCGGCACGGCGCATAAGGCCGAGTTTGTGTCGGATCAGCGGGTGGCGGATCTCGCGAGTGGGCATGGGAAAGGCTCCGGCGGCGGGCAAAAAAACCGGCCTAGATTAATCTATCCGAGGGTGTTGTCCTATAGACATCTAGTACGTTAGTCCATTAAGGCTTGATCGTTGCGCCTCACATGCGTACCTTTGCCCGCTTTTCTTGCCACAGCACCCCTTGGAGAGCGCCATGTCCGCTGATCTCGAGCATATCCGTCAAATCATGCGCGAGGCTGACTGCCTGTACACCGAAGCGCAAGTCGAAGCAGCGATCGCCAAGGTTGGCGCACACATCACCCGCGAAATGGCCGACACCAACCCGGTGGTCTTCTGCGTGATGAACGGTGGCCTGATTTTCGCCGGCAAATTGCTGACTCACCTGCAATTCCCGTTGGAAGCGTCTTACCTGCACGCCACTCGCTATCGCAACGAAACCACCGGCGGCGACCTGTTCTGGAAAGCCAAGCCGGAAGTCTCGTTTATCGACCGCGACGTGTTGATCATCGACGACATCCTCGATGAGGGCCACACCCTGGGTGCGATCATCGACTTCTGCAAACACGCTGGCGCACGCAAAGTGCACACCGCCGTGCTGATCGACAAAGACCACGACCGCAAGGCCCGTCCCGAGTTGAAAGCCGATTTCGTCGGCTTGCCATGCATCGATCGCTACATCTTCGGTTACGGTATGGATTACAAAGGCTACTGGCGCAACGCCAATGGAATCTACGCCGTCAAAGGTATGTAACGTATGACGCGCTTTCTTGATCAGACGCTGTTTGCCGAGCTGGCCGAGAAAGCGGGCGCCAGCCCGCGTGGTCGGCATCATCACAACTTCCATCAAATGGAAGAGCCGTGCCATCGCCTGGCCGTGGGTCTGCAGCCCAACACGTATGTGCCGCCACATCGGCACTTGAGCGCTGACAAGGCGGAAACCTTGCTGGTCCTCCAGGGGCGCTTGGGCTTGCTGGTGTTCAGCGATACCGGCGAGGTGCTCGCCAAGCGGGTGATGCAGGCCGGCGGCGAATGCTCGGGCGTCGACCTGCCGCCTGGCGTGTTTCATGGCCTGGTGGTGCTCGCGCCCGACACGGTGATGTTCGAGTGCAAGGCCGGGCCTTATCGGCCGGTGGGCGAGGGCGAACTGGCCGATTGGGCGCCCCGCGAAGGCGACGCCAACGTGGCCGAGTATCAACGCTGGATGCTTGCCCAGTTCGATTGAGCTACAGTGCTGGGCCACCTCTTGCGGAGCGGCCCATGAGCCTGTTGATACGCACCTGCGCCGCCCTGGCGTTGACCGTCAGTTTGCCCCTGGCGGCTGCTCCTGCACCGATGCACAACCAATTCCTGCCGGCCGACGACCTTGCCCTGCGCGCCGAGGCGCCTGACCAGCAGCAGTTGCTGCAAGTCACCGAGTACACCGTGGTGGTGGGCAACCAACGTCAATCCAACCAGCAACCGATCCCCGTGACCTCACCGCTGATGATCCGCCTCAAGGGCAAGTCCCTGAACAAGGGCGCGACCATCAACCAGGTGGTGCTCAACTTCGATGCCGAAAGCAAAAGCCTGAAAAAGCCGGCATACGATGAGAAGAGTAAAACCTTGATCCTGTCGTACCCGGTGGCCCAGTACCGAGTGATTGTCGACTTGCTGCGCAATGACACGGTGTATGTGCAGTTCCTCAGTTACGCCAACGGGCATATCTGGGCGGATTTGCATACCGGTGCTGTTCGTAGCAAATAGCAAAAACACTGAAGATCCAAGTGTGGGATGGGGGCAAGTCCCGTCCCGCATTGGTCCTCGAGCGCTTTCGAAGCCTGTGTTGCACAGGTAGACTTCAAACCCCGTGTAAATGTCTGCTGGCTGGAGTCGGTAATGCGTAAAGATAAGAAACAGGTGATTGGTGACGAGATCGGCGACGATCAGATCAAGTTGTTCCTGGACTTCGAGCCGGTTGACGCGATTTCCCCGTCCTTGCACAAACTGATCAAGGCCTACCGTGGCCTGCGTATCGACGACTTCGAGCGCTTCCTGGTTTTCTTCAAGGAAGCCGGTTTGGACCTGGATGGCAAGGATGAGCACGGCCAGACCTTCGTCGACCTGATCAAGGACCAGCGTAACGCCGCCGAGTACATCGAGCTGATCGACAACGCCCGCGGCTGATGCTTCCTGGCCATAAAAAACGCCCCGTTCTCATCGCGAGAACGGGGCGTTTTTGCTTTTTACTGTAGGAGCGAGCTTGCTCGCGAAAAACCAGAGAACGCCGCGTTAAACCAGATGCGCGGCGTTAGCGTTAACGATCTTCGCGAGCAAGCTCGCTCCTATCGGTCTCGGCGGCAGGTTCAACCAGCTCCAGGCTGATGTTGTTCTGCGCGTTGATCTTGCGATACAGCTCAGCATCAGTCTCCAGGACCTTCTCCCGAGCCGGGAAGATCTCGTGCAGCTTGGTCGCCCACTCACCGGCAGCTTTCTGCGGGAAGCAACGCTCGATCAGGTCCAGCATGATCGACACCGTCACCGAAGCGCCTGGGGAGGCACCCAGCAGCGCTGCCAGTGAACCGTCCTTGGCCGCGACCAGCTCGGTGCCAAATTGCAGCACGCCGCCTTTCTTCGGGTCCTTCTTGATGATCTGCACCCGTTGGCCGGCCACTTCCAGGCGCCAGTCTTCAGCTTTGGCTTCCGGGTAGAAACGACGCAGGGATTCCAGGCGCTGCTCCATCGATTGCATCACTTCGCTGACCAGGTACTTGGTCAGGTCCATGTTATCGCGGGCCACAGCAAGCATCGGGCCGATGTTGCCGGCGCGAACCGACAGAGGCAGGTCGAGGAACGAGCCGTGCTTGAGGAACTTGGTGGTGAAGCCGGCGTATGGCCCGAACAGCAGGGATTTCTTGCCGTCGACTACGCGGGTGTCCAGGTGCGGCACGGACATCGGCGGCGAGCCCACGGCAGCCTGGCTGTAGACCTTGGCCTGGTGGTGCTTGACCACTTCCGGGTTGTCGCAACGCAACCACTGGCCGCTGACCGGGAAACCGCCAAACCCTTTGCTTTCTTCGATACCCGAGGCTTGCAGCAGCGGCAGGGCCGCGCCACCGGCGCCGAGGAACACGAACTTGGCGTCCACTTCGCGGCTGTTGCCGCTGTTGACGTCCTTGATGCTCACGGTCCAGCCCGCACCGTTACGCTTGAGGCCGGTCACGCGCTTGCTGTACTTGACCTGGGCGTCCGGGGAGCTGGTCAGGTGAGCGAGCAACTGGTTGGTCAGGGCGCCGAAGTTGACGTCGGTGCCGTTCATCACGCGGGTGGCCGCGATTTTTTCGTCAAGCGGGCGGCCCGGCATCATCAGTGGCATCCACTCGGCCATCTCGTTGCGGTCTTCGGTGTAGTGCATGTCCGAGAACGCATGGTGCTGGCTGAGGGTTTCAAAGCGCTTCCTGAGGAACTCCACGCCTTTTTCGCCCTGCACGAAGCTCAGGTGCGGCACCGGGCTGATAAAGGACTTGGACGAGCCAAAGGTGCCCTTCTTGGTCAGGTAGGCCCAGAACTGCTTCGACACCTCGAACTGGGTGTTGATGTGTACGGCTTTCTTGATGTCGATGGAGCCATCGGCGGCCTGGGGCGTGTAGTTCAGCTCACACAGCCCGGCGTGGCCGGTACCGGCGTTGTTCCACGGGTTGGAACTCTCCGCGGCACCCGAGTCCATCAGCTCAACGACTTCCAGCTTGAGGCCGGGGTCGAGCTCTTTGAGCAGTACGGCCAGGGTGGCACTCATGATGCCGGCCCCTACCAGTACTACGTCGACTGCTTCGTTATGCGCCATTTAACGCGTCTCCAAAATCTGCAGCACCAAATTGACGGCATGGCTGCCAGGAGTGACGGGGCGGTTCACGTGTTGCCCCAGGGTACCCATGGCCAGGATCGCCATGTCCGTTTCGCAATTCTTTGCAACTTCAGCGCACGCTTCCTGCCCGGCCTGATCTGCCTATGAACGCATTCATGGGCGGCTGTGGCAATTCGACTTATGGTCAAAGCGTGCGATTCGTGCAATCAATCCGTAGCGGACAGGCTCAAGCTCCGGTGTTTGCGGAGTACTCGGGCCTGTGTGGTTGGGCTGTTCCAGACGCTGATGGTGCTTGTACAAACGCCAAACTATTCATTTGCTCGCCACACTCTTGTGAAGTTGTGAAAACCCGTTTTTTTCACGCTCTTTTGAAGACGTGAACCTCAAAAAAGGGCTACCCCGGCCTGGCACCTGGCCCGCAAACCTCTGCCGACACGCGGCAAAACGGGCAAACAACTCAAGTGGCCGAGCGCAATGGCAGCTCTGGCAGATTCGGTAAAGGCGGGTGGTTTGCAAAGGAAACAGCAAGCGCGCCAGCTTCACTCGATCTGTGTGGGCGGCTCTCTGTGGGCGATTCTTGGGGGTTAATACCGAGGCATTAACGATGCTGCGAGGCCCGATCAGGAGACGTCCTTATAATCGGGGGGAGATTGTAGCGAAGAACGTCAGGGAAATGGACGTGTTTTATGACTTTTATTAGGCGTTCGGTCAGGCGGCCAACGCCTGGTGGCGGGACGACCGCGCCTGGCGTGGGCTTACACGGGCGCGGGCCGGCAATGGATGATGCATCCAGCTCAGGCGAATTTCTTCGATTTCCACCCAGCCTTCGCCGACGGGAGGCTGGCAGCACTCTTTGAAGGCCTGGCAACGGCCTTGCGCATCGAGCAGGGCAAACTGGCGAAGGGCGGGCTTGCGCGTAAACAGCGACCAGAGAAAATGCATGGCGATAGACCTCCTAAGATTGGGGCCAAGCATGCCCGTCGGGGATGACGAGCGGATGTAACGGCTATTACATATCGGTGACAACGAACCGCCGCCGGGGCGCCCGGTCATAGGTTGTAACTGACGCTAGTTCCCTGCGGGCGCGCCCCGCTATACTGCCCGCCTGTCGGTACCTGATTTCTGGAGAGAAGCGCATGTTGCAACGCCTGTTGTTCGGTTTGATCACTGTGACCAGCTTGACCCTGGTTGGCTGCGCCAACAGCCCGCAGCAACTGAGCCCGGAACCGAAAATCACCACGCAACTGGCCCCGGTGGGCCACGGCCAGCCGGTGTCGGTACGGGTGGTGGACGGTCGTCCTTCGCCGACACTCGGTTCGCGCGGTGGCCTGTACCCGGAAACCGCCCTGGTGTCGGTGAACGCTCAAGACGTGCTGCCCAAGCTGCAAGCCCAGGCCGAAGCAGCTGTGCGCCTGCTGGGGTTCACCCCCAGCCCCAACGCGCCGGGCGCTCCGCAGTTGACGATCACCCTGGCCGAATTGAAGTATCAGTCGCCTAAAGACGGTCTTTACGTGACCGAGGCGTCCATTGGCGCCACCTTCAAGTCCGACGTCACCGCCGGCACTCGTCGCTACAGCGGCCGTTACGGTGCTTCGCTAAACCAGCGTTTCGGCATGTCGCCTAACCAGGAAACCAACACCAAGCTGGTCAGCGACGTCCTGAGTGACGCCTTGACCCGCCTGTTCAAGGACCCAAGCATCGGTTCATTGCTCAGCGCGCAGTAACCGCTCAAACAAAAAAACCGGGCTCAGCGATGAGTCCGGTTTTTTTATGCCTTCAGTTTCACGCGGCCGTGTCGATACAAAAGTCCAGCATGCTCACCCCCGTCAACAGATCGGCCTCCGGCAAGTCCGCATGCTGGTGCCCGCCAAGGGCGCAATACACCAGCCAGTGGCGGTCCTGCACGTTGAACGCGAGGCCGCCGATCAGCGCCTCTTGCTCGTCGCTTGGGGCTATCAGATACAGCCGATCCTGGTTGTGCGCGTGCAGCATGACAAGCTCCTGAATGTTCGAAGGGCAACAGAGTGGCTTGTTAAGGTGACGTTCAGGTGACGCCGTAAATTACTGGATACATTAGCCGTCCATGGGAGAGGGAGCGGTTTGGCGCTGGCTGCCACTACCGTTCAGGTTGATATCTGACCGATACCCAGACACCGTTTCACCCGAGGTTTGCGATGGCGCTGCCCGCACTGTTGATCAATGTTGTGGCTTTATTGGTGGCCTGCCCAGGCGCAGCGCTGCTGTTCATCACCCGCCTGCGCCAGCAACGCGCCATGGCTGATCTGGCTGCGCAAAGTGAAGAGCGCGCAATTGACCAGCCCATGCTGTTCCTGGATGTGCGCACCGAGCGGGCGAATCGTGTGGCTTACCGCATTGGGTTCGCCTGCCTTGGGTTGGCGCTGGCTATTTCCTGGCTCAGCACCCGAATCTAAAAAACCGCCGCTCCCACATTTTTTTGATCGGTGGTTACAGCGGGATTCCAGCCTTGACCCGATACTGATTGCGCACTGGCGTCGCGTATTGCACCACCAGGAACGGCCGGTGCTCGGCCGGGCATTCGCTCAGGCGCCGCTCCCACTCTGCCTTTGCCTTGGCCAGTTCGTCCGCCGGGAACACGTCGGCCGCCTTTGGCACCTGCAACTGCGGGTCGGCATCGCTCCATTGGGCGTAGGCCAGGTAGTGCACCGGGAACAGCCGATAGCCGCCGAGAATCTGCCGATCCATTTCCACGGCCAGCACTTTGGTGTCTTCGAAGCGCTCGGTAATCGGCGGTGCAAAGTTGATATGTACACGGCCTTTGTAGCCAGTGATGCCCAGGGCAATACTGACGTCATCTTCGCCCGGTGCCTTGACGTAGGTGCCGGTGGTGGCGCGAATATACAGCTCACGTGCTTTGGCGGCATCGCACGGGTCGTACTCGTAGCTGATGGACACCGGCGTCAGGTTAAGTGACTGGATCACCTCAGCAAACGGCTCGTCCTTGCGGCTGACATGGAACATCTTGAGAATCGCCGACTCGGTGCGGTCATCCCCATCCTTGGCGCGGCCTTCGGCCTGGGCGATCCAGATCGACTGGCAGTCGTTGCGGATCGAATGGTTGATGTAGGCCGACAGCAGGTTGAACGCCGCCATTTTCTCCTTTCGCCCGGTGATCGAGCGGTGCACGATGAAGCTCTTGTTCAGGCGCATCAGGTCGCTGACAAATGGCTTTTGCAGCAGGTTGTCGCCGATGGCGATGCGTGGCGTCGGCAGGCCGGCGTGGTAGACGGCATAGTTGACAAAGGCCGGATCCATCACGATGTCGCGATGGTTGGCCAGAAACACATAGGCAGTGCCCGATTTGAGCTGTTCCACGCCGGTATAGGTCACGCCGTCGGTCGCCCGGTCAATGGTGTGGTCGACGTAATACTCGACTTTGTCCTGCAGCGTGGCCACGGTGGTGACACCGGCGAACTCACGGCGCAGTTTGCGCGCGATCATCGGCTTGAGCAGCCAGCCAAGAGTGCCGGCAAAGCGCGGGAAGCGGAAGTGGGTCAGGATGTCCAGAAAGGCCTTGTCACTGAACAGCCGTGCCAGCACTGCCGGGACTTCGCTGTCGTTGTAAGGTCGGATGGTATCGAATTCGCCCATCATGCTCTCTTGTTAGAAACGGCTAGGGTAAGTAAAGGAAATACCAGGGTGTGGCCCAGGTAATTGACCCGGCCGGAAAATAGCCCTGTAAATAGACCGGCGATTATACGCACAAGTCACTTGGGAGACTGCGATGCTGGAAACTGCGCTGTACGATTGTCCTTATTGTGGTGAAGCGGTAGAGACCGCGGTGGATCTATCCGGCGGTGATCAGACGTACATAGAAGACTGTCAGGTGTGTTGCCGACCGATTATTTTCAACCTGCAGGTCCATGGTGAAGAGTGGATGCTCGAAACCCGCAGTGAAAACGAATAACAGGTACGCCCATGCAGCGAATCTACGAACCGGAAAACCTGATGGAAGGCGAGCTGCTGCAACAAATGCTTGCCAGCGAGGGCATCGAGGCGCACCTGGTAGGGCGCCATTTGCTCGGCGGTACGGGGGAGTTGCCGATCTTTGGCCTGCTGGGGCTGGAAGTGGCTAACGACCGGGCGGCTGAAGCCCGCGAGCTGATTACCGCCTATATCGGCGCGCAACCCCTGCCCGGCGATGAACCCGACAGCTTCCCTGACGTATTGGTCTGTTAGGCTGTCGGTCGGTTTACCCAAGAGTCGTGTTAGCCCATGTGTGGACGTTATGCCCTGTTTCGCTGGAACCCTACCTTTGCTGCCTTGCCTGGCTTCCCGGCCGACCAGCAGGCCCAGTGGAACATCTCCCCGAATGATTCGGTGCTGATCCAGCGCCAGAACGAAGGCCAGCGCACCCTGGCCCGGGCGCGCTGGGGCCTGACGCCGCCCTGGCTGACGGACCTTTCCCGCACGCCGGCCCATGCCCGTGCCGAAACCCTGGCCGAACAACCGATGTTTCGCGAAGCGTTTCGCCAGCGCCGTTGCCTGCTGCCGGCCAACGGTTTCTATGAATGGCGCGGCACCCAGCGCAAACGCCCGTACTGGCTGACGCCGGGGGAGGGCTCCACCTTGTTTTTTGCCGCGATCTGGGAGGCATACCCGGTGCAGGAGCAGGTGTGGCTGAGCACGGCAGTGGTGACCCAGGCCGCCCAGAGTCAGCGCCGGCCGTTGATTCTGGATGCGGCGGGGCAAGCCGCCTGGCTCGATCCCGAGACGCCCTTGCATGTGTTGCAAGGCTTGTTGGCCAGTGAGCCGGTCGCGTTGCGCGAGCGGGTCCTGGCCAACATGGTCAATGATCCCAAGCTCAACGGGCCGGAGTGCCTGACCCCGGCCTGAGCCTGAGGCCGATTGCTCGCTGAATTGTCGGATGTGTGAGATGTATCCGAAATTCATCGGTTACGCGTCTGGTGTATCTGGCGCCGATACAAATGAGCGCCTACGATACGCGCCATGTTTTCAGGGCGTCTTTTCAGGGAGAGTGTATTGATGAAGAAATCATTGGCGGTAAGTGTATTGGCTGCGGCGATGCTGCTGGCCGGGTGTCAGTCGGTCAACACCACCAGCGGCGGCGCCGTCGGGGTTGAGCGCAAGCAGTATATGTTCAGCATGCTGTCGAGCCAGGAAGTCGACCAGATGTACGCCCAGTCCTACCAGCAGACCCTGGGCGAGGCCAGTAGCAAAGGCCAGCTGGACAAGACCAGCGCCAATGCCAAGCGCGTGCAGGCGATCGCCAATCGCCTGATCGCCCAGGCGCCCACCTTCCGCCCGGATGCGGCGCAGTGGAAGTGGGAAGTGAACCTGATCAAGAGCGATGAGATGAACGCCAACTGCGGGCCTGGCGGCAAGATTTTCGTGTACAGCGCGTTGATCGACAACCTCAAGCTCACCGATGATGAACTGGCTGCGGTGATGGGCCATGAAATCGCCCACGCCTTGCGTGAGCACGGCCGCGAAGCCATGTCCAAGGCCTACGGCATCGAGATGGCCAAGCAGGGCGCCGGTGCGCTGTTCGGCCTGGGCCAGGACAGCCTGGCGCTGGCCGATACCGTGGCCAACTACGGCATGACCTTGCCCAACAGCCGCAGCAATGAAAACGAAGCGGACCTGATCGGTCTGGAACTGGCGGCTCGCGCCGGCTACAACCCGAACGCGGCCATCACGCTGTGGAACAAGATGGCCAAGGCTTCGGAAGGCGCGCCGCCTGAATTCATGAGCACTCACCCGGCCTCCGACAGCCGGATCGCCTCGTTGCAGGCGGCGATTCCGAAGGTGATGCCGCTCTACCAGAAGGCCAAGAAGTCCTAAGACTTCAACTACAAGTAGCAAGCCTCAAGCTGCAAGAAAAAGCACTGCTTCTTCCTGCAACTTGAGGCTTGAAGCTTGCAGCTAGATCCAGCCACTGCTCTGCATGGCCTTGTACACCGCCACGATGGCCAGGACAAAAAACGCCGTAGCCGCCAGTCGACGAATCAACGTCAGCGGCAGTTTCTCCGCCGCAAAATTCCCCGCCAGAACCACCGGTACGTTGGCAATCAGCATGCCCAGGGTGGTGCCGATAATTACCAGCCACAGCTCCGGATATTGCGCCGCCAGCATCACCGTGGCGATCTGGGTCTTGTCCCCGATTTCCGCCAGGAAGAATGCAATCAGTGTGGTCAGGAACGGCCCGAACTTGCGGGAGGTGCTGGCTTCGTCATCGTCGAGTTTATCTGGCACCAGGGTCCACAGCGCGGTGGCGCAGAAGCTGGCCGCGAGAATCCAGTGCAATACCGCATCCGAGAAGAAACTTCCGAACCAGGCCCCCACGGCACCGGCCGCCGCATGGTTGGCCAGGGTCGCGGCAACGATGCCGGCGATGATCGGCCAGGGCTTGCGAAAGCGTGCGGCAAGGATGAGCGCGAGCAGTTGCGTCTTGTCGCCGATTTCGGCCAAGGCAACGATTGCGGTAGGAACGAGTAATGAATCCAGCATCAGGTAGGCTTCCAGGGGCGGGTCGACACGGCTATGACACGTACAGCCTTCCCGCCCCGGGTAAGGTGTGCGTGTCATAGGTCTTGTCAAACCCCGGTCCGTCTGTGCGGACTCCTGGGTCGCATACGCCATGGCCTGTTGACCAAGTATGTTGACGTATGCCGGACGAGCGTGGCGCTCGTGGGAGACTACTCCCCTAGGACGGAGCGGATTCTGCCTAGGCAAAATCCATTCGGCAAGCCTTCTTTTTCAAATAGCCATCAGCCTCGCTTGGCGCGGTAGATGCGAAAACCATTGCCCTCGGCCTTGACTGCACACACGCCCAGGTGCTCCTCGATCAACGGCTGGTATTTCAGGAAACTGTTGGCAACCAGGCGAAGTTCGCCACCTTTTGCCAGATGTTTCGCCGCTTTTCGCAGCAGGTTCTCGGTGGCGAAATAGTCGGTGTGCACGCCGACATGGAACGGTGGGTTGCTCAAGATTGCATTCAACCCCATCGGCGCGGCGTCGATGCCGTCACCGGTCAATACCTCCGCTTCCAGGCCGTTGGCGGCCAGGGTCAAGCGGCTGCTGGCGGCGGCGAAAGCATCCACATCCAGCATCGTCACGGTATTGTGCGGGTAGCGACGTTTGACCGCCGCCCCCAGTACACCAGCGCCGCAACCGAAGTCGAGCAAATGGCCGCTCGGCAGTTTGTCCAAGTGCTCCAGCAATAACTCGGTGCCGCGATCCAGACGGCCGTGGCTGAACACGCCCGGCAGGCTCACCACCTTCAGCGGTCCCTCCGCCAGGGGCACCTCAAACACCTGCGCCAGGCTCTCCAGCTCGACCGCTTGCGGCGCGTTGGCCACGGTGATTTGCCACAGCTGGCAATGCCGCGCGCTGTCGAGCTTGCGTGGTTTGCCGAAGGGAATCATCTGTTTGGCGGCACTTTCGATACCGCCTTTTTTCTCCCCCACCAGGAACAGCTCGGCGCCGGGCAGTCGCGCTGCCACGGCGTTGAGCAGGTAGTCGGTGAGGTCCTTGGATTTGGGCAGGAAGATCACTGCCGCATCAAACCCACGCTCGGGCACGTTCACGCCGAATTGGCTGCGCTCCGGGAAGCGTGCTTCGAGCGCCGCCTGGTCGCCGGCATGCCAGCACCAGCCGTGGGCGTTGGGCAGCCGACCCAGCAGGTCATCGGCGGGCAAGCCCACCAGCAGCAGGTTGCCTTGAAAAAGTTCGGCCTGACGAAGCAGTACTTCACTGCGCGGATCCATGGTCTGCTCCTTGAAAAGGGGCGCAGTTTATCAACTGACGACGCGCAGCGGGGCGCCGCTGAAAAAGCCCCGGGCGTTTTCTGCCAGTTGGCCGACGATACGCTGGCGCGCTTCACGGCTGCCCCAGGCATTGTGGGGCGTGACGATCAATCGAGGAATATCGCCGGCCAGCAACGGGTTGCCATTGACCGGAGGCTCAACACTCAGCACATCGGTCGCTGCGCCGCCCAAGTGGCCGCTGCGCAAGGCATCGACCAGGGCTTGTTCGTTGATCAAACCACCACGGGCGGTGTTGACGATAAACGCGCCGGGCTTGAGCAGCGCCAATTCACGGGCGCTGATGAGGTCACGGGTGTGTTCATTGAGCGGGCAGTGCAAGGTGAGTGCGTCCACCTGCGCCAGCAATTCATCCAGCGGCACGCGGTCGGCACGGGCAGGGCGCCCGGGAATCGCGCCGAGTAGCACGCGCATCCCGAAGGCTTCGGCCAGGCGCGCCACGGCACTGCCCAACTCGCCATGGCCCAGCAGGCCGAGGGTCTTGCCTTCCAGCTCGACAATCGGGTGGTCCAGCAGGCAGAACTGCTTGGCCTCCTGCCATTTGCCGGCAGTCACATCCCGCTGATAGTCCTTCAGCCGCGTCGCCAGGTTGAGCAACAGCATGATCGTGTGCTGCGCCACCGACGGTGTGCCGTAGCCCTGGCAGTTGCTCACGGTGATGCCATGGGCGCGGGCGGCTTCCAGGTCAATGTTGTTGGTGCCGGTGGCCGAAACCAAGATCAACTTGAGTTCCGGGCAGGCCGCCAGGGTTTCGCGATTGAGTGGGATTTTGTTACTGATCGCCACCTGCGCGCCTTGCAGGCGCTCGACCACATTCTGCGGCGTGGTGCCCGTCAACAGCTGCAAGTCGCTGAAACTGTCCCGCAACTCGCTGAGGTCGAGGTCGCCCAGATCCAGGGAGGGGTGATCAAGGAAGACGGCGCGGCGATTGTTCGTCATCAACTGTACCTTTTGCGACAGGGTTCGAAGGCGTAATCTGCCGAGCCTATCAGATGAAATAATCCGTTACTTAATGGAGTGAGTATGTACGCCGCCGAGTTTTTGACCGTAGCCCTGATTCACTTGCTGGCGGTGGCCAGCCCCGGCCCGGATTTCGCGGTGGTAGTGCGCGAGAGTGTGACCCACGGCCGCCGCGCCGGAACCTGGACTGCGTTGGGCGTGGGCTCGGCGATTTTCCTGCACGTGGGCTATTCGTTGCTCGGCATCGGCCTGATCGTGTCCCAGTCCATCGTGTTGTTCAACGCACTGAAATGGGCGGCCGCCGCCTACCTGCTGTACATCGGCTTCAAGGCCCTGCGCGCCAAACCAGCCAAGCCTGCCGCCGAGGGCGAGTTGCACCGCGAAGCGGGCGAGCGTACCCCGCGTGGCGCGTTTACCGCAGGCTTCGTCACCAACGGCCTGAACCCCAAGGCGACGTTGTTCTTCCTGTCGCTGTTCACCGTGGTGATCAACCCGCACACGCCGCTGGCGATCCAGGCCGGTTACGGCGTGTACCTGGCGGTGGCGACGGCGTTGTGGTTCTGCCTGGTGGCCATGCTGTTCAGCCAGCAACGCGTGCGCGCGGGTTTTGCGCGGATGGGGCATTGGTTTGATCGGACCATGGGAGCGGTGTTGATTGCGATTGGGGTGAAGTTGGCGTTTACCAGCGTGAAATAGGGCGGATGCTGGCGCAAAGCTAGCATTTGCGGCGGTCTGCAAATCATTCCTTTGGCTGATTTAGCTGAAACATAACCTCTCTACAGTGCAGGTCTTCAAGCCAAGACCGTGCAGTCATAAAAGGGATTCGTATGTTGCAGACCCGTGTTATTCCGCCCGCCGAAGGTGCGTATCAATACCCGCTGTTGATCAAGCGCCTGTTGATGTCCGGTACCCGTTACGAGAAGACCCGGGAAATCGTCTACCGCGACAAGCTGCGCTACACCTACCCGACCTTGATCGAGCGGGTCGCGCGCTTGGCTAACGTGCTCACCGAAGCCGGGGTCAAGGCCGGTGACACGGTGGCGGTGATGGATTGGGACAGTCATCGTTACCTGGAATGCATGTTCGCCATCCCGATGATCGGCGCGGTAATCCACACCATCAACGTGCGCCTGTCGCCGGAACAGATTCTCTACACCATGAACCACGCCGAGGACCGCTTCGTACTGGTCAACAGCGAGTTCGTGGGGCTCTACCAGGCCATTGCCGGGCAGCTCACCACCGTCGACAAGACCCTGCTGCTCACTGACGGCGAAGCCAAGACCGCCGAGCTGCCCAACCTGGTGGGTGAGTATGAAACCCTGTTGGCTGCCGCCAGCCCGAAGTACGACTTCCAGGACTTCGACGAACACTCCGTCGCCACCACCTTCTACACCACCGGCACCACCGGTAACCCCAAGGGCGTGTACTTCACCCATCGCCAGCTGGTGCTGCACACCATCGGCGTGGCGACCATCATGGGCAGCGTCGACAGCGTGCGCCTGCTGGGCACCAACGACGTGTACATGCCGATCACGCCGATGTTCCACGTGCATGCCTGGGGCCTGCCGTATGTGGCGACCATGCTCGGCCTGAAACAGGTCTACCCCGGCCGCTACGACCCGGAATACCTGGTGGAGCTGTGGCGCAAGGAGAAGGTCACCTTCTCCCACTGCGTGCCGACCATCCTGCAAATGGTGCTCAACGCCAAGGCCGCCCAAGGCGTGGATTTTGGCGGTTGGAAAATCGTCATCGGTGGCAGCGCCCTCAACCGTACGCTGTATGAGGCGGCAAAGGCTCGTGGGATTCAACTGACCGCCGCGTACGGCATGTCCGAGACCGGTCCGCTGGTGTCCTGCGCCCACCTCAACGAAGAACTGATGGCCGGCACCGAGGACGAGCGCATCACCTACCGCATCAAGGCCGGTGTGCCTGGGCCATTGGTGGAGGCGGCGATCATGGACGCTGAGGGTAACTTTCTGCCCGCCGACGGCGAGTCCCAGGGCGAGTTGGTCCTGCGCGCGCCGTGGCTGACCGAGGGTTATTACAACGAGCCGCAGAAGGGCGCTGAGCTGTGGGCGGGCGGCTGGATGCACACGGGCGACGTGGCCACCCTCGATGCATTTGGCGTGATCGATATTCGCGACCGCATCAAGGATGTGATCAAGACCGGCGGCGAGTGGATCTCCTCCCTGGCCCTCGAAGACTTGGTAAGCCGTCACCCGGCGGTACGCGAAGTAGCGGTGGTGGGCATCGCCGACCCGCAGTGGGGCGAGCGCCCGTTTGCGTTGTTGGTGGTGCGTGATGGCCATGAGATTGGGGCTCGCGAGCTCAAGGAACATCTCAAGCCTTTTGTCGAATTGGGCCATTTGAGCAAGTGGGCGATTCCGAGCCAGATTGCCGTTGTTACGGAAATTCCCAAGACCAGTGTCGGCAAGCTCGACAAAAAACGTATCCGCGTTGACATCATTGAATGGCAGGCCAACAACAGCACCTTCCTGTCCACCCTCTGAGCTGATTTGCCGTGCCCTCGTGGCACGGCGATGCTCTATCTCGCGCCTTCACTTGTGATTTGCCAATTTTCAGCCATCCTTGCCGCGTCGGCCTTCGCCGACATGGCGAAAGGACTGTGGCAGACGGGTTGGTGATGCAAATCACACTTTAGAGGGATCAAGCGGTACCCCCTGCTGGCTATAGTCCCACCCAGAGTTTTTCAAGGATGCGTCGCTTCGGGCCATGGAGGTTCAGTTGCCAGGCGGCATTGGAATCGTTGTATTCCGGCCGTTACAAGCATCACAGAAAGAACTCACTGCCATAACAATAATGCACATGGAGTAGCGTCGATGACCTCAGTAAACCAGTTCTGGCGCCGGGCAAGACTGCCCCTGGCCGTCAGTCTCGCCTCTACGCTCGCCGGGCCCGCATTCGGCGTCAGTTTCAATATCGGTGAAATCGAAGGGAGTTTTGACTCGTCGCTGTCTGTGGGGGCGAGCTGGTCGACAGCCAAGCCCAACCGTGACCTCATTGGCGTCAACAATGGTGGCAAGGGATTGTCCCAGACCTCCGATGACGGCCACTTGAACTTCAAGCGTGGGGAAACGTTTTCGAAGATATTCAAGGGTATCCACGATCTGGAACTGAAGTACGGCGATACCGGTGTGTTTGTGCGCGGCAAGTACTGGTATGACTTCGAACTCAAGGATGAAAGCCGTGAGTTCAAGGACATCAGCGATAACAACCGCAAAGAGGGCGCCAAGTCTTCTGGTGGGCAGATTCTTGATGCGTTTATCTACCACAACTATTCCATTGCCGATCAGCCCGGCAACGTGCGGTTCGGCAAGCAGGTAGTGAGCTGGGGTGAAAGCACCTTCATCGGCGGCGGCATCAACTCCGTCAACCCGATCGACGTGTCCGCATTCCGTCGTCCGGGTGCCGAAATCAAGGAAGGCTTGATTCCGGTCAACATGTTCTATGTGTCGCAAACCCTGACCGATAACTTGTCGGCAGAAGCGTTTTATCAGTTGGAATGGGACCAGACCGTTACGGATAACTGCGGGACGTTCTTCTCTCAGCCTGATGTTATTTCCGATGGCTGTACGGACAACCTCCGACTGCTCAGCAAACGTTCGTTCCTCGCGACTCAGCCTGGCGCGTTACCGCTGCTGAACAACTTTGGGGTCAACGTTAACGAAGAGGGCGTGCTGGTCAAGCGTGGGCCTGATCGTGATGCGCGCGACAGTGGTCAATTCGGCGTGGCGTTTCACTATAACTACGAACCGCTGGACACCGAGTTCGGCGCCTACTTCATGAACTATCACAGCCGGGCTCCGATTTTCAGTGCGCGGGGGGCGTCGGCTGCGACTTATGCAGCGGCCAACTCTCTGACACCTACGCCGGCGGTGGGCCTGCGTCCGCTCATTGTCGCGGGTAACTCCAGCTACTTTGTCGAGTACCCAGAGGATATCCGCCTTTATGGCTTGAGCTTCTCCACGACGTTACCTACCGGCACGGCATGGAGCGGAGAACTCAGCTACCGACCAAACGCTCCGGTGCAACTCAATACCACTGACATCCTCTACGCGGGCGTCACGCCGCTGATTGGTCTGGGCGCTGCTTCTCCGCTCAAGGGTGCTGCCGACACGGACCTGAACGGCTATCGCCGTAAGGAAATCACTCAGTTCCAGACAACCTTCACGCACTTTTTCGATCAGGTCATGGGTGCCAGTCGTCTTACGCTGGTCGGCGAAGTGGGCGTGACGCATGTGGGGGGCTTGGAAAGCCGCGACAAAGCGCGTTACGGGCGTGACCCTGTGTACGGCCCTGGACAAGGTGCTCTCTGTGCAACGCTTAACTCCGGCACGATCACCGGTGCCGGTCCTGGTGCCGATGCCAGCAACCGTACGGCTAACTGCAACAATGATGGCTTCACCACCTCCACTTCCTGGGGCTACCGTGGCCGCGCAATCTGGGAATACCCGGATGTCTTTGCCGGTGTGAATCTCAAACCCAACGTGGCGTGGTCCCATGACGTGAGCGGTTATTCGCCAGGTCCTGGTGGCAACTTTGAAGAGGGTCGCAAAGCGGTGAGCCTGGGGTTGGATGCTGAGTATCAGAACACCTACACAGCGAGCCTTGCCTATACCAACTTCTTTGGGGGCGACTTCAATACCTCGAGTGACCGCGACTTCGTCGCCCTGAGCTTCGGCGCGAACTTCTAAGCACACTGTATTTTCAGGAAGACCAGAACATGAAAATAACCAAAAGTCTGTTGCACGTGGGTGTGCTTGGACTGTCGATCCTGGCGAGCAATGTCATGGCGGCAGTGTCGGCGGATGAAGCCGCCAAGCTGGGCACGACCCTGACACCGATGGGTGCGGAAATGGCCGGTAACGCCGCCGGCACCATCCCGAAATGGTCGCCGATGCCGACCAACGCCGGCGCCGTGGATGCCAAAGGTTTCCTCGCCAACCCTTACGCCAGTGAGCAGCCGCAGTTCACCATCACCGCGCAGAACGTCGAGCAGTACAAAGACAAGCTGGCACCGGGGCAGTACGCGATGTTCAAGCGTTACCCGGAAACCTTCAAGATGCCGGTCTACCCAACTCATCGCGGCGCTACCGTGCCGGCCGATGTGTTCGCATCCATCAAGAAGAACGCCACCACCACCAACCTGGTGTCTGGCGGCAACGGCCTGGAGAACTTCGAAACCGCCATACCGTTCCCTATCCCGAAAAGCGGTGTGGAAGTGATCTGGAACCACATCACCCGTTATCGCGGTGGCAGCGTGACTCGTCTGGTGACCCAGGCCACGCCGCAAACCAACGGTTCCTACAGCCTGGTGTACTTCCGCGACCAGTTCGTGTTCCGCGACAAGATGAAGGACTTCGACCCGAAAAACCCAGGCAACATCCTGTTCTACTTCAAGCAGCAAGTGACCGCTCCGGCACGTCTGGCCGGTGGTGTGCTGCTGGTGCACGAAACCCTGGACCAGGTGAAGGAGCCGCGTTCGGCGTGGGTCTACAACGCCGGCCAGCGCCGTGTGCGCCGGGCACCGCAAGTGTCCTATGACGGGCCGGGTACCGCCGCCGATGGCCTGCGGACCTCCGACAACCTCGACATGTACAACGGTGCGCCGGACCGCTACGACTGGAAACTGGAAGGCAAGAAGGAAATCTACATCGCCTCCAACAGCTACAAGATCGACGATCCGAAGCTCAAGTACGCCGACATCATCAAGGCCGGCCACATCAACCAGGACCTGACACGCTACGAGCTGCGCCGTGTCTGGCACGTGGTCGCCACCTTGAAGGAAGGCCAGCGCCATATCTATGCCAAGCGTGACTTTTACATCGACGAAGACACCTGGCAAGCCGCAGTGATCGACCACTACGACGGCCGTGGCCAACTGTGGCGCGTTGCCGAGGCCCATGCCGAGAACTACTACGACAAGCAAGTACCGTGGTACGCCCTCGAAACCCTCTACGACCTGCAGTCCGGCCGTTACCTGGCACTGGGCATGAAGAACGAAGAGAAACAGGCCTATGACTTCGGCTTCACCGCCACCACCAGCGACTTCACCCCAGCGGCCCTGCGCCAGGAAGGTGTTCGCTAAATTCCACTAGCGCCTCAATATGGGAGGGGGCTTGCCCCCGATAGCGATGTGACAGTCAGCGCATGCATTGACTGATCCGCCTCTATCGGGAGCAAGCCCCCTCCCACTTTTTGTTTGTGGCGATATTTCTTGTCTCAGTTCTTTTTCAGGCAAATGTTGCAAAGATCTACAAACTCGCCGCTTTTACCGCTAGTCTGCGGTCATCTGCAATGCCGACAACAGCCTTCTACAAGAGCCCGGCGATGACTGATCTGTCCCGAATCCAAGGGCCCGCCAGTGCGGTAATCCCGACCCTGGAAGGCCGCTTCTACAGGCCTCCTCTACCCGACGGCTACGTGCTGCGCCCGCGGCTGTGTGAACGGCTGAGCGCCGGCCTGGAAGGGCGGTTGCTGCTGGTCAGCGCACCGGCTGGGTTCGGCAAGAGTTCGTTGGCGGTGGAGTTCTGCCAGGGCCTGCCGGCTCACTGGCAAAGCCTGTGGCTGGGCCTGAGCCCCCGGGACAACGAGCCCGGGCGTTTTCTTGAGCGTCTGCTCGAAGGGTTGCAGCACTACTTCCCGTCACTCGGCACCCAATCCCTGGGCCTGCTGAAAATGCGCCAGCGGCACCAACCCTTTGCATTTGAAGAATGGCTCGATGGTCTGCTCGATGAGCTGACCGTGCACCTGTCGACCCGTGCGCCTTTATTGCTGGTGCTGGATGACTACCATCTGGCCCAGGGACCGGTGCTGGACCGTTGCCTGCAGTTTTTCCTCAACCATTTGCCCGATGGCCTGGTGCTGCTGGTCACCAGCCGCCAGCGCCCGGACTGGCATCTGGCGCGCTTGCGGTTGTCACGGCATTTGCTGGAGTTGCACGAGCAAGACCTGCGCCTGACCCATGCCGAATCCCAGGCCTTGCTGGATCGCCACAGCAACTCCTTGAGTGGTGAAGCCCTCGACAACCTCATCCGCCGCAGCGAAGGCTGGGTGGCCGGCCTGCGCTTTTGGTTGCTGGCGGCCTCCGAAGCCGGCAACGAGGACGCCCTGCCGCAAAGCCTGCACGGTGGGGAAGGGCTGATCCGCGATTACCTGCTGGAAGAAGTGATCGACTGCCTGCCACCCGAAGTGCAAGCGTTCCTGTTCGACACCGCGCCCCAGGACCGTTTTTGCAGCGAGTTGTGCGATGCCGTGCGCGAAGCTCATGACAGCGCCGAGATCCTGCGTTACCTGCAAGCCCACCAGGTGTTCCTGGTGCCCTTGGACGAACAGGGGCATTGGTACCGTTATCACCATTTGTTCTCCGACCTGCTGCGCACCCGCCGCGCGAGCAGCAATGTATTGCCGGCCGCCAGCCTGCACCTGCGCGCGTGCCGTTGGTTCAACGCCCAGGGCTTGATCGACGAGGCGGTGGAGCAAGCATTGCGCGCCGGGCACCTCGACGTGGCGGCCAACCTGGTACAGAACCTGTCCGAAGAACAACTGCTGGCCGAGCAGAATGTCGGCATGTTGCTGCGCTGGAAAATGGACTTGCCCGACAGCCTGCTGATCAGCACGCCGCGTCTGATTGTGCTGTACAGCTGGGCATTGGGGTTGGCCTGCCAGTTGGATGCGGCGGAGGAGTTATCCGCGTACCTCAGTCGCTTCCTGCCGGCGCCCTCGGCCACTGCACAGCGCTCGATGCTGGCCCAGTGGCTGGCGCTGAGCGGGATTATCGCCCGCGGCCGAGGTGAGCGTGAGTTGACTCAGCGCTATTGCAGCGAGGCGTTGGAAAGCCTGCCGCAACGGCGTTACGGCCAGCGCCTGGTGTGCCTGTCGACCCTGTCCAACCTGGCCATCGCCGATGGCGATTTGTGGCGCGCCCGTGGCCTGAACCGTGAATCCCTGGAACTGGCGCAGCGCGTCGGCAACCCATTGTTCGAAGCCCTGGCCCATTACGACCGTGCACGGGTGTTACAGGCCCGTGGCGAAATCCTGCGCGCCCTCGATGAGGTGCGCCAGGGTCAGCAGCGCCTGCACGGCCTGGCACCGCAGCGACTGTATGCGGTGCGTGCGCGGCTGTCGCTCTACGAAGGCTACTTGCTGTTGGTGCGTAACCAGTCCGAAGCCGGCATCGCCCACCTGCGCGCGGGCGTGGCCGAGGCGCGGGCCTGTCGCGATATCAGCGTGCTGATCGGCCATTGCGTGATCGCCAGCTTCGAAGGGCGGCGCCATGACTTTCCCAGAGCCTTCGCCGAACTCGCCGAAGCCGAGCGTTTGATGCATATCTGGGATGTGCCGCCGATCTACTACCTGGCGATGATTACCCTGATCAAATGCGAACTGTGGCTGGCCCAAGGCCGCACCGACCTGGCGGATGCCTGGCTGACGCGGCTGGGCCAGACCTACAACGGCGAAAAAGCCGCCGCTGCACCGGAATTCCACCCGCACCTGCCGCAACATATCGGGCTGCAACAAGCCGCCCTCGATGCCGTGCGCCATCAGCCCCAGGCGGCGCTGGAGCGGCTTGAAGAATTGGCGCAACAGGCCCGCAACAGCGGGCGCCAGATGATTGCTCTGATGGCGCTGACCCAGCAGGCCCAGTTGCTGCTCGAGTGCGGTCAGGAAGCCAGGGCGCGGCCGGTGCTGGCCCAGGCGTTTGAGGCGGGCGCCGGGGGCGCGTTACAGCCGTTCCAACGCTTGTTGGACGGGTATCCGGACTGGATGCGCGAGCAATTGGGCAAAGACCCGCAAGGTCCGCTGCACCAGAGGCTGCTCGCACTTCTCCCGGCGGTTGTGACGCCCGAGGTCACGACCAGCCACGAAACCCTGAGCACGCGCGAGCTGGCGGTCTTGCAACTGATCGCCCAAGGCTGCTCTAACCAGGAGATCAGCAACCAGCTGTTTATCTCCCTGCACACCGTCAAGACCCACGCCAGCCACATCAACAGCAAACTTGGGGTGGAGCGGCGCACCCAGGCCGTGGCGCGAGCCAAGGCGATGGGCTTGCTGGCGTAAGTGCTGGGCGGTTTACGGTGCCGTCGGGCACTGGCCGGCTGACCTGTCGACCGCCTGCCTGACCTGAGCGGCAAAGCGCTTGATATTGTTTTGATGGGCGAGCACCACGTCATCGATGCTCGGCCCGGCGGGCGACTGCAATGTGGTCCGGCAGGTCAGCGGCGGGCGCTCGGTGCCGCCGGCCGGGCGTAGGCGCCATTTGACGTCGAGCAGCGCGTACTGGCCGGGTACGGAGTCAAAGCGCTGTACTTCAAGACGCAGCAACATCGATTGCCGAGGTTTGCTGTTGGCCAGTTGGTCCACCAGCGCACTCCTCAACTCATCCGCGAGGCTCGCGGCCCACCACTGGGTTTCCAGGATCGCCACGCCACTGTCGCCCTGGCGGATCACAATCTGCGGTCGGTCGACCTGGGGTGGAACGGTGATGCTTTCAATCCGGAGGGTGCCTGCGTCGGCTCCAGTGGCCGTATTCCAGTGCGCCGGGGTCAGCGTATGAAAGGTAATCGGAGTACTGCTGCACGCCGCCAGCAACATGAACATGCCGATCAAGGTGATTTTCAACGGAAACGTCATGGCGCTTGCTCCAGGGGTCATTTGCGCGGAGGTCCTTGCAGGTCCAGGGGCGCGGCGTTGTCGGGGCGACCGCGTATCAGCGATTCCGGGTGACGGCCCAGGTAGTCCGACAGTTCGCGCAGCGAGCGCGACATACGGCCCAGTTCATCCAGGGTCTGGGTCAGCTGCTCGCGCTGCGGTGAATCCTCGGCCAGGGTCGAGCTGGCCGATTGCAGCGTCTTGCTCACGTCAGCCAGGGTGTTCTGAACGCCGGGCAGGGTTTTGGCGTTGAATTGGGTCAGGCCTTTGCGCAGCTCGACCAGGTTGCTGTCGAGGTTGCCGGCAATGCGTTCGATCGGCAGTTGGTTGATCTTGTTGACGATGCTCTCGAGTTTTTCCTGCAACTGCTCCAGGTTGCCGGGAATGGTTGGAATGGCGACTGGGCGCAGGCTGGGGTCAAATTTGACCTTCTCGGCTTTCGGGTAAAAGTCCAGCGCGATGTATAACTGGCCGGTCAGCAGATTTCCGCTGCGCGCCTGGGCGCGCAGGCCATTTTCGATGAACGAACCGATCAGACGTACGCCGGCGGCCTCGTCGTTGGGATTATGGTTCATGACCTTGAGCAGCTTGGTGTGGGCCTGCCCGAGCAACTGTGGATAGATCACGATGCCGACGTTGAGTGGGAAGCTGCGTTTATTAGCATCGAAGTCCAGGTTGATCGACACCACTTTGCCAAACTCGACACCGAGGAATTCCACTGGCGCACCGACCTTGAGCCCGCGCAATGCCTGGTCGAATCGCAGGACCATGTATTGGCCCTCGCCGCTGGGTGGGGCGAGGGCGCTGTCTTGATCGTCGAAGAGCTCAAAGGTACGTGCTTCGTCGGCCGGTTTGTCGTTCGGGCTGTACGGCGGCGCCCGAAAGGCGATGCCACCGACCAGCATGGACGAGAGCGATTCGGTCTTCAGCGCAAAGCCATTGGCGCCCACGCTCAGGTCAACCCCGCTGGCATTCCAGAAACGCGTGTTTTCGGTGACATAGGCATCATTGGGCGCATGCACGAACACCTCGACATTGACACCCTTGCCTTCGGCATCCAGCTCGTAGGCCACCACCTGGCCGACCTCGATTTTGCGGTAGTACACCGGTGAGCCGATATCCAGCGAACCAAGGGTCTGCGTGTGCAGCGTGAAACGCTTGCCCGGTTCGCCGTAGGTGATGGGCGGCGGGTTTTCCAGGCCTTTGAACTGCTTGGCACGTGTCTCCGATTGGCCGATGTCGGCACCGATGTAGTCGCCGGAGAGCAGGGTGTCGATGCCGGATACACCGCCGGCGCCGATACGCGGGCGCACCACCCAGAACTGCGAGTCGGCGCGGGTGAAGCTTTCGGCCTGCTTGGCCAGTTGAACGGTGGCGTTGACGCTTTTCTGGTCGTCACTCAAGGCGACGTCGGTGACCTGGCCGATCACCACGTTGCGGTACTTGACCTCGGTTTTATTCGCGGTCAAACCGCTGCCGGTCTTGAAATTGAGGGTGATGGTCGGGCCCTGCTGGAGGACGCTGTGTACCACCAGCGAAATCCCCACCAGCACCGCGACGATCGGCACGATCCACACCAGCGAAACGCTGAAGCGCCGTGTCTTGATCGCAGGTGACCCTAGGGCTTGGGGGGTGTCAGTGGGATGTGACGTCATCCGAGGTCTCCTTGTTGTGCGGGTTTTCCCAGATCAGCCTCGGATCGAAGCTCATGGCGGCCAGCATGGTAAACACCACCACCAGGCCGAAAAACAGGATGCCCAGGCGCGGCTCGATGGTGCCCAGGGCCTGGAACTTCACCAGTGCGGCCACCAGCGCAACCACGATGACATCCAGCATGGACCAGTAACCAATCAGTTCGACGAAGCGGAACAGCTTCGAACGTTCCTTGCGTGCCCAAAGGCTATTGCGCTGCACGGTGACCAGCAGCAGGGTCAGGGACACAAACTTGATGCCGGGCACTGCGATGCTGGCGATGAAAATAATCAGCGCAATGTCCCACGCGCCATGCTGCCAGAACTCCAGGACCCCGCTCATGATGGTGCTGTCCGCCCCTGAGCCGAGCATGGTGGTGTTCATCACCGGCAGGAGGTTGGCCGGCACATAGAACGCCAGCGCGGTGAGCATGTAGGCCCAGGTGCGTGTCAGGGAACTGACCTTGCGCCGGTGCAAGGGCGCACCGCAGCGTTCGCATTCGGTCGGCCCGGCGCGCATGTCGCAGGACAATCCGCAGCTGTGACAGAGGCACAGATCGAGCTCACTGGCCGTCGGTGGTGTGTTCATACGGTGTCCCATAGGTCGCGCACATCACGTCCGGCAATGCGGATCAGCAACAGGCTGAGCACGGCCAGGGCAAACAGGCCGGTGCCGGGTATCACATCAAGCATGCCGGCCAGCTTGAACACCGCCACCATTGCCCCGAGCAGGCACACCTCCAGCATGCTCCAGGGCCGGAGCGCCTCCAGCCAACGCATGCACAGCCGGAACGCCGGTGAGCGCTTGCCCGCGAGGGCGAAACTCAAGACCCACGTCAATAGCAGCAACTGGAACACGGGCGCGATGATGATGGAAATGGCCGCCACCAGCGCGATAAAGGTGATCGGCCCCAGGCTCAGCGCTACTACCGAATCCCATAACGTGGCGCTGCTTTTCAGGCCTTGCAGGCTGATACTCATCACGGGATAGAAATTGGCGAAAGTCCACAGCACCGCAGCCGTCAGGGTCAGGGCGAGGCGCTGTTGCACCGACAGGCCGTTGTAGCGCTGGAGTACGCCAGCGCACCGTATGCAGTGGGCTTTTTGATGTCTGGCGAGCGTGACTTTTTCGTAAACACAGTCGCAGTGCTCGCAGATGATCAGTTGATTCGCCATGGAGATCGCTCCAACGCGGCACAGTGGCGGGGGGCTGGGTTGTTTTTCGATGGTGTGGGCAAGCTTAGCAGTCGCTGCTCTTCAGGTCTGGCACCTCGTCAACCATACTGTGCGGAATATGCCATAGAGCCCGCAGGAGCACCGATGAATATTGAAAAAGCCGCGCTGATCCGCGAAACCTTCCCGGTCGGCCCGTTGCAGTGCAACTGCACGATCATTGGCGACCCCATCACCAAAAAGGCCATCGTGGTCGACCCGGGTGGCAATCATGAATTGATCCTGGCACGTCTCGATGCACTGGGCCTGAAAGTGGTGAGCATCATTCACACCCATGCCCATCTCGATCACTTCCTGGCCTCGGGGCAATTGAAGGAGAAGACCGGTGCCACCCTGCACCTGCACAAGGAAGACCAGTTTCTCTGGGACAATCTGGAGATGCAGTGCCAGATGTTTGGTGTGCCCTACACTCCGGTGCCGTCGCCGGATCGCTGGCTGGCCGATGATGAAGAGTTGGCCTGTGGGTGCGGTGTGGCGCTGCATACACCGGGGCATACGCCAGGCTCGATGAGCTTCTGGTTTGCCGATGCCCAACTACTGATTGCCGGGGACACGCTGTTTCGGCGCGGGGTAGGGCGTACGGATTTGTGGGGCGGGGACCAGGCGACGATCGTGCGTTCGATCAAGCAACGGCTCTACACGCTGGATGAAGGCGCGACGGTGGTGACCGGGCATGGCCCGGACACGCGCCTGGGTGACGAGATGCGTGAGAACCCGTTTGTGCGGGCGTGAAGCGATGGTTCAAACGGCAATCCGCTGTAGCAAAAACACAGGCCGCGTTCAGCATGTGTCTGCTACGGTTTCTGTAGCAACGCAAGTCCCGAACGTTTTGTTACAGGTCGGGGCGTGTACACGGAATTTTTACCGTTTGTCGCGTTCCAAACTCGGCACGGGTCCATTGCCAATGTCCTTTGCACCACAGAATGCAAAAAGTAGGAGCTCCCTTCATGTTCACTCCGCGTCGTCTGCTTGTTGTCGCTACCGCCGTAGCCTTGTTGTCCGGCTGCGCTTCACCTAATCCTTATGACGGCAGCAGCCAGGGACAGGCGAATAATGAATCCAGCGGTATGAGCAAGACCGCCAAGTACGGTGGCCTGGGTGCCCTGGCCGGTGCATTGGCGGGGGCTGCCATCGACCATAACAACCGTGGCAAGGGCGCGCTCATTGGCGCAGTGGTTGCGGGTGCCGGCGCCGCGGGCTATGGCTACTACGCCGACCAGCAGGAAAAGAAACTGCGCGAAAGCATGGCCAATACCGGGGTTGAAGTTCAGCGCCAGGGCGACCAGATCAAGCTGATCATGCCGGGTAACATCACCTTCGCCACCAACTCGGACGCGATCTCCAGCAGCTTTTACCAGCCGCTGAACAACTTGGCCAACTCCCTCAAGCAGTTCAACCAGAACACCATCCAGATCGTGGGTTACACCGATAGCACCGGCAGCCGCCAACTGAATATGGACCTGTCCCAGCGCCGTGCCCAGAGCGTGGCCAACTACCTGACTTCCCAAGGCGTCAATGGTGCGAACCTCAGCGCACGCGGTGCCGGCCCGGATAACCCGATTGCCAGCAACGCCGACGTCAATGGCCGTGCCCAGAACCGTCGGGTAGAAGTGAACCTCGGTCCGATCCCGGGCCAGCAGTACGGCCAACCTGGCGCGCAGCAACAAGTGCCGCAGCAGAACAACCAGTTCCAGGGCAACCCGTACCAGCAGTACCAATAAACGCTGCTCACTAAAAAGGGCGCCATGCAGTGAATGCATGGCGCCCTTTTTTATAGCTGCCGCTTACATCAATCGATGTATTCGAACACCTTCACGATCTTCTGCACGCCGGACACGCCCTGAACCAGGTTGGCTGCGCGCGTGGCTTCCGCCTGGGTCAGCAGGCCCATCAGGTAGACGATGCCGTTATCGGTAACGACTTTGATCCGCGAGCCGGGAATCGCGTTGTCGGTCAGCATCTGCGCCTTGATCTTGGTAGTCAGCAGGGCGTCGTTGCTGATGGCCAATAGGGTGATCGGGTCCATCACCTGCAATTCGTTGTGGACCTTCTTGACTCGTTGTACGGCCGAGGCGGCTTGTTCGGCCTGGGCCTTGAGGTCGGCGCGTGGCGTTTGGCCTGCGAGCAGTACCACGCCGTTGAAGCTGGTCACGACGATACGTGAAGCACCGTTGCCCAGGTCCGTGGCGGCTTTGGCAATGTTGACTTCGACCTTGGTTTCGATCAGCGAGTCGTCAATCTTGCTGCCGAAGGTGCGGGTGCCCTTGTCATCCTGAATAGGGGTGTCACGTGTTGCAGTGATTGCCGTGCTGCAGCCGCTGATGCCGAGGCACAACGTAATGGCCAAAAGGCCGAGGCGGTTAACGGTCATTCTTCACTCCCAAACAGTTGGCTGTCGATCAGATCGCACAGGCAGTGGATCGCCAGCAGGTGGACTTCCTGAATACGTGCGGTGACATTGGCCGGGACGCGAATCTCCACATCTTCGGGCAGCAGCAGCGAGGCCATGCCGCCGCCGTCGCGTCCGGTCAATGCTACGACAATCATTTCGCGATCATGTGCGGCCTGGATCGCTTGAATAATATTCGCCGAGTTGCCGCTGGTGGAAATCGCCAGCAGCACATCGCCTGGTTGGCCCAGGGCGCGGATCTGCTTGGAGAAAATTTCGTTGTAGCTGTAGTCGTTGGCGATCGAGGTGATCGTCGACGAATCGGTGGTCAAGGCGATGGCCGGCAGGCTCGGGCGCTCACGCTCGAAGCGGTTGAGCAACTCCGACGAAAAATGCTGGGCATCGCCGGCCGAACCGCCGTTGCCGCACGAAAGCATTTTGCCCTCGTTGAGCAAGGCATTGACCATGACCTGACTGGCTTGCTCGATGTGCGGTGCAAGTACGTCCATCGCCTGTTGCTTGGTGTCGATGCTGGCCTGGAAAAGCTGGCGAATTCGGGATTGCATGTCCATCTGTGTGACCTTAAGTAGCGCGGCTGTTTGGCACAGAAATGTGCAGCCCGCAAAGCAAAGAGCAAAAGTGTGTGATGAAGGTGTCCGGCGAATCAGCTGTCGAAGGCATTTTGCAGCCAGTTCAGATCAACTTGACCAGACGGTGTGCTTTCCATGGCAACTACATCGAAACGGCAGGGGGCGTCGGCCCAGCGATGCTCTTTTTGCAGGAAAAACTGCGCAGCGAGTATCAGCTTCTGACGCTTGCGCCCGTCGATACTGGCGAGCGCGCCACCCCATTGTGCGTGTTTTCTGTAGCGGACTTCGACGAATACTACTGTATCGCCGTCAAGCATGACCAGATCAAGCTCGCCGCGTTTACACAACCAGTTCTGCGCCAGCAGGCGCAGACCCTGTTGTTGCAAGTGTTTCAGCGCTTGAAGCTCGGCATCCTTGCCGCTTTGTGCAGTGGACCGCTCCGGCATCAGCGCGGGGTGTCCGGCAGGCGTTGGATCTCGCCACCGACGAACTTCGCCCATGGCATCTGGCGATCGACGCGCTGGTTGGTGCTGATGCCCAGGTTGCCCGAGAGACCGTCAACCCGTGTATCCGGCAGCGCCTTCAACTGGCCCAGGCGCGGTGCCAGGCGGTAAGCGTCGACGCCCATCGCGTACAGGCGGCCAAGGCTGCCATTGGCTTGCGGCCATTGTGCGGCAACCTGGTTGCGCAGCGGGTCAGTGGTGTTGAGCAGCCAAGGGGTTTCGCAGAACATCACGTTGGTCATGTCCAGGTACTGGTTCTTGTCGCCGCTGGCGCTGAATACATGGGACGTGGCGTACACCGGCACATCACCGGCGTACTGGAAGTTCAGGGTCGGCTTGATCTGCTGGGCCAGCTGCGGGGTAACGGCCAGGAAGATGAACTCGATGTCCTGGCGACGTGACGGCTGTGCCGCTACGTCTGTGCCCACTGTGCTTTGCAGGCTCTTGGCGCGACCTTCGCTTTTACGCAGTTGGAACAGGTCGGCGATTTGCTGGGCGAGGGCGACCGGCTGGTCGACATACTCAACACCGACAACCGTGCCACCGTTGGCTTCCCAATCCTGGCGGAAGGCCTTGTAGACACGCTCGCCCCATTCGCCACGGGGCACCATGGCAGCAGCGCGATGCAGGCCATCGGCACGGGCGCGGCGCGACACTTCGCGGGCTTCGTCTTCAGCGGCCAGGCCGAACTGGAACAGTTGCGGTGGGCTCTGGTCGGTTTCGCTGTAGTTCAGCGCGAGGGTGGTGATCGGCAATTGAGGGCGCGCACTGAGTTGTTTGACCAGCGGCTTCTCCAGCGGGCCGACCACCAGTTGCACGCCGGCGGCCTGGGCCTTGGCGTAGAAGTCGTCGATGGAGGTCAGGCGCGAACTGTCATAGAACTCGATGGCCGGTGGCTTCTGCCCGGCTTGTTCAGCCTGGTAGTGCGCCGCCATGAAGCCTTCGCGCAGCGCCTTGCCGACGGAGGCCAGTGGGCCTTCCTGCGGCAGTAGCAGGGCGATCTTGTTCAAGGGCTGGCTGGCCAGCTCCTTGAGCTTGGTCAGCGGGGTTGGCAGTTGCACGGCGGCCGGGTGGCCTGGGTTCTGTGCGCGCCAGGTGTCGATAGCGGCCTGTTGTTGCTCGAGCGTACCGGCGCCCTTGACCGCCTGGGCCAGGGTGATCCAGCCGTCCAGGGTCGGGTTGCCGCTGGCTTGCAGTTGTTCTGCAGGCAGTGCGGCAATCAAGGTCCAGATGGCGTCGTGATTGCTTTTAGCCGCATCGCCGCTGAGCAGTGACGCCATGGCAACGCGCTCGCGAGCAGCGGCCAGGGTCTGGCCATCGGCTTCATAAGCGCGGGCGTGCACGGTGCCGGTGCGGATCTGCTGTTCGGTCGGCAGCTCCTTCAGGCTTTGCAGGCTCGGATGGTTCAAGGCGGTCAACGCGGCCTTGGGCTGGTTGCGCGTCATGGCCAATTCGGCGGCCAGGGTGCTGGCAAAGACTTGCGCGGCTGGCTTGAGGACATCCAGGGACACTTGCGCAAGAATCTGCGACGAGCGGCCGGGGTTGTTCTGGCGGTAGGCCATGTCTGCCGCACTCAGGCGCAGCAATGCGGCCTTTTCTGGTGTCTTGGCGGTGGTGGCCTGTTCGAGCAGTTGCTCGATACTGGCGTCCGGGGTCCGTGGAAGGTCGCCAAGGCTGGACGAGGGCGAGCTGGCGCAAGCGGCCAGTAAGGCAGCGAGGCAGAGGGCGGAGAGCAGCCGCAGGCAAGCGATCATGTAAGTGTTCCTGATACCGATCAAATTAGCGTGGAATTGTACCCAAGCACTGGCCCAGGCGCGATGTTACTGGCGTGAAACCTTTGATTTAGGTCGTGCAAATGTTGCTGTTGGCAATTGATGGCAGAAAAGGCATCGGCCGTGATGGCATATTTTCAAGGCGCCTACGCGCTACAATATGGCTTTTGCCAACCATCGAGGTGTGCGCTTTGACTGCTCCAGGTCCTTTGAATTCCACTGCAGGCTCGCTTTTTGTCGTGGCGACGCCCATTGGCAACCTGGACGACATCAGTGCCCGAGCACTGAAAGTGTTGCGCGAGGTTAAATTGATCGCGGCCGAAGACACCCGGCACTCCCAGCGCTTGATGCAGCATTTTGGTATCAGCACACCACTGGCGGCCTGCCACGAACACAATGAGCGCGAAGAAGGCAGCCGCTTTATTGTCCGCCTGTTGGCCGGTGACGATGTCGCACTGATCTCCGATGCGGGTACGCCGCTGATCTCCGATCCGGGCTATCACCTGGTTCGCCAGGCGCGGGCCGCAGGTATCAATGTAGTACCTGTTCCCGGGGCGTGCGCGCTGATAGCGGCGTTGTCGGCGGCGGGCCTGCCCTCGGATCGCTTTATCTTCGAAGGTTTCCTGCCGGCCAAGGCGGTGGGGCGCCGTGCCCGTCTCCAGGCGGTAAAGGAAGAACCGCGCACCCTGATCTTCTACGAAGCCCCGCACCGTATCCTCGAATGCCTGCAGGACATGGAGCTGGTGTTTGGTGGCGAGCGTCTTGCGTTGCTGGCGCGTGAACTGACCAAGACGTTCGAAACCCTCAAGGGCTTGCCGCTGGAAGAACTGCGCGCGTTTGTCGAAGGCGACAGCAATCAGCAGCGTGGAGAGTGCGTGGTGCTGGTGGCAGGCTGGACAGCACCGGAGGCGGAAGACGCAGTCGGCAGCGAGGCCATGCGTGTCCTCGACCTGTTGCTCAAGGAGATGCCCCTCAAGCGCGCGGCGGCGTTGGCGGCGGAAATTACCGGTGTACGCAAGAATGTGCTGTATCAAGTTGCGCTGGATAAACAGAAAGCCGAATAGTTCCGGGGTTAAACCGGTATTCCGTCCGAACGTGATGGCAATGCTGCACTTTTAATACTTGTCCTGAGGCCGCCGTGCCGTTAACCTGCGCGGCGGAGAGTCGATTGGACAGTCGCTGCCCTCTATGAAAATTAGGGGGGGGAGGAAAGTCCGGGCTCCATAGGGCGAAGTGCCAGGTAATGCCTGGGGGGCGTGAGCCTACGGAAAGTGCCACAGAAAATAACCGCCTAAGCATTTCGGTGCCGGTAAGGGTGAAAAGGTGCGGTAAGAGCGCACCGCACGACTGGCAACAGTTCGTGGCTAGGTAAACCCCACTTGGAGCAAGACCAAATAGGGTCCCAAGGCGTGGCCCGCGCTGGGACCGGGTAGGTTGCTAAAGATGTCCAGTGATGGCCATCGTAGACGAATGACTGTTCAAGACAGAACCCGGCTTATAGATCGACTCTCCACCTTTTTCCTTCTGTGCGAATCTCGGACAGAAAACCGGTAGTAACGCAAGAAACCCTCCCTGCCAAATCATTGGCAGATGCATCTTCGTAATACCAAAAAAATCTTACTCTTAATAAATTACTTTAACTTTGAGCTGTAGCTCTTTGAGCTATTTGTGCTTATCGAGCCAAAAACACCGCCGAACTCTGGTTTCTCCTCCTTTTACGCTCCTAAATCTCCGATCTGTAAGGCTTTTCCTTGAATCCGCGCCTTGACGGTGTGGTGGGCGCATTCCTATAGTGTGCGCAAGTGGCGGAAAGTGGCACAAAGTGGGTTTTTTGAACGTAAAACGCTAAAATTTGGAGAAACGCATCTGTGTTTCGCGGAGCTAACGCTATCAGTCTCGATGCAAAAGGCCGTCTCGCCATGCCGAGCCGGTATCGTGACGAGCTGATTTCGCGAAGTTCCGGGCAGTTGATCATCACCATTGATGCCGTTGACCCTTGTTTATGTGTTTACCCCCTCGATGAGTGGGAGTTGATTGAGACCAAGTTGCGTGCCCTGCCTTCATTGCGTGAAGAAAACCGCCGCCTGCAGCGTTTGCTGATTGGTAATGCCGTCGACCTCGAGCTCGATGGCAGTGGTCGTTTCCTGGTGCCCCCGCGCTTGCGCGAGTACGCCAAGCTGGATAAGCGCGCGATGCTGGTCGGCCAACTGAACAAGTTCCAATTGTGGGACGAAGATGCCTGGGATGCTGTTTCTGCAGCTGACCTGGCTGCTATTCAACAACCGGGCGCCATGCCTGATGAACTGCGTGATTTGATCCTGTGACTATTGATAGCGGCTTTAACCACATCACCGTACTGCTTGACGAAGCCGTTGAGGCTCTCGCCGTACGCGCGGATGGCTGCTATTTGGACGGTACCTTCGGCAGGGGCGGGCATAGCCGGTTGATACTCAGCCAGCTCGGGCCCGACGGCAAGCTCCTCGGGTTTGACAAAGACCCCCAAGCGATTGCCACCGGGCAAGCGCTAGCGGCCGAAGACGGCCGCTTTGTCGTTGTGCAGCGCAGCTTTGCCGAGCTGGGTGCCGAAGTCGCCGAGCGCGGCATGGCGGGCAAGGTGGCCGGGGTTTTGCTCGACCTGGGCGTGTCTTCGCCGCAGCTCGATGACCCGGAGCGCGGGTTCAGCTTCATGAACGACGGCCCCCTCGACATGCGCATGGACCCGACCCGTGGCGTCAGTGCCGCGCAGTTCATTGCCACCGCGCCGGTGGAAGAAATTGCCCGCGTGTTCAAGGAATACGGTGAAGAACGCTTCGCCGGCCGCATGGCCCGTGCCGTGGTGGAGCGCCGCGAAATCCAGCCGTTCGAGCGCACCGCCGACCTGGCCGAAGTGCTTAAAGTCGCCAACCCAGCGTGGGAAAAGGGCAAAAACCCGGCGACCCGTGCGTTCCAGGGCCTGCGTATTCACGTCAACAACGAATTGGGCGACCTGGAGGCTGGCCTTGAGGCTGCCCTTGAGGCGCTGGAAGTGGGCGGTCGCCTGGTGGTGATCAGTTTCCACTCCCTGGAAGATCGCATCGTCAAGCTGTTCATGCGCCGCCTGGTCAAGGGCGAGTCCGATAACCTGCCGCGCAACCTGCCGGTACGTTTCGAAGCCTTTGTGCCGAAAATCAAAATCCATGGCAAAGCGCAGTTCGCTTCCGAAGCCGAACTCAAGGCCAACCCACGTTCCCGTAGCGCCGTCATGCGCGTTGCGGAGAAGCTGCGGTGAGCAAGCTTTTCGCCAAGCCCCTCCCGGGCGGCAGCTTCTTTATGTTGCTGCTGTTTGTCGGCGTGCTGGTGTCCGCAATTGCGGTGTCCTACAGCGCCCACTACAACCGTCAACTGCTCAATACCCTCTATGGGGAATTGAGCGTGCGTGACAAAGCGCAGGCGGAGTGGGGCCGGTTGATCCTCGAGCAAAGCACCTGGACGGCCCATAGCCGTATCGAAGTGCTGGCCACCGAACAGCTGAAAATGCACATCCCGGGCGCGGCCGAAGTTCGCATGGTGGCGCCATGATGAAACTTGAAGGTGCACTCTACCCATGGCGCTTCCGCCTGATGCTCGGCTTGCTGGCATTGATGGTGGGGGCGATTACCTGGCGGATCATCGACCTGCAAGTGGTCGATCGTGACTTCCTGATCGGCCAGGGCGATGCCCGTAGCCTGCGTCATATTCCGATCCCTGCGCACCGCGGCCTGATCACCGACCGTAACGGCGAGCCGTTGGCGGTGAGTACGCCGGTGACCACCCTGTGGGCCAACGCCAAGGAATTGCAGGTTGCCAAGGACAGGTGGCCGCAACTGGCTGCCGCCCTGGGCCAGGACCCGAAAGCCTTGGCCGAGCGCCTTGAAGCCCAGGCAAATAAAGAATTTATCTACCTCGTTCGCGGCCTTACCCCCGAGCAAGGCCAGCAAGTGCTCGACCTTAAAGTCCCCGGTGTCTACGGCATCGAGGAATTCCGTCGTTTCTACCCGGCCGGTGAAACCACTGCCCATATGGTGGGTTTTACCGACATCGATGATCACGGTCGTGAAGGCGTGGAACTCGCCTACGATGAATGGCTCGCCGGGGTTCCCGGCAAACGACAAGTCATCAAGGATCGGCGCGGCAGACTGATCAAGGATGTCCAGGTCACCAAGAACGCCAAGGCCGGTAAGCCCTTGGCGTTGTCGATTGACCTGCGCCTGCAATATCTGGCCAACCGCGAGCTGCGTAACGCGATCATCGAGAACGGCGCCAAGGCCGGTAGCCTTGTGATCATGGACGTGAAGACCGGCGAGATCCTCGCCATGGTCAACCAGCCGACCTACAACCCGAACAACCGTCGCAACCTGCAACCGGCGATGATGCGTAACCGCGCAATGATCGACGTGTTCGAGCCGGGTTCGACCATGAAAGCCATCTCCATGAGTGCCGCCCTGGAAACCGGTCGCTGGAAGCCCAGCGACAAGGTCGAGGTGTATCCGGGTACTTTGCAGCTGGGTAAATACACCATTCGTGACGTGTCCCGTACTGAAGGTCCGGTGCTGGATTTGACAGGTATCCTGATCAACTCCAGTAACGTGGGCATGAGTAAGGTCGCCTTCGATATCGGTGGTGAAACCATCTACCACCTCGCGCAGAAGATCGGCCTGGGGCAACCCACCGGCCTGGATTTTCCAGGTGAGCGCGTCGGCAACCTGCCCAACTACCGCGAATGGAAAAAAGCCGAGACCGCCACGCTTTCCTATGGCTACGGCCTGTCGGTGACCGCGATCCAACTGGCCCATGCCTTCTCCGTGCTGGCCAACAACGGTCGCATGGTGCCGCTGAGCCTGATCCATGTCGATGAGGCGCCGAAAGCAACCCAGGTGATCCCTGAAAACGTCGCCAAGACCATGCAAGGCATGCTGCAACAAGTGATCGAAGCGCCGCGCGGTGTATTCCGCGCCCAGGTGCCGGCGTATCACGTGGCGGGCAAGTCCGGTACCGCGCGTAAAACGTCGGTCGGCACCAAGGGCTATGCCGAAAACTCCTACCGCTCGCTGTTCGCCGGCTTCGGCCCGATGAGCGACCCGCGCTACGCCATCGTCGTTGTGATCGATGAGCCGAGCAAAGCCGGTTACTTCGGTGGCCTGGTATCGGCGCCGGTGTTCAGCAAAGTGATGTCCGGCACCCTGCGCCTGATGAACATCACGCCGGATAACCTGCCGCCGACCCAACAAGCGAATGCCGGACCACCGGCCGCTGCAGTAAAAGCCAATGGAGGGCGCGGCTGATGTCTCTTAGCCTGAACAAGATTTTTGCCCACGCCGGCCGCGATCTGCTGATTCGCGAGTTGACCCTGGACAGCCGTAACGTGCGCGCTGGCGACCTGTTCCTGGCGGTGCCGGGCGGCAAGTACGATGGCCGTGCGCACATCGCCGACGCCTTGCAGCGCGGCGCGGCTGCCGTGGCGTATGAAGTGGAAGGCGCCACCGTGCTGCCGATCACCGACGTGCCGCTGATTCCGGTCAAGGGTCTGGCCAAGCAGCTGTCCGATATTGCCGGGCGCTTTTATGGCGACCCTAGCCGCCACCTCAATCTTGTGGGCGTGACGGGCACCAATGGCAAGACCAGCGTGACCCAACTGGTCGCCCAGGCCCTCGACCTGCTGGGCCAGCATTGCGGCATTGTCGGCACCCTGGGCACCGGTTTTTATGGCGCGCTGCAAAGCGGCCTGCACACCACGCCGAACCCTATCGCCGTGCAAGCGACCCTGGCCGACCTGAAGAAGGCCGGTGCCAAGGCGGTTGCCATGGAAGTGTCGTCCCACGGCCTGGACCAGGGCCGCGTCACCGCCCTGGCCTTTGATGTGGCGGTGATGACCAACCTGTCCCGCGATCACCTGGATTATCACGGCACCATGGAGGCGTACGCCGCCGCCAAGGCCAAGCTGTTTGCCTGGAATGACCTCAAGTGCCGGGTGGTCAATCTGGATGACGCCTTTGGTCGCCAACTGGCCGCCCAAGACAGCGAAGCGCGCCTGATCACCTACAGCTTGGAAGACTCCAGGGCATACCTGTATTGCCGTGAAGCCCAATTCAATGACGAAGGCGTGCGCGCCACGCTGGTGACGCCTCAGGGCGAGCACCACTTGCGCAGCACCCTGCTCGGGCGTTTCAACCTGAGCAACGTACTCGCCGCCATCGGCGCGTTGCTCGGCCTGGATTACGCCCTCGACGAAATCCTCAAGGTACTGCCGAAGCTGGACGGCCCGGCAGGTCGCATGCAGCGCCTGGGTGGGGGTACTCAACCGTTGGTGGTGGTCGATTACGCCCATACCCCGGACGCCCTGGAAAAAGTCCTCGAAGCCTTGCGCCCTCACGCCAAGGGCAAATTGCTTTGCCTGTTCGGCTGCGGTGGTGATCGTGATCGCGGCAAGCGTCCGTTGATGGCCGAGATCGTCGAGCGTCTGGCCGATGGTGTAGTGGTCACCGATGACAACCCACGCAGCGAAGATCCGAGCCGGATTTTCGATGATATCCGAACCGGCTTCAAAGACGCGTCCAAGGTCACCTTCGTTGCCGGTCGCGGCGCGGCAATTGCCCAGTTGATCGCCAGTGCCAGCGCTGACGACGTGGTCGTGTTGGCCGGTAAAGGGCACGAGGATTACCAGGAAATCAACGGCGAGCGTCATGCCTTCTCCGATCTGGTCGAGGCCGATCACGCCTTGACCGCCTGGGAGGTCGCCCATGCTTAAGGCGATGACGTTCAGCGAACTGACTCAAGCCCTGTCGGCACGCTTACTGGCGAGCGATTGCAGCTTCAGCGGCGTGAGCATCGACAGCCGTGCTATCAAACCGGGGCAACTGTTTGTCGCCCTGGCCGGCCCGCGTTTCGACGGTCACGACTACCTGAACGAAGTCGCCGCCAAAGGTGCCGTAGGTGCCTTGGTACAGCGCGAATTGGCCGATTCCACCTTGCCGCAACTGCTGGTCGCCGATACTCGCCTGGCCCTCGGCCAATTGGGGGCGCTGAACCGCGCCGCTTTCGATAAGCCCGTTGCCGCCATCACCGGCTCCAGCGGCAAGACCACGGTCAAGGAACTGCTCGCCGGTGTCCTGCGTACGCGCGGCCCCGTGTTGGCGACCCGTGGCAACCTGAACAATGATTTCGGCGCTCCGCTGACCCTGCTCGAACTGGCCCCGGAACACACGGCGGCGGTGATCGAACTGGGGGCTTCGCGCATCGGCGAAATCGCCTACACCGTGGCGCTGACCAAGCCCCACGTTGCAATTATCAACAACGCCGGTACTGCCCATGTTGGCGAGTTCGGCGGCCCGGAAAAAATCGTCGAAGCCAAGGGCGAGATCCTTGAGGGCCTCGATGCATCGGGCACCGCAGTCTTGAACCTGGACGACAAGGCCTTCGAGACCTGGCGTGTACGCGCCGCCGGTCGCAAGGTCCTGACGTTTGCCGTGCTTAACGCAGCGGCTGATTTCCATGCCTCCAACATCACCGTCGATGCCCGTGGCTGCCCGTCCTTCACCTTGCACACCCCGCAAGGTGACGAACACGTACAACTGAATTTGTTGGGCAACCATAACGTCGCCAATGCCTTGGCCGCCGCCGCTGCCGCCCATGCCTTGGGCGTGTCGCTGTTCGGCATCGCCACAGGCCTGGGCGCGGTGCAACCGGTCAAGGGCCGTACCGTGGCGCAGTTGGCAACCAACGGCATGCGTGTGATTGATGACACCTACAACGCCAACCCATCCTCCATTAATGCCGCTGTAGACCTGCTCAAGGGTTTTGACGGTCGCAAGGTGCTGGTACTGGGTGATATCGGCGAATTGGGCGACTGGGCTGAACAAGGCCACCGCGAAGTCGGCGCGTATGCCGCAGGCAAAGTCGACGCCCTCTACGCCGTTGGCACGAACATGGCCCATGCGGTAAGCGCCTTCGGCCCCGGTGCGCGACATTTCGCAACCCAGGCCGAGTTGATCCAGGCGCTGGGCGTGGCAGAACAAGACAAACACACAACCATTTTGATCAAGGGATCGCGCAGCGCGGTGATGGAAAACGTCGTCGCGGCCTTGTGTGGCTCAAGTACGGAGAAACATTAATGCTGCTGCTGCTGGCTGAGTATCTGCAACAGTTCCACAAAGGCTTCGCGGTCTTTCAGTACCTGACCCTGCGCGGGATCCTGGGTGTGCTGACCGCGCTGTCTTTGTCGCTGTTTTTGGGGCCGTGGATGATCCGCACCCTGCAGAACCTGCAAATTGGTCAATCGGTTCGTAATGACGGCCCGCAGTCGCACCTGTCCAAGTCCGGCACCCCGACCATGGGCGGCGCGCTGATCCTCTCGTCCATCGGTATCAGCACCTTGCTGTGGGCTGACCTCCACAACCGCTACGTGTGGGTGGTGTTGCTGGTGACCCTGCTGTTCGGCGCCATCGGCTGGGTCGATGACTACCGCAAAGTGATCGAGAAAAACTCCAAGGGGCTGCCAAGCCGCTGGAAGTATTTCTGGCAGTCGGTGTTCGGCCTGGCCGCCGCGATCTTCCTCTACACCACCGCGCCAAGCGCCGTGGAAACCACCTTGATCATCCCGATGCTCAAGGACGCCAGCATCCCACTGGGCATCGGCTTCGTGGTGCTGACCTACTTCGTGATCGTCGGCTCCAGCAACGCGGTGAACCTGACCGACGGCCTCGACGGCCTGGCGATCATGCCGACGGTGATGGTAGGCGGCGCGCTGGGCATTTTCTGCTACCTGTCGGGTAACGTGAAATTCGCTGAGTACCTGCTGATCCCTTACGTGCCGGGCGCGGGTGAGCTGATCGTGTTCTGCGGTGCCCTGATCGGTGCCGGGCTGGGGTTCCTGTGGTTCAACACCTACCCCGCACAAGTCTTCATGGGTGACGTCGGCGCACTGGCGCTGGGCGCAGCCCTGGGCACCATCGCGGTGATCGTTCGCCAGGAAATCGTGCTGTTCATCATGGGCGGTGTGTTCGTGATGGAAACCCTGTCGGTGGTCATCCAGGTGGCGTCCTTCAAATTGACCGGGCGCCGCGTGTTCCGCATGGCGCCGATTCACCACCACTTTGAACTCAAGGGCTGGCCTGAGCCGCGTGTGATTGTCCGTTTCTGGATCATCACCGTGATTCTGGTCCTGGTCGGCCTTGCCACCCTGAAACTGAGGTAGAAACGAGTGTCCCTGATCGCTTCAGACCACTTCCGCATCGTTGTCGGCCTCGGCAAGAGCGGCATGTCCCTGGTTCGCTTCCTGGCGAACCGGGGCACGTCGTTTGCCGTGGCCGATACGCGGGAAAATCCACCGGAGCTGGTCACGCTGCGCCGTGACTACCCGCACGTGGAAGTGCGTTGTGGCGAGTTGGATGTCGAGTTTCTGTGCCGCGCCGATGAGCTCTACGTGAGCCCCGGCCTGGCCCTGGCGACTCCGGCCCTGCAAGCCGCTGCGGCGCGTGGCGTGAAGCTGTCCGGCGACATCGACCTGTTCGCGCGTAATGCGAAGGCGCCGATCGTGGCCATCAGCGGTTCCAACGCGAAAAGTACCGTGACCACCCTGGTCGGCGAGATGGCGATGGCGGCCGGCAAGCGCGTGGCCGTGGGCGGTAACCTCGGCACGCCGGCGTTGGACCTGCTCAGCGACGACATCGAGCTGTACGTGATGGAGCTGTCGAGCTTCCAACTGGAAACCACCCACGACCTGGGCGCTGAAGTGGCCACCGTGTTGAACGTCAGCGAAGACCACATGGACCGCTACAGCGGCCTGCCGGCGTACCACTTGGCCAAGCACCGGATCTTCCGCGGCGCCAAGCAATTTGTTGTCAATCGCCAGGACGCGCTGAGCCGTCCGCTGATGGGCGATGGCATGCCGTGCTGGACCTTCGGCCTGAGCAAACCCGACTTCAAGGCCTTCGGCATTCGTGAAGAGAACGGCGAGAAATACCTGGCCTTCGAATTCCAGAACCTGATGCCGGTGCGCGAGCTGAAAATTCGTGGCGCCCATAACCAGTCCAACGCCTTGGCCGCGTTGGCGTTGGGGCATGCCGTGGGTTTGCCGTTCGACGCCATGCTGTCGAGCCTGCGCACCTTCGGCGGCCTTGAGCATCGTTGCCAGTGGGTACGCGACCTTAATGGTGTCAGTTACTACAACGACTCCAAAGCCACCAACGTGGGGGCCGCATTGGCCGCCATCGAAGGCCTGGGTGCCGATATCGACGGCAAACTTGTGCTGATCGCCGGTGGCGACGGCAAGGGTGCCGATTTCAAAGACCTCAAGGCACCGGCGGCTGCGCATTGCCGCGCCGTGGTGTTGATGGGCCGCGACTCCGATTTGATCGCCGCCGCGCTTGGCGACGCGGTGCCACAGGTGCGTGCCACCTCCCTGGACGACGCCATTGCCCAGTGCCAAGCCCTGGCCCAACCAGGCGATGCGGTACTGCTGTCGCCGGCGTGCGCCAGTTTCGACATGTTCAAGAACTACGAAGAGCGTGGCCAGTTGTTCGCCCGCGCCGTGGAGGGCTTGGCATGAGCATTGATTTCAGAAACATCATCAAGCCGTACCCGTCGCCGATTATCACCGGGCGTGGCATCGACCTTGATTTCCCAATGCTCGCCGGTTGCCTCGCGCTGCTGGGCCTGGGCCTGGTGATGATCACCTCTGCCTCTTCCGAAGTGGCCGCCGTGCAGTCGGGCAACACCCTGTACATGATGATCCGTCACCTGGTGTACCTGATCATCGGCCTGGGCACGTGCATCGTGACCATGATGATCCCGATTGCCACCTGGCAGCGCCTGGGTTGGCTGATGCTGATCGGCGCGTTCGGCTTGCTGATCATGGTGATCCTGCCCGGCATCGGCCGTGAGGTGAACGGCTCCATGCGCTGGATCGGTTTCGGCGCGTTCAACGTGCAGCCGTCGGAAATCGCCAAGGTCTTCGTGGTGATCTACCTGGCCGGTTACCTGGTGCGTCGCCAGAAAGAAGTGCGCGAAAGCTGGATGGGCTTCTTCAAGCCATTCATCGTGCTGCTGCCCATGGCCGGCCTGTTGCTGATGGAACCCGACTTCGGCGCGACCGTCGTGATGATGGGCGCGGCGGCGGCGATGCTGTTCCTCGGTGGCGTGGGCTTGTTCCGCTTCAGCTTGATGGTGGTGCTGGCGGTGGCTGCGGTGACCATCCTGGTACAGGCGCAACCCTACCGGATGGCGCGTCTGATCACCTTTACCGACCCTTGGTCCGACCAGTTCGGCTCCGGCTACCAATTGACTCAGGCATTGATCGCCTTCGGTCGCGGCGAATGGCTGGGCGTCGGCCTGGGCAACAGCGTGCAGAAGCAGTTCTACCTGCCGGAAGCGCACACCGACTTCGTGTTCTCCGTACTCGCCGAAGAACTCGGCGTGGTGGGGTCGCTGTGCACCGTCGCGCTGTTCGTATTCGTGTGTGTCCGCGGCATGTACATCGGCTTGTGGGCCGAAAGGGCCAAACAGTATTTCGCCGCTTACGTGGCGTACGGCTTGTCGTTCCTGTGGATCGGCCAGTTCCTGATCAACATCGGGGTGAACGTCGGCCTGCTGCCGACCAAGGGCCTGACCTTGCCGTTCCTCAGTTACGGCGGCAGTTCGTTGGTGATCTGCTGCGCCTGTCTTGGCTTGTTGCTGCGCATCGAGTGGGAGAGTCGAACCCATCTGGGCAGCGAAGAGATGGAGTTCAGCGAAAGCGACTTCGCCGAGGAGCCGACCCATGGGCGCTAACGTGCTGATCATGGCCGGCGGCACCGGGGGCCATGTGTTCCCGGCCCTGGCGTGCGCGCGGGAATTCCAGAACCGTGGCTACACCGTGCACTGGCTGGGTACACCGCGCGGCATCGAAAACGAGTTGGTACCGAATGCCGGTCTGCCGTTGCATCTGATCAACGTCACGGGCCTGCGCGGCAAGGGCAAATTGTCCCTGCTCAAGGCACCGTTCGTGTTGCTCAAGGCGGTGTGGCAGGCGCGCAAGGTCATCCGTGACTTGCAGCCGGTGTGCGTGCTCGGCTTCGGTGGTTATGTGACTGGCCCGGGTGGCGTCGCCGCCAGACTTGCTGGCGTGCCGGTGATCGTGCACGAGCAGAACGCCGTGGCCGGTACCGCCAACCGTTTGCTGGTGCCGTTGGCTGCGCGGGTGTGTGAAGCGTTTCCCAACACCTTCAGTGTGTCGGATAAGCGCCGTACCACCGGCAACCCGGTGCGCACCGAGCTGTTTATGGACATCGCCCGCGAAGCACTCGCAGGGCGTAAGGCGCACCTGCTGATCCTGGGCGGAAGCCTGGGCGCCGAGCCGCTGAATAAATTGCTGCCGGAAGCCGTGGCGCAACTCCCTGTGGAATTGCGCCCGGAGATTTTCCACCAGGCCGGCAAGAACCACGATGAAGTCACCGCCACGCGTTATCGCGACGCGGGTGTGGAGGCCAATGTGCAGCCCTTCATCAAAGACATGGCCCATGCCTATGGCTGGGCCGACCTGGTGGTCTGTCGCGCGGGTGCGCTGACCGTCAGTGAACTGGCCGCCGCCGGTCTGCCGTCCTTGCTGGTGCCTTTGCCCCACGCCATCGACGATCACCAGACCCGCAACGCCGAATATTTGGCCGGGGAGGGCGCTGCCTTCCTGCTGCCGCAAAGAACGACTGGCGCCGCCGATTTGGCCGCACGCCTGACTGAGGTTTTGATGCAACCGGAACGACTCAACAACATGGCGAGCACTGCAAGCCGCCTGGCCAAACCTGACGCAACCCGCACCGTGGTCGATATCTGCCTGGAGGTGGCCCATGGTTGAGAATCAGAAAGCCATGCCACAACCGGAAATGCGCCGCATCCGTCGCATCCACTTCGTCGGTATCGGCGGCGTGGGCATGTGCGGTATCGCCGAAGTGTTGCTGAACCTGGGCTACCAGGTGTCCGGCTCGGACTTGAAAGAGTCGCCGGTCACCGAGCGCCTGAAGTCCTTTGGCGCGCAGATCTTTATCGGCCACCGCGCCGAGAACGCCGCCGACGCTGACGTGCTGGTGGTGTCGAGCGCCGTGAACACCTCCAACCCGGAAGTGGCCACCGCCCTCGAGCGCCGCATTCCCGTGGTGCCACGCGCCGAGATGCTCGCCGAGCTGATGCGCTATCGCCACGGCATCGCCGTCGCCGGTACCCATGGCAAGACCACCACCACCAGCCTGATCGCTTCGGTGTTCGCCGCCGGTGGCCTGGACCCGACCTTCGTGATCGGTGGCCGCCTGAATGCAGCCGGTACCAATGCCCAGCTCGGTACCAGCCGCTACCTGATCGCCGAAGCCGATGAAAGCGACGCCAGCTTCCTGCACCTGCAACCGCTGGTCGCCGTCGTCACCAACATCGACGAAGATCACATGGCTACCTACGACGGTGACTTCAACAAGTTGAAGAAAACCTTCGTCGAGTTCCTGCACAACCTGCCGTTCTACGGTTTGGCCGTGGTGTGCCTGGACGACCCGGTGGTGCGTGAAATCCTGCCGCAGGTCAAGCGTCCGACCGTGACCTACGGCTTCAGCGAAGACGCTGACGTGCGCGCAATCAATGTGCGCCAGGAAGGCATGCAGACCTACTTCACCGTGCTGCGTCCCGACCGTGAGCCGCTGGATGTGTCGGTGAACATGCCGGGCAACCACAACGTGTTGAATTCCCTGGCGACCATCTGCATCGCCTCCGATGAGGGCGTCAGCGATGAGGCCATCGTCGAAGGCCTGTCGCGCTTTGCTGGTGTCGGCAGGCGCTTCCAGGTCTACGGCCAACTGCCGGTGGAAGGCGGTGACGTGATGCTGGTGGACGACTACGGCCACCACCCGACCGAAGTCGCCGCAGTCATCAAGGCCGTACGGGGTGGTTGGCCGGAGCGTCGCCTGGTGATGATTTACCAGCCGCACCGCTACAGCCGCACCCGCGATTTGTACGACGATTTCGTCAATGTATTGGCCGATGCCAACGTACTGCTGTTGATGGAAGTCTATCCGGCCGGTGAAGAACCGATCCCGGGCGCCGACAGCCGCAAGCTGTGCAACAGCATTCGCCAGCGCGGCCAGTTGGACCCCATCTACATCGAGCGCGGTGTGGACCTGGCTCCGATCGTCAAGCCGCTGCTGCGTGCCGGCGACATCCTGCTGTGCCAGGGTGCCGGTGATATCGGTGGCCTTGCCCCTAAACTATTGGCGAGCTCGCTGTTTGCCGCCGAAAAGGGGAAGTCGAAATGACCACTGACTACGGCTCCCTGTTCTCCACCATCACGCCTGCCGACTTCGGCCGCGTGGCCGTGCTGTTCGGCGGCAAGAGCGCCGAGCGCGAAGTGTCGCTCAAGTCCGGCAATGCCGTGCTCGAAGCGCTGCAAAGCGCCGGTGTGAATGCGTTCGGTATCGACGTGGGCGATGACTTCCTCGCCCGCCTGCAGGCCGAGAAGATCGACCGTGCCTTCATCATTCTGCACGGCCGTGGCGGTGAAGACGGCAGCATGCAGGGCCTGTTGGAGTGCGCCGGTATTCCTTATACCGGCAGCGGCGTTCTTGCTTCGGCACTGGCCATGGACAAGTTGCGCACCAAGCAGGTGTGGCACAGCCTGGGCATTCCAACGCCGCGTCACAGTGTTCTGTGCAGTGAAGACGATTGTATTTCTGCAGCCAAGGAACTGGGCCTGCCTTTGATCGTCAAACCAGCCCATGAAGGCTCCAGTATCGGCATGGCTAAAGTGAACTCGGCCGCCGAATTGATCGACGCATGGAAAGCGGCAAGTACCTACGATTCGCAAGTGTTGGTGGAACAGTGGATCCAGGGTCCCGAGTACACCATCGCCACCCTGCGTGGCCAGGTATTGCCGCCTATCGCATTGGGCACACCCCACACCTTTTACGACTACGACGCCAAGTACGTGGCTTCCGATACTCAGTACCGGATCCCGTGCGGCCTGGACGCAACCAAAGAACAGGAATTGATGGACCTCACGGCGAAAGCCTGTGAGGCGTTGGGTATTGCCGGTTGGGCACGGGCAGACGTGATGCAGGATGACCAAGGGAATTTCTGGTTCCTGGAAGTCAACACTGCGCCGGGTATGACCGACCACAGCCTGGTACCTATGGCCGCTCGCGCAGCCGGCCTGGATTTCCAGCAGTTGGTGCTGGCAATTCTTGCCGCCAGCATTGAGCCAAGAGGCTAAGGACATGAAAGGCGCATCGCTTCGTCATCAGCCCCCACAAGCACCGAGCCGCAAGCCGGTGCCACGGGGTGCCAGTCGAATGGTGGCTAAAGAGCCGATGTCGGCGCGCCTGCCGAAAGCCAACTTTGGTTTCCTCAAGGCGCTGTTCTGGCCGGTGTTGCTGGTGGTGTTGGGCTTCGGCACTTACGAAGGTGCACAGCGTCTATTGCCCTATGCCGATCGGCCAATCACCAAGATCAGCGTGCAGGGCGACTTGAGCTACATCAGCCAGCAAGCGGTGCAGCAGCGTATTGGTCCGTTCCTGGCCGCGAGCTTCTTCACCATCGACCTGGCCGGCATGCGCCGGGAGCTGGAACAGATGCCGTGGATCGCCCACGCCGAAGTCCGCCGCGTATGGCCGGACCAGGTGACGATCCGCCTGGAAGAACAACTGCCCGTGGCCCGTTGGGGCGAAGAGGCGCTGTTGAACAACCAGGGCCAGGCGTTCACCCCGCGTGAGCTGGCCAACTACGAGCACCTGCCGCAGCTGTTCGGGCCGCAGCGGGCGCAGCAGCAAGTGATGCAGCAGTACCAGGCCCTGAGCCAGATGCTGCGGCCAATGGGCTTCTCCATTGCACGCCTGGAATTGCGTGAACGGGGCAGCTGGTTTTTGACGACCGGGGCAGGCAGTTCCGGCCCGGGCATCCAGTTGTTGCTGGGACGCGACCGCTTGGTGGAAAAGATGCGCCGCTTCATCGCCATCTATGACAAGACCTTGAAAGAACAGATTACGAACATTGCGAGCGTCGACCTGCGTTACGCCAACGGCCTTGCCGTCGGCTGGCGTGAACCGGCTGCGCCCACGGCAGCGCAACCCGCTGTCGCGAAGAATTAAGAAGAGGCAGGACCCATGGCAAACGTGCAAAGCGGCAAAATGATCGTCGGTCTCGATATCGGCACCTCCAAGGTGGTGGCGCTGGTAGGCGAGGTCGGGGAAGACGGCACGATCGAAATCGTCGGTATTGGCACGCATCCGTCCCGTGGCCTGAAGAAGGGCGTGGTGGTCAACATCGAGTCCACCGTGCAATCGATCCAGCGCGCCATCGAAGAAGCGCAGCTGATGGCCGGTTGCCGGATTCACTCGGCGTTCGTCGGCGTGGCGGGCAACCATATCCGCAGCCTGAACTCCCACGGCATCGTGGCGATTCGCGACCGTGAAGTCAGCGCAGCCGACCTTGAGCGCGTCCTCGACGCCGCCCAGGCCGTGGCGATCCCGGCTGACCAGCGCGTGCTGCACACCCTGCCGCAGGACTACGTGATCGATAACCAGGAGGGCGTTCGTGAGCCCCTGGGCATGTCGGGCGTACGTCTGGAAGCCAAGGTCCACGTGGTGACCTGTGCCGTCAATGCCGCGCAGAACATTGAAAAATGCGTGCGCCGCTGCGGCCTGGAAATCGACGACATCATTCTCGAACAACTGGCTTCGGCCTACTCGGTACTGACCGACGACGAAAAAGAACTGGGCGTTTGCCTGGTGGACATCGGCGGCGGCACCACCGACATCGCGATCTTCACCGAAGGTGCGATCCGTCACACCGCGGTGATCCCGATTGCCGGCGACCAGGTCACCAACGATATCGCCATGGCGCTGCGTACGCCGACCCAGTACGCCGAAGAAATCAAGATCCGCTACGCCTGCGCCCTGGCCAAGCTGGCTGGTGCCGGTGAAACCATCAAGGTGCCAAGCGTGGGCGACCGTCCACCGCGCGAGCTGTCGCGCCAGGCCCTGGCCGAAGTGGTCGAGCCGCGCTACGACGAGCTGTTCACCCTGATCCAGGCTGAACTGCGTCGCAGCGGCTACGAAGATTTGATCCCGGCCGGCATCGTGCTGACCGGTGGCACCTCGAAGATGGAAGGCGCGGTCGAACTGGCCGAGGAAATCTTCCACATGCCGGTACGCCTGGGTGTTCCCCATGGCGTGAAAGGCCTGGGCGACGTGGTGCGCAACCCGATTTATTCCACCGGTGTGGGCTTGCTGTTGTACGGGCTGCAGAAGCAGACCGACGGCATTTCCCTGTCGGGCCCGAGCAACCGTGACAGCTACCGCAGCGACGACGAGGCCAAGGCGCCGTTGTTCGAGCGGTTGCAGGCTTGGGTAAAAGGCAATTTCTAAAGATTTACCGCAACACCGCAGCACCGAAACAAGCAGTAGGCGAAAAAACTAGAGAAAATGAAAGGAGAGGGAACATGTTCGAACTCGTAGACAACATCCCCGCCAGCCCGGTCATCAAAGTGATCGGTGTCGGCGGTGGCGGCGGCAACGCTGTCAACCATATGGTCAAGAGCAACATTGAAGGCGTTGAATTCATCTGCGCCAACACTGATGCCCAGGCGCTGAAAAGCATCGGCGCGCGGACCATCCTGCAATTGGGCACAGCCGTGACCAAGGGCCTCGGCGCTGGCGCCAATCCGGAAGTCGGCCGTCAAGCCGCCCTGGAAGACCGCGAGCGTATTGCCGAAGTGCTGCAGGGCACCAACATGGTGTTCATCACCACTGGCATGGGCGGCGGTACCGGTACCGGTGCAGCGCCGATCATTGCCGAAGTGGCCAAGGAAATGGGGATTCTGACGGTCGCTGTCGTGACTCGTCCGTTCCCGTTCGAAGGCCGCAAGCGCATGCAGATCGCCGACGAAGGTATCCGTCTGCTGTCTGAAAGCGTCGACTCGTTGATCACCATTCCCAACGAGAAGCTGCTGACCATCCTGGGCAAGGACGCAAGCCTGCTGTCCGCGTTCGCCAAGGCTGACGATGTACTGGCCGGTGCCGTTCGCGGTATCTCCGACATCATCAAGCGTCCAGGCATGATCAACGTCGACTTTGCCGACGTACGTACTGTCATGAGCGAAATGGGCATGGCAATGATGGGCACTGGCTGCGCCAGCGGTCCGAATCGTGCACGCGAAGCCACCGAAGCGGCCATCCGCAACCCGTTGCTGGAAGACGTGAACCTGCAAGGCGCACGCGGCATCCTGGTGAATATCACCGCCGGTCCTGACCTGTCCCTGGGTGAGTACTCCGACGTGGGTAGCATCATCGAAGCCTTCGCTTCCGAGCACGCCATGGTCAAAGTCGGTACCGTTATCGACCCGGACATGCGCGACGAACTGCACGTGACCGTGGTTGCTACCGGCCTGGGCGCAAAAATCGAGAAGCCTGTGAAGGTCATCGACAATACCGTTCATACCAGCCACGCCAGCCAAGCGGCTGCCGCTCCAGCGCCTTCGCGCCAGGAACTGCCGTCGGTGAACTACCGTGACCTGGACCGTCCGACCGTGATGCGCAACCAGGCTCAGGCCGGTGCTGCGGCGTCCCGTAGCCCGAATCCGCAAGATGATCTGGACTATCTGGATATCCCGGCATTCCTGCGTCGTCAGGCCGATTAATGGAATGTATCAGGGCTATGAAGGTGATTGGTGTTCAGCAAAGGTCTGGTCTGCTATTATCGCCAGCCTTTGTTGATACCAGTTCGCAATTTGCGCTGAAGCGGTCCAAGCCATGATTAAACAACGCACCCTGAAGAATATTATTCGTGCCACAGGTGTAGGTCTGCACTCCGGGGAGAAGGTATACCTGACCCTCAAGCCTGCACCTGTCGATACCGGCATCGTGTTTGTGCGTGCCGACCTGGACCCTGTGGTGCAGATTCCTGCTCGCGCGGAAAATGTTGGCGAAACCACGATGTCGACCACGTTGGTCAACGGTGACGTCAAAGTGGACACGGTGGAGCACTTGCTCTCGGCCATGGCCGGTTTGGGCATCGATAACGCCTACGTCGAGCTCTCCGCGTCCGAAGTCCCTATCATGGATGGCAGCGCTGGACCCTTCGTATTCTTGATTCAATCTGCCGGCCTGGAAGAACAGGACGCAGCCAAGAAGTTCATACGCATTCTGCGGGAAGTGACAGTAGAAGACGGCGACAAGCGCGCCACCTTCGTCCCGTTCGAAGGCTTTAAAGTGAGCTTTGAGATCGATTTCGATCACCCGGTATTCCGTGACCGCACCCAAAGTGCAAGCGTGGATTTTTCCAGCACTTCGTTCGTAAAAGAAGTCAGCCGCGCCCGTACTTTTGGTTTCATGAGTGACATCGAGTACCTGCGCAAGCACAACCTCGCACTCGGCGGCAGCGTTGAAAACGCCATTGTGGTCGACGCGGATGGTGTACTGAACGAAGACGGCCTTCGCTATGAAGACGAATTCGTGAAGCACAAGATCCTCGATGCAATCGGTGACCTCTACCTGCTGGGCAATAGCCTGATAGGCGAGTTCAAAGGCTTCAAGTCGGGCCACGCCCTTAACAACCAGCTGCTGCGCAAGTTGATTGAGCAGACAGACGCTTGGGAAGTCGTGACCTTCGAAGATGCCAGCACCGCACCGATCTCTTACATGCGTCCCGTTGCGGCGGTGTAAGTAACAACTCTCTTTCTTTAGTTTTTAAAGGCTGCCTTCGGGTGGCCTTTTTTATTGTCTGGACACTTCCCTTGCCGGGCAAGCCCGCTCGCCACGAGGGCCGCTTGCGCTATTCAGGCTGCCGAGGCATCCACAATCCGATTGCGCCCCGTGTGCTTGGCCTCATACAACGCCCGGTCCGCACTGAGCAGCAACGCCTCCAGGGACATACGGCTGCGCTTGTCCCAGGTGCTCATGCCGATGCTCGCCGTAATCGGCCGCTCATCCCCGGCCATCCTTGGCAAATGCTCGATGCTGCTGCGGATATGCTCGGCGATGACCCAGGCACCCTTCGCGTCCGTATGGGGCAGCACCACCGCGAATTCCTCGCCGCCATAGCGCGCCGCGAGATCAGCCGGGCGGCGGATATTGGCGCCTATCACCTGAGCCACAATGCGCAATGCCGCGTCTCCACCGTGATGGCCATGGCGGTCATTGAAGGCTTTGAAGTGGTCGACGTCGATCATCAGCACGGTCAGTGGTTCGAGCGAGCGTTGCGCGCGGTCCCATTCAAGGCGCAGGCGTTCATCCAGGATGCGACGGTTGGCCAAGCCGGTCAGCGCGTCGATGGCTGCCAGTTCTGACAGCACACGTTCCGCGCGATAGCGGCGTCGCAGTTCGCGGCGCAGCATCCAGGTCAGCCATAACAAACCGATACACAGGATGCCGGTGGCGCCACTGGTCAGCAGCGCAGCGCGTTTCCAAGGGGCGAATACATCCTGGCTGGACAGTGCCACCACCACAATCAGCGGTAGCTCACCCACATTGGTGAAGGTGTACAGACGCTCCTTGCCGCTGATGGCAGAGATGGCCTGGAAGGTGCCACTGCCTTCATGCAGTATCCTCTTGAAATTCGGTCGATCGCTCAGGTCCTTGTCGATCATGTCGCTTTCGAGCAGCGGCTGCTGGGCCAATAAAAAGCCTTTTTTATTAAGCAGGTTGACGCTGCTGCTGTTGCCGATGGTGACGGTGTTGAACAGCTGGTCGAAATACGCCAGGCGCATGGTCGCGACCGCAACGCCAGCAAACTCACCGTCAGGCCCCGACACACGCCGGCTGAATGCCATGCGCCAGACCTGGTCGCAGTCGCAATGAATCTTGAACGGCCGGCTGATATACAAGCCGGCCTGGGCGTCCTTGGTATGCACCTGGAAGTAATCGCGGTTGGCAAAATTGCGCGGGGTGGGCTGCAGGGTGGAAGAATCGGCGATCACCGCGCCATTGGCATCCAACAACAGCACTTCACCTTTGAAAGGCGCGGCGGTGGACAGGTCAAACTGCACCAGGTGCTGGATATTCGCAGAAACCTGGGACAGATCCTCACGTTGCCTGGCAGCAATCAACCCCTTGAGGGCCAGGTCGTAGAGTTCGACGTTACGCAGCACGTCGGCATTGATCAACTGGGCAATATTGGTGGTTGAACGCGTCGCGGCCTGCAGGGTGCTGGCGTGTTCGCGAATCAGCAACACCGCGACGATGACCACGATCAGGGCGACGGTAAGGCCACTGCCCAGAAGCAGTAATAGCTCTGGGTGTGCCGGTAGGTTTCGAACGCGGGGTGGACTCATCGGGCAAACTTCAGCGGGACAATACTGGCAGTTTAGTTGTACCCGATGAAAATTAAATACTCGGTAAAAAAGAAAGATCCGAGTGTCAGAACACGTTGATCGGATAGTCGACGATCACCCGGTATTCATCCACATCCCGATCCACCGCCGAGTAGCCATTGCTGCCACGATTGGTCGCCCATTGCAGGCGCACCGCCAAGTCCTTGGCCTTGCCGCCCTGCACCACATACTTCAAATCGATATCCCGTTCCCAGTGTTTGGCGTCCTTGCCATCGGCGCTGTACCAGGCACTGTAGCCACGGCTTTGCGGGTCGACCTTGGTCAGGTCGGTCTTGCCGCTGATATAGGACACCGCCGAGGTCAGGCCGGGCATGCCGAGGCCGGCAAAGTCGTAGGCGTACTTGAGCTTCCACGAGCGTTCGTTGGGGCCGTTGAAGTCCGAGTATTGCTGGGAGTTGTCCAGGTACACGCTGTCGCCCTGGCTGATGTAGTCGAACGGCGTGTTGCCGTTGACCCGCTGGTAGGCGGCGGTGACGCTGTGGTGACCCACGCCGACGGTGAAATGCAGGCTATAGGTGTTGTTGTCGATATCACCGAGCAGCGACTGTCCGGTGTCCTGGGTGTGGTAGTAGTGCAGGCCCGGGTTGAGGCTGACCAGGTCATTCAACGCATAGGTGTAGTCCAGGTCGTAGTAGTACTGGTGCCACACGTCCTTGAGTTCGGAAGCGTACAGGTTGCTGGTCACTCCCGGGATGCCGCTGAACGACACGCCCGCCCAATTCATGTGCTTGCTGTCAGCGTTACTGGGCAATGCGCCATAGCTGGTGCCGATGCGTCGGTGGCCGCTCTGGTTGTAGAGCTTGGTGAAGCTGGCCTGGCCGCCTTCGAGCATCCAGCCGTCGAGGCTGTGGTTGGTCAGGCTTACGCCCCGGAAGGTCTGCGGCAGCATGCGCGTCATGCCGCCGGCGATCACCGGGTTGTTGAGGAACAGGTCACCGGCCTTCAACTCGGTATCGAAGGCGCGCATCTTCAAGGTACCCCCTGCGGTGGAGAACGAACCGGGCGCTTTACCGCTGCCGTCAGTGCTGCCGTAGGGAAGGATGCTGGAACCGTCGGTGCCGCCACCGCCGTCGAGCTTGAGGCCGAGCATGGCGTGGGCGTCCAGACCGAAGCCGACGGTGCCCTGGGTGTAGCCGGATTCGAAGGTGCCAATAAAACCTTGGCCCCACTCCTTGCTGTCATCGGTGTGGATGTCGCGACGGTCGCGGTTCATGTAGTAGTTGCGGGTGTTGATGTTGAGGTGCGAGCCTTCGACGAATCCGTCGGCGGGAGTGGTGTCTGCCGCGTGGGCAAGGGGAACGATCGTTGCTGCAATCGCGAGGAATAACGGGGTGAACGTCAGCGAGTTCTTCACCGGTACAGCTCCTTTGGTCAATCGAAAACGGCCAATGTCGTGGGGGTGTGCCTGGCCTTTTTTTACGGCAAAAAAAAGCCGCTGAAGTCAGCGGCTTTAAGACAGATTCCCAGTGTAGAGCCCTGGAAATAAGTCGAGGGAAATTCGGGTAAGCGGGTCAGCTGCCTTTGCCGTCGCGCTCATCGATGCGTCAAATTAACGCAGGCGAGCGCTGCGATACAGAGTGTAACAAGATAATGACTGTTGCCCAAATCGCAACAGTGATGCTGAAGGCCATGTGAGAGGTGTCTAGACCGGCAAGGTAATGCCGAAGGTATTGCCACTGACGTCGCTGCGCACGAACACATCGCCGCCATGCATCAGCGCAATTGCCTTGACGATGGCCAGGCCCAAACCGTGGTTCGCCCCGCTGTTGCTGCGCGACGCATCCACCCGATAGAAGCGTTCGAACAAGCGTGGCAGGTGTTCGCTGGCGATCACCTCGCCAGGGTTGGTCACGCCGATGGCGACCTGATGCTCCAGCACATCAATGTTCACGTCGATCACCTGCCCGGGCGCGGTGTGCTGCACCGCATTGCTCAGCAGGTTGATCAGGGCGCGGCGCAAGTGGGCTTTTTCGATCTGCACCTGGGCGTCGCCGTGGACCTGCACCCGGACCTGGGCGTCTTCGAGGATGAAGTCCAGGTAGTCGAGGGTGGTGGCGACCTCGTCGGCCAATGAGCTTTCAATCAGCTTGGTGGCCTTGCTGCCCTGGTCGGCGCTGGCGAGGAACAGCATGTCGTTGATGATCGAGCGCAGGCGCTCCAGTTCTTCGAGATTGGATTGCAACACCTCGAAGTAATGCTCGGCTGAACGCCCGCGTGTCAGGGCAACCTGGGTCTGGCCGATCAGGTTGGTCAGTGGCGAGCGCAGTTCGTGGGCGACGTCGGCGTTGAACGACTCCAGTCGCGAGTAAGCCTGTTCCACGCGGTCCAGGGTGGCGTTGAATGAGTTGACGAACTGACTCAGCTCCGGCGGCAGCGGCGACAGTTGCAGGCGCCCGGAGAGCTTCGGCGGCGCCAGCTTCTGCGCTTCATCCGAAAGTTTGCTCAGCGGCTTGAGGCCAATGCGCGAAACCCAGAACCCCAGCAGCGCTGCCAGCACCACGCCGACCAGCGCCAGACTGACCAAAGCCACCAGCAGATGGTGCTGGGTGGCACGGAAGTTTTCGGTGTCGATGGCGATCATGAAACGCAACGGCGGGCGTAGGTCCTTGGCCGGGAACTGGCTCACCAGCACTTTGAATGGGTAGTCGCGCCCCGGCAGGCGCAGATCGCGCTTACCCGTTGGGCCTTCGGCGAAGGCGCGGATCTGCGCGTCGGGGTTGCCATACTCGTAGTTCGGATCGCTGCTGACGACCCAGAAGCGAATACGCTTGTCTTCCTCACCCAATAATTTGAGCTTGGCTTGAATCTTCACCCAATGGTCCGGTGTGCCGAAGCGGTTCACGGAGGATTCCAACACGCTGTAGCGCGCATCCAGCTCCGCCCCGGGTAGCAAGCCCAGGCTGCGGTCTACCTGCTGATACAGCGCGCCGCCGATCAACAGGAATATCAGCGCCGCCACCAAGGTGAACATGCTGCTGAGGCGCAGGGCAATGGAGTTAGCCGACACTGCGATTCTCCAGTACATAACCCATGCCGCGAATGGTGTGCAGCAGCTTGTGTTCGAACGGCCCGTCAAGCTTGGCGCGCAGGCGCTTGATCGCCACTTCCACGACGTTGGCGTCGCTGTCGAAATTGATGTCCCAGACCATTTCTGCGATCGATGTCTTGGAGAGGATCTCGCCCTGGCGCCGCGCCAATACGCTGAGCAGCGAGAACTCTTTGGCGGTCAAGTCCAGGCGCTGGCCATTGCGGCTGGCCTTGCGGCTGATCAGGTCGATCCACAGGTCGGCCACGGTCACTTGCACGGGCTCGTGGCCGCCGCTGCGGCGGGTCAGGGCTTGCAGGCGCGCCACCAGTTCAAGGAATGAAAACGGTTTGCCGAGGTAATCGTCGGCACCTTCGCGTAGCCCGCGGATACGGTCTTCCACGCGCTCACGGGCGGTGAGCATGATCACCGGCGTTTGCTTGCGCGCACGTAATGCGCGCAACACGCCAAAGCCGTCGAGGCCAGGCAGCATCACGTCGAGCACGATCACCGCGTAATCGTTCTCCAGCGCCAGGTGCAGGCCCTCGACGCCCTCGCGCGCCACGTCGACGGCGTAGCCTTGCTCCGTCAGGCCACGGTGCAGGTAGTCGGCGGTTTTTTCTTCATCTTCAACAATCAGTACGCGCATGAGCCTTTTGCTCCAGGGCGGTGCCTTGGCCTCAGTGTGTGGTCGCCAGCTCGGCAGCTGGTTTGGGCCGGTGGAAAAATTTCTCAAGGTACAAGTATATGACCGGTGTGGTGAACAGCGTCAGCGCCTGGCTCACCAGCAAGCCACCGACCACCGCGATCCCCAGGGGCTGGCGCATTTCCGCGCCGGGGCCGGCGCCGAGCATCAGTGGCACCGCGCCGAGCAGGGCGGCGAGGGTGGTCATGATGATCGGGCGGAACCGCGTGACGCAGGCTTCGTAGATCGCATCTTCCGGCGACATGCCCCTGACGCGCTGGGCCTCCAGGGCAAAGTCGATCATCAGGATGCCGTTCTTCTTCACGATGCCGATCAGCAACACCAGGCCGATCAGCGCCATGATCGAAAAGTCCCGGCCCATCAGCGACAGCATGATCAGCGCGCCCAACCCCGCCGAGGGCAAGGTGGAGATAATCGTCAGCGGGTGCACGAAGCTCTCATACAACACACCCAGAATGATGTAGACCGCCACCAGCGCCGCGAGGATCAGCCAGGGCTGGCTGGCCAGCGAACTCTGGAACGCCTGGGCCGCGCCCTGGAAGTTGCCGATGATGGTGGTCGGCATGCCGATTTCATTCTTGGCCTGGTTGAGCATGATCACCGCGTCACCCAGCGCCACACCGGGTGCCAGGTTGAACGACAAGTTGGCGGCGGGGAACATGCCGTCATGGCTGATGGACAAAGGCCCCACGGTCGGTGGGTCGACCTTGGCCACTGCCGACAACGGCACCATCTCGTTGGTCAACGGCGAGCGCAGGTAGAAGTAGTTCAGGCTTTCGGCCTTGCCGCGCTGTTGGGTGTCCAGCTCCAGCACTACCTGATACTGGTTGATCTCGGTCTGGAACTCGTTGATCTGGCGCTGACCGAAAGCGTCGTACAGCGCCTGGTCGACATCGGTGGCGGTCAGGCCAAAGCGCGCGGCGGCCTGCCGGTCGATGCTGATATGGGTAATGCTGCCGCCCAGTTGCAGGTCGTTGGACAGGTCGCGAAACGCCGGGTTGGCGCGCAGTTTTTCGGTCAGGCGCTGGGTCCAGGTGTTGAGTGTCGGGCCGTCATTGCTCTTGAGTACGTACTGGTACTGGGCACGGCTGGGGCCGGAGCTGAGGTTGATGTCCTGGCCGGCGCGCAGGTACAGCACGATGCCCGGCACTTTTGCGAGCTTGGGCCGGATGCGGTCGATAAACTGGCTGGCGGACACGTCGCGATCACCCCGGTCTTTCAAGGCAATCCAGAAGCGGCCATTGGCGATGGTCTGGTTGCTGCCGGTCACACCCACCGAATGGGAAAACGCCTGCACCGCGGGGTCATCCTTGACGATCTCGGCCAGGGCCTTGTGCTTGGCCACCATGTCCGGGTACGACACATCGGCCGCCGCTTCGCTGGTCCCGAGCACAAAGCCGGTGTCCTGTACCGGAAAGAAGCCCTTGGGGATAAACACGTAGCCGACCACGGCCAGGGCCAGGGTCACCACGAAAATGGCGGCCATGGTGCGTTGATGGGCCAGCGCGCGGCGCAGGTTGCGCGCATAGCCGGCCAGCAGGCGCTCGCTGAAGCCGGGTTTATCGTGGGCGGGATGGGTCGGGGCACGCATGAACAGCGCCGCCAATGTCGGCGCCAGGGTCAACGAGACCACCACCGAAATCAGGATGGTCGAGGTGGCCGTCAGCGCGAATTCCTTGAACAACCGTCCGACCACACCGCCCATGAACAGCAGCGGAATAAACGCCGCCACCAGCGAGAAGCTGATGGACACCACGGTAAAGCCAATCTCGCCGGCGCCCTTGATCGCCGCTTCGCGCTTGTCGAGCCCCGCCTCAAGGTGGCGGTGAATGTTCTCCACCACCACGATGGCATCGTCCACCACAAAGCCCACGGCGATCACGATCGCCACCAGGGTCAGGTTGTTCAGACTGAAGCCCATCAAGTACATCAGCGCAAAGCTGGCGACCAGCGACACGCCGAGCACGCTGGACACAATCAGCGTCGCCGACAACTGGCGCAGGAACAGCGCCATCACCGCCACCACCAGCAGGATGGCGATCAGCAGGGTCACTTCCACTTCATGCAGGGACGCGCGGATGGTCTTGGTGCGGTCAGACAATACGCTGACCTGCACCGAGGCCGGCAGCATGCCTTGCAGGCGCGGCAGCTCGGCCTGGATGCGGTCCACCGTCTCGACAATGTTGGCGCCTGGCTGGCGCGAAATCACCAGATTGACCCCCGGAGTGTCGCCGGACCAGGCCTGCACGTAGGCGTTTTCCGAACCGTTGATGACTTTGGCAATATCGCGCAGTTGCACCGGTGCGCCGTCCTTGTAGGACACGATCAACTGCGCGTAGTCCTCCGGATGGAACAGTTGGTCGTTGGTCGACAGGGTCGACACGCTGTTTTCGCCATAGATCGCACCCTTGGCCAGGTTGAGGCTCGATTGCTGGATGGCCAGGCGTATATCGGCCAGGGTCAGGCCGATGGCCGCGAGTTTGTCGGGGGAGGCCTGCACGCGGATCGCCGGGCGTTGCTGGCCGGTGATGTTGATCTGGCCGACGCCGTCGATCTGGCTGATCTGCCGCGCCAGCAGGGTTTCCACATAGTCACTCAGCTCGGTGCTGGGCATGCTGTCGGAGCTGACACTGAGGATCAGTACCGGGCTGTCCGCCGGGTTGACTTTCTTCCAGGTGGGCAGGCTTGGCATGTCGCTGGGCAGCTTGCCGGATGCGGTGTTGATCGCCGCCTGCACTTCTTGCGCGGCGGTGTCGATGCTCTTGTCGAGGGTGAATTGCAGCGTCAACAGGCTTGAGCCCAAGGCACTGCTGGAGGTCATCTGGGTCATGCCGGGGATGGCGCTGAACTGCACTTCCAGCGGCGTCGCCACCGAGGAGGCCATGGTGTCCGGGCTGGCGCCGGGCAATTGTGCGGTGACCTGGATCGTCGGAAATTCCGCCTCCGGCAGCGGCGCGATGGCCAGGCGCGGGAAGGCAATGATCCCGAGCAGCACCAGGGCGAAGGTCAGCAGCAGGGTGGCGACCGGGTGGTCGACGCACCAGGCCGAGGGTGAACGGCTGCCGTTCATGGCTGCACCTTGGCGTCGACGGTCTGGATCACCTGCGGGGGTTCCTTGAGCACCTCCACCTGGGCACCGGCCTTGAGCCGCGACTGGCCATCACTGACCAGCACGTCACCGGCCTGCACGCCCTTGATGATGTTCACGTCACTGTTTTGATAGGTGACTTGCACCGGCACCACCTCAACCTTGTCGCCATTGACCCGGTACACGAAGTGCGAATCCAGGCCGCGTTGCACCACGGTCGGCGGCACCACCAAGGCATTTTTGTCGAGGGCCGTCTGGATCTTGATCGTCACCAGTTGCCCCGGCCACAGGCGTTGCGAGGCGTTGTTGAACTCGGCCTTGGCGCGCAGGGTGCCGGTGGTGGAGCTGATCTGGTTGTCGATCAGGCTCAAGTGGCCTTCTCCCAGTAAATCACCGGTCTGGCCGTCGGTGTCGGCACCCAGGTAGGCGTCGACGCTGGCCTGGGTAGGTGCGGCGATCAGGCCTTGCAGGGTCGGCAGCATCTGTTGCGGCAGAGAGAACTCAACGGCAATCGGGTCGATCTGGGTCACGGAGAACAGGCCCTGGGTATCGCTGGTACGCAGGAAGTTGCCTTCATCCACATTGCGAATACCGACGCGGCCACTGACGGGGGAGCGAATCTGGGTATAGGAAAGCTGGACCTGGGCCGCATCGATCGCGGCCTGGTTACCTTGGGCGGTGGCCTTGAGTTGGTTGACCAGCGCTTGTTGCTGGTCGTAGGTCTGCTTGGACACGCCGTCGTCGACGCTCAATTCCTTGTAGCGCTTGAGGTTGACCAGCGCCACCTGCAACTGCGCCTGGCTCTCGCCCAGCTGTGCCTTGGCCTGGTCGAGGCTGGCGCGGATCGAGCGATCATCGATTCTGGCCAGCAAGTCGCCGGCCTTGACCAACTGGCCTTCCTTGACCAGCAATTGGGTGAGAATGCCGTCGACTTGTGGGCGAATGACCACGCTGTGCAAGGACAACACCGTGCCGATGCCGCTGACAAAGCGTGGAATGTCCTGCTGCGCTACGCTCACCACCCGCACCGGGATCGCGGTCGGTGCCGCCAGTCTGGCCTTGGCTGGGCGGGTCAGCGCCCAGGCTGCAACCGCCACGACCACGAGGACACCCACGATCAGGGCAGTTTTTCGTTGAATGTGCATGGGTGAGGCGCCGGGGCAAAGGATGGGGAGAGTGAGCGGTCTTTATAGCCCTTCAACCCGGTCAGCACGGTGACGGCTAACTGACAGCGCTGTCAGCAAACTCCGACCATTCGTACAGGTGGTGGTTAAAGATCTGAAGCTCGCAGGTATACTGCGCGCCAGTGTGGCCCGCAAGCCGGCCTCGCATCATTTTTTGCACGCTCCGGAGCTTTCATGACTTCCCCGACACAACCCCCTGTTGAAGCGACCGACATCGTCGATCCGGCCAACGCCGAAGGCGTTGAAAAAGCCGAGATCCCGGCGTTCAAGTTTCCGTTCAAGCCGGGTGAGCTGGCTGGGGCCAGGAATGCGGCCCAACCGTGGTACAAAAACGGCGCCAAGAACGGCCATACCAAGTCGCCAGGCATGGCACCGCCGGGTACGCGTCGTTCGATGGGTAAACGCTGAGGTTAACAAGTCGCACGTTGTGTCGACTATTGCCTACAGTTTCTGCTGAAATTTCTGATTGTAGGTCTACGACCGTTTCTTGAAAGCTTGCACAGCCTTTGCTCTGCCCCAGTGGTTTCAGGGGGGAGTGGGGTGATGCTGGTCTTTCCGGAAAAGGACGTCTCCCTTGGCCCTGATACACATTTGTGTAGTGCTTGCCCTGTTGCTTTTGGCTGATGCCTCTGCGGCTGATGATCAACCACGTCGCGAAATCCGTTTTGCTGTTGCCGCCCAATTCCCCCCCTTCCAGAGCCGCGACCCGCAAGGGCAGTTGATAGGCTTGAATATCGAGCTGGGCAACGCCCTGTGCGTGCAGTTGAATGCACGCTGCATCTGGGTCGACCAGGTGCTTGCCGAAGACTTCACCTCCCTTGAAGCCAGAAAATTCGACGCAATCATGGGGATGGCACCTACGTCGCAACGGCGGCGCTGGGTGAGCTTCACCGATAACCTCTACCCCTTCACCACGCGTCTGGTGGCCCGCAGCACGTCAGGCTTGCAGCCGCGTGCAAAGTCGCTCAAGGGCAAGCGCGTCGGCGTGTTGCTGGGGAGCAATCGCGAGGCCTTTGCGCGGTCGGCGTGGGCACCCAAGGGCGTCATCGTCAAGAGTTTCTGGCTCAATAGTGAATTGGTCCGCAGCCTAATAGCCGACGAAATTGACGCGACCCTGCAAGGCACCGTCGAAATTCGTGAAGCTCTGCTCGACACTGAAGACGGTCAGGATTTCGACTTCGTCGGCCCCGCCATTTCGTCGACGTTACTGGGTGATGGCGTGGCCATCGCGGTGCGCAAGCCCGACACGGCATTGCGCAACGAACTTAACTGCGCCCTTGAACAGCTGAAGCAGAATGGCGAGTACCAGCGGATCATCCAGCCCTACCGCCTTGACGCCGTTCCTGCCGAGCAGTGATCGACCGCCGCGCGATGTGGCCAGTGAGGTTTAGGCGGCCCGCAGCGAAATAAACGCATAGTTGGCCGGCACCTCGGTGGCAATCTGCGCGCCGGCGTCCAGCAACTGCTCGGCGATGTCCATCCCCGATACATGAAACACCCATTCATTGGCCACGGCAGGCCGGTCGACTGCCCGCTCAATCGCCTGGGCAAATGCGCCCATGTCCGGCAGGTAGGCGGTAAACCCATCCCCCTTGAGCGCCGTGGTTCGAATGCCGAGCAACGCGCACACGGCCTCCTTGGTCTGCACGTCGTCTCGGTCGGCCTGGCGTGAGCGGTGGATCAGTTCCACCAGTTCCTGATCTATCAATTCACCACCGACGATCAACGCCGGGCCCTGTTCCCAGGATTCCGGCGGGCAATCCTTGGCGGCGGGGTTGAGCGGGATATGCGGGTTGATCTCCATCGGGTAGATGCGGCACACCAACGGGCGACGCTCATAGATGCGGCACAGGTTGTCTGCGTCAAGATTCCGGCAGCGCCCGACGTTATAGGCGGCAAAGGTGATGGCCACAAACGCCTCGGTGTTGCCGCTGGGTACCACCACCGAACGGCGCTCGGCATGTTCGCGCTGCTGCTGAGGCAGGCCCAGGCCATTTCCGAGGAAACCCTCTACCAGAACAATGACGTTACCGCCGTCCGCCGCCCACATACGGGCTTCCGCGAGGGTCAGGGGGACGTGATGGTCGGTGCAGCATTTGCCGCAGCCGACGCAGGAAAAATGGGTGTTCATGGCGGATCTGTCACCAGGCTATGTCAGAGGGTACGCAATAACGGTGACGGGTTTTTACCTCTGTCCACCGTTGTACTGCTCTGGAAGCAAGTTATGCGCCAGCGCCTGTCAGTCGTCGGCGACCACGTCCCGCAGCACAAAGACCATGCCCGAGCTTTCGTACAGTTGTCGCGCACGCAGATTGCTCTCCAGCACCTTGAGGTCGACATAAGGTTCGCCGCGCTGCTTGAACACCTGGAAGCAGTGCAGCAACAACGCCCGGCCCAAGCCCTGGCCTTGAGCGCAAGGATGCACGGACAGGTTCTTGATAAATGCGCTGGTCCAGCACTGCGCCACACCGAGAATGCCATCGCCGTTGCTGGCCACCAGGCATAGCGTGGGATCGAATTCGGCATCGCTGACGAACAGATGCTGCCAGGCTTTCAGAGGGGGAACGCGGCCACCACCTTGTTCCTGGGTCATGCGCAGCACCGCATGGATCGCCGGGGCCCGCTCGTCGCGGTAATGATCCAACTGTGTATGGGCCGGCCATTGCGGCGCAGGCAGGCTGCCGGTTAGGTCGCGGCGCAGCAGTTGGAAATACTCCGCCACCGGTTACAGCCCCTGTTGCGCCACGGTCTGGGCGGCGACCACCAGGCACTTGGTCAGTTCGGGCGAGGAGAACTTGGTCAGCACGGCGTTGGCACCGGCCAGGCGCGCCTTTTCGCTGTTCATCGCGCTGTCCAGGGAGGTGTGCAGCAACACGTAAAGATCCTGGAAGTCCGGGGTTTCGCGCAGGGTGCGGGTCAGGGCATAACCATCCATTTCGGACATCTCGATGTCCGACACCACCACATTGATCTGCGCGGCCGTGCCTTGCAGCTCCAGCAGCACATCGATGGCTTCCTTGGCGCTGCGCGCGGTGTGGCAGGTCAGGCCGAGGTTGCGCAAGGTATGCACCGACTGCTGCAAGGCGACCTGGCTGTCATCCACAACCAGGATCCGCGCATTGCCGAGCACTTCCGCCTCTTCCATGGTCAGGTCGGTGGGCGCCGCTTCAATCGGCGCCGGGGCGATACCGTGGATGACTTTTTCGATGTCCAGCACCTGCACCAGCCCGCCTTCCACCTGGGTTACCCCGGTGATAAACGCCCGGTTGCCGCCGGAGCCGTAGGGTGGCGGGCGGATATCGGTGGTCAGGCAGTGCACGATCTTGCTCACGGCCTGCACATGCAGGCCCTGCTTGGAACGGCTCACGTCGGTGACGATCAGGCAGCCGCCGTCCGGGTCTTCCAGGGGCATTTCCCCCAGGGCGCGACTCAGGTCGATCACCGCCAACGAATTGCCTCGTAGGGTGGCGATGCCTTTGACGTTCGGATGGGACTCCGGAAGCTTGGTCAGCGGCGGGCAAGGGATGATTTCACTGACTTTCAGCAGGTTGATGGCCATGAGTTTGCCGCTGCGCAAGGTAAAGAGCAGAAGCGAGAGTGAGTCTGCGCGGGCTTTGGTGGTGGACATAAAAACCTTCTGTGGATCAGGGATGACGAACTTCTATTGAAGGTTATCGACTCGGGAGAGCCAGGCTTTAACCCGATTTTGTTTCGGGTTGGGCCCGTCTCAGCCCTTCCACACCTGCGGGTTCACCAGATCCTGCGGACGCTGGCCCAGCAGGGCGCTGCGCAGGTTGTCCAACGCGCGGTTGGCCATGGCTTCGCGGGTTTCATGGGTCGCCGAGCCGATGTGCGGCAGGGTCACCGCATTGCTCAACTGGAACAGTGGCGACTCGGCCAACGGCTCCTGTTCATACACATCCAGCCCGGCGCCGCGAATGGTCTGGTTTTGCAGGGCCTGGATCAGCGCCGGTTCGTCGACCACCGGACCACGGGAGATATTGATCAGAATCGCGCTGGACTTCATCAGACCCAATTCGCGGGTGCTGATCAGGTGGCGGGTCTTGTCGCTCAACGGCACCACCAGGCACACGAAATCCGCCTCGGCCAGCAACTGGTCCAGGCTGCGGAACTGCGCGCCCAGTTCCTGTTCCAGCGCGGTCTTGCGGCTGTTGCCGCTGTACAGGATCGGCATATTGAAGCCCAGGCGTCCACGACGGGCCACGGCCGCGCCGATATTGCCCATACCGACGATGCCGAGGGTCTTGCCATGCACGTCACAGCCAAACAGCGGCGCGCCGACGCTGGCTTTCCATTGTCCGGCCTTGGTCCAGGCGTCCAGCTCGGCCACCCGACGCGCGCTGCTCATCAGCAGGGCGAAGGCCAGGTCAGCGGTGCTTTCGGTGAGTACGTCCGGGGTGTTGGTGAGCATGATCCCGCGCTCGTTGAAGTACGGCACGTCGTAGTTGTCGTAGCCCACCGACACACTGGACACCACCTCCAGCTTGCTCGCGCCTTCGAGCTGCGCGCGGCCCAGCTTGCGACCCACGCCGATCAAACCGTGGGCGTGGGGCAGGGCTTCATTGAATTGAGCGTTGATATCGCCCAGCTTGGGGTTGGGCGCGATTACGTCGAAATCCTGTTGCAGGCGTTCGATCATTTCCGGGGTGACACGGCTGAAGGCGAGGACGGTCTTTTTCATTGCAGGCGGGCTCATCGACTACGGAAGAATGCCAAGCAAGCTAACATTCCTTGCCACTGTTGTCAGGACACTGCAGACCTAAAGTGGACAGGGAAAAATGTGGGAGGGGGCTTGCTCCCGATAGCGGTGCGTCAGTCGCCAGATGTATTGACCGATCCACTGCCATCGGGAGCAAGCCCCCTCCCACATTTGACCTGTATCGCCTGGTAGAAATCAGTTCGCCAGCCGCGCACCGCTCAGGCTGCCGCTCAATTCATACGCCACCAGCTCTGCCTGGTGCGCCGCCAGGATCTCAGGCAGCGAGCCGCGCAGGTATTCCACCCAGGTCTTGATCTTCGCATCCAGGTACTGGCGCGAGGGGTAGATGGCGTACAGGTTCAGTTCCTGGGAACGGTAGGTGGGCATGACCCGCACCAATGTGCCGTTGCGCAGGCCTTCGATGGCCGCATACACCGGCAACAGGCCGACGCCCATGCCGCTGGTGATCGCGGTTTTCATCGCGTCGGCCGAGTTGACCAGGAACGGCGATGTATTGATCGCCACGCTCTCCTGGCCTTCGGGGCCGTTGAAGGTCCACTTGTCCAACTGGATCACCGGGCTGACCAGGCGCAGGCAGGCGTGGTTGAGCAAGTCCTGGGGCCGTTGCGCGCAGCCCTTGGCCTTGACGTAGTCCGGCGAGGCGCAGGCGATGCTGTAGGTGATGCCCAGGCGTTGGGAGACGAAGCCCGAGTCCGGCAGTTCGCTGGCCAGCACGATGGACACGTCGTAGCCCTCGTCCAACAGGTCCGGCACGCGGTTGGCCAGGGTCAGGTCGAAGGTCACGTCCGGGTGGGTGCGGCGGTAGCGGGCAATTGCGTCGATGACGAAATGCTGGCCGATACCGGTCATGGTGTGCACTTTCAGCTGCCCGGCGGGGCGAGCGTGGGCATCGCTGGCTTCGGCTTCGGCTTCTTCGACGTAGGCCAGGATCTGCTCGCAGCGCAGCAGGTAGCGTTTACCGGCCTCGGTGAGGGCAATGCGGCGGGTGGTGCGATTGAGCAAGCGGGTTTGCAGATGGGCCTCAAGGTTGGAGACCGCGCGCGAGACGTTGGCGGTGGTGGTGTCCAGTTGCCCGGCGGCGGCGGTGAAGCTGCCTGCTTCGGCCACGCAACTGAAGGCGCGCATGTTTTGCAAAGTGTCCATGGAGAGTTCTCAGGGGAGATGCCAAATTGTGACAGAAAGTTACGCCGTCCAGTGATCCCTACCAACGGATTATCGCTTGAACGGTAACAAAGATTCACAGGAATGCCAGCTTATCGTCCTCCACGGCGGCGCCTAGAATTGCGCCACCTCCCCCCGCAACACCACCTCAGGAATTCCTTCGCCGTGCCGCGTCGCATCAGCAGAGAGCTGAAGACTCTCATTAACCGAGCGCTGAAGGCTCTCAGTGTTTGCGCTTTATCGTTATCAATCAGCGGCTGCATCGGAACCGGAGGAATCGCCCCCCAAGGCCAGACCCTCAACGCGACTACCCTGGCCACCGACGAAGCGATCCGCAGCGCCGCCCAGGACGCCCATTGGCCCACCGCGCAATGGTGGCAGGCCTACGGCGATCCCCAGCTCAATCGCTGGGTCGAACTCGCTACCCAAAGCAGCCCGAGCATGGCCATGGCCGCCGCGCGGGTGCGGGAGGCGCGCGCCATGGCTGGGGTTGCCGAATCGGCCGAGTCGCTGCAGATCAACGGTGATACCACCCTCAAACGCCACAATTGGCCCAAGGATCAGTTTTACGGCCCGGGTGAATTGAGCGGTGCCAACACCTGGGACAACAATGCGTCCCTGGGTTTGAGCTACGCCCTCGACCTGTGGGGCCGCGAAAGCAACGCCACCGAGCGTGCCGTCGACCTGGCCCACATGAGCGCGGCCGAAGCCCGCCAGGCCCAACTCGAACTGCAGAACAACGTAGTGCGCGCCTATATCCAGCTGTCGTTGCATTACGCCAACCGCGATATCGTCGCGGCGACCCTGGCCCAGCAACAGCAGATCCTCGACCTCGCCAACAAACGCCTGGACGCCGGGATCGGCACCCATTTCGACGTGAGCCAGGCCGAAACACCGCTGCCGGAAACCCATCGCCAATTGGATGCCCTGGACGAAGAAATCGCCCTGAGCCGCAACCAGTTGGCGGCGTTGGCCGGCAAGGGGCCGGGGGAGGGCGCGACGTTGCAACGTCCGACGCTGTCCCTTGCCGCCCCACTGAAACTGCCCTCGAGCCTGCCCGCGCAATTGCTCGGCCAGCGCCCGGATGTGGTCGCCAGCCGTTGGCAGGTCGCGGCGCAGGCCCGTGGCATCGATGTCGCCCACGCCGGTTTCTACCCTAACGTCGACCTGGTCGGCAGCCTCGGCTACATGGCCACCGGCGGCGGCATGCTGGCGTTTCTCGCCGGCAAGAAATTCAACTACACCGTCGGCCCGGCGATCAGCTTGCCGATCTTCGACGGCGGTCGCCTGCGTGCCGAGCTGGGTGAGGCCAGCGCCGGCTATGACATCGCAGTGGCGCACTACAACCAGACCCTGGTCAATGCGCTTAAGGGCATCAGCGACCAGTTGATCCGCCGCGAGTCCATGGACAAGCAAGCTTCGTTTGCCGCGCAGTCGGTGGCCTCGGCGCAAAAGACCTACGACATCGCGATGATCGCCTACCAGCGCGGCCTGACCGATTACCTCAATGTGCTCAATGCCCAGACCCTGCTGTTTCGCCAACAACAGATCGAGCAACAGGTACAGGCCGCGCGGCTTGGCGCCCATGCCGAACTGGTGACCGCACTGGGTGGCGGCCTCGACGCCGGCAAAGACGTACCGCAAGACGCCAAGACCCTCCCGAGCAAGACCCCGGCGGCGCTTGCCGTGTTTGACCACTGAGTAGGATTTAATGACTCCCTTGCCTGCACCGCTGCGCTGGCTGCATTCCCTTGAGTGGCGCCGTGGTTTTTTTGACTGGGCACGCAGCGACGGCGTGACCTGGGTGTACATCTTCAAGGTGCTGATCGCCGCGTTCCTCACGCTGTGGCTGGCGATGCGCCTGGAACTGCCGCAACCGCGCACCGCGATGATCACCGTATTTATCGTGATGCAACCCCAGAGCGGCCAGGTGTTCGCCAAGAGCTTCTATCGTTTCCTCGGCACCCTGGCGGGGTCGGCGGTGATGGTGTTGTTGATTGCGTTGTTTGCGCAGAACACCGAGTTGTTCCTGGGGGCGCTGGCGATCTGGGTCGGCATTTGCACCGCTGGCGCGACACGCAACCGTAACTTTCGCGCCTACGGCTTCGTGCTCGCGGGGTATACGGCAGCGATGGTCGGCCTGCCGGCCCTGGCCCATCCAGATGGCGCTTTTATGGCGGCGGTATGGCGGGTGCTGGAAATCTCCCTGGGGATCCTGTGTTCCACGTTGGTCAGCGCGGCGATCCTGCCGCAGACGTCCAGTGCCGCGATGCGCAACGCGCTCTATCAGCGTTTTGGTGTGTTCGCGTTGTTTGTCACCGACGGCCTGCGCGGGCGCAGCCAGCGTGAAGGGTTCGAGGCCAGCAACGTGCGCTTTATCGCCGAGGCCGTGGGCCTGGAAGGGCTGCGCAGCCTCACGGTGTTCGAAGACCCGCACATGCGCCGGCGCAACGGCCGGCTCAGTCGCCTCAACAGCGAGTTCATGAGCATCACCACGCGCTTCAATGCCTTGCACCAGTTGCTCGAACGCCTGCGCACGGACTCCGCGGATCATGTGGTGGCGGCGATTAAACCGGGCCTGCAGGACCTGGCCGAAGTGCTCGACGGCTTCTCCGGTCGCGCCCTCACCAGCCCCGATGCCGCACGCCTGGTCAACCAACTCAGCGCCTACAAGGACAGCCTGCCCGCCAAAGTGCGCAGCCTGCGTGCGACCTTCCAGGAGGGCAACCCGAGTGAAGCCGAGCAGCTGGATTTTCACACCGCTTATGAGCTGCTCTACCGCTTCGTCAATGACCTGCACAACTACGCGCAAACCCATGCCTCCCTGGCCGATCACAGCCATGCACGGGAGCAATGGGACGAAACCTTCAGCCCGAAAACCAACTGGCTGGCCTGCGCCGCCTCGGGGATTCGCGCGTCGTTCATCCTGATTGTGCTGGGCAGCTATTGGGTGGCCACGGCCTGGCCCAGCGGCGCCACCATGACCTTGATCGCCGCCGCAACCGTCGGCTTGTCCGCCGCCACACCCAACCCCAAGCGCATGGCGTTCCAGATGGCCTGCGGCACCTTGATCGGCGCGTTGGTGGGCTTTGTCGACATGTTCTTCGTGTTCCCGTGGATCGACGGCTTCCCGCTGCTGTGCGTGATGCTTGCGCCGGTGATCATCCTCGGTGCGTTCCTCGCCTCACGCCCGCAATACGCCGGGGTTGGCGTGGGCTTGCTGATTTTCTTCAGCACCGGCTCGGTGCCGGACAACCTCACCGTCTACAACCCCTACACCTTTATCAACGACTACATCGCCATGATCATTGGCATGCTGGTGTGCGCGGCGGCGGGGGCGATCATCCTGCCGCCCAACAGCCGCTGGCTGTGGCGCCGCCTGGAGCAGGACCTGCGCGAGCAGGTGGTGTATGCCATCAGCGGCAAGCTCAAGGGGTTGGCGTCGAGTTTCGAAAGCCGCACCCGTGACCTGCTGCACCAGGCCTACGGCCTCGCTGTCGGCCAGCCGCAAGTGCAACGCGACTTGCTGCGCTGGATGTTCGTGGTGCTGGAAGTCGGTCACGCGATCATCGAGTTGCGCAAGGAACAGGCGATCCTGCCGGTGCATCCGGCCTATGCCGAATCCCAGCCCTGGCGCCAGGCGATTCGGGTGATGGGCCGCTCGTTGGTGCGACTGTTCCTGCAACCCAGCGCCAGCAACCTGGAGCGTGGCCTGATCGCCGTCGACCACGCGATCAGCCGCGTGCAGGCCACCGACGAACCCTTCGCCCCACACTTCGACACTTCGGCCCTGCGCCGGGTGAAAAGCTACCTGCACTTTATCCGCACCTCGTTGCTGGACCCGCAATCACCGCTGGCGGCCCTCAAAGGAACCCCGAATGCCTCGTGAAATCGCATTCCACGGCATCTATATGCCGACCATGACCCTCATGTTCCTGATCGCGGCCGCGCTGGCCTGGGCCCTGGACCGCTTTCTGGCCGGGTTCGACCTGTACCGTTTTTTCTGGCACCCGGCGTTGCTGCGCCTGAGCCTGTTCGTTTGCCTGTTCGGCGCCCTGGCGCTGACCGTCTACCGTTGAGAATGCCCCGATGAAAAAGTTTTTCAGCCTGCTCGCGACCTTGCTGGTACTGGCTTTGGCGATCTGGATTGGCCGCACGTTGTGGGTGCACTACATGCAAACGCCGTGGACCCGCGACGGCCGGGTGCGCGCCGACATCATCAACGTGGCCGCCGACGTCACCGGCGAAGTGGTCGACGTGCCGGTGCGCGATAACCAGTTGGTGAAAAAGGGCGACCTGCTGATGCAGATCGACCCCGAGCACTACCGCATCGCCGTCAAGCAGGCGCAGTCCCTGGTCGCCTCGCGCAAAGCCACCTGGGAAATGCGCAAGGTCAACGCCCACCGCCGCGCCGACCTCGACGCCCTGGTGATCTCCAGGGAAAACCGCGACGACGCCAGCAACATCGCCGACTCGGCCCTGGCGGATTACCAGCACGCGCTGGCACAACTCGAAGCGGCCGAACTCAACTTGAAACGCACCCAGGTCGTGGCGGCGGTGGACGGCTACGTCACCAACCTCAACGTGCATCGCGGCGACTACGCACGCATCGGCGAAGCCAAGATGGCCGTGGTCGATATGAACTCGTTCTGGGTCTATGGCTTCTTCGAAGAAACCAAATTGCCCCATGTGAAGGTGGGTGACAAAGCCGACATGCAGCTGATGAGCGGCGAGACGTTGAAGGGGCACGTAGAAAGCATCTCGCGCGGCATCTACGACCGCGACAACCCGGAGAGTCGTGAGCTGATCGCCGATGTGAACCCGACCTTCAACTGGGTGCGCCTGGCCCAGCGGGTGCCGGTGCGGATTCACATTGATGAAGTGCCGGAGGGGGTGTTGTTGGCAGCGGGGATTACGTGCACGGTGATCGTTAACCAAACGCCGAACTGAAATGTGGGAGGGGGCTTGCTCCCGATTGCTGAGTATCAGTCACTTGATACGTTGACTGAATCACCGCAATCGGGAGCAAGCCCCCTCCCACATTTGACCGAGTCAGGCCTTGATAAATGTTTCATGCAGATGACGCCACAGCAGTGCACCACTGGCCTGTTTCTCAAACACCACGGTCGCCCGGCGATCCGTCCGGGTGCCGCTGGCATCGACCTGATGCTCGCGATAAGTCACCGTGGCCCCGCGTGCATGCCGGTCAATCCCGGTCATTTCACTCAAGGTGATTTTCAACCCGGGGCGCATGCCGCCCAGGCGCGTGAACAGCGCATTGACCCCGGCTGCATTGACGCGTGTACCGGTGGCGGGGGCGATCATGCTGAAGTCGGGGGAGAAGCGCGCAAGCAGGCTTTGCAGGGTGCCTTCTGGCGCAACCCCGGCAAACCATTGTTCGATCTCGACGTGGGTCTGGATCACTTCTTCAAAAAAATCGCTGTAGTCGATCATTTACAAACTCCCATTCAAACCAAAGCGTTTTTTCAACACGGCTTCCAATAATCCCTTGGGCAACAACGCCGCCATCAGCGGCAACGCCCGGCTGCCATTGCCCGAGCGCAACAGGCGCGGCGGCTGTGGTTGTTGCACCGCCTTGAGCACATCCGCTGCAAACACGCTGGCCGGGGTGGGCTTGTCCTGAGAGGCCTGGCTGCGTGCGCGAATGCCCTCGCGCAATGGCCACCACGGCGATTTTTCGTTGATCAACAGCTCGGCCTGGGCGCCGGCGTTTTTTGCAAAGCTTGTATCGATGGCGCCGGGCTGCACTTCCATCACTCGGATACCAAAGGGTGCCAGCTCCATGCGCAATGCATCACTCAACGCATGCACCGCCGCCTTGGAGGCGCAGTAGGCACCGGCAAACGGGGTGACCAATACGCCGGAAACGCTGCCGATATTCACCACCAGGCCTTTGCTGCGGCGCAGGGCCGGGAACAGCGCCTGGGTCACGCCGACGATGGAAAATACATTGGTCTCGAACTGGCGCTGCATCGCTTCGGTGCCGCCATCGAGCAGCGGGCCCATGGCGCCGTAGCCAGCGTTGTTGACCAGTACATCCAGCTCGCCCAGTTGTTCGGCCAGGCGCTGTAACGCCGCACTGTCGTTGACGTCGAGTTCGACTGCATTGAAACCCGCGGCGGCTAGGGCGGTGACGTCTTCCGGGCGGCGGGCGCTGGCCCACACGTTGAAACCGGCGGATTTGAAGGCATCGGCCAGGGCGCGGCCAATACCGCTGGAGCAACCGGTGATGAGTACGTTGGGCATGGATCAGTCCTTTGTCAGTCCGAGAAACTGCCTTGCAGGTGCTCGGCACGAAATTCCAGGGTTTGCGGGCGGTAGCCGGGGCGCAGGGGCGGTGTGGGCAAACAATCGTCCCAGGTGGCGCCGGCCTGCAACTCGCCGGGGCCGCGATAGCGTGGAGCGGCGTAGACGTTGTCGGCCAGGTTGACCGTGTCGCCCGGCGCATAGGCGGCGACGCGCCAGCGCAGTTCGGTCAGCGGCACGTCGTTGCCGTTGTTCAGGGTCAGCTTGAGGGGGCGGTCAGCCGGGCATTCCTGCGGGGCGTAGCTGATGCGCAGTTCAAGGCGCGCCAGTTGCGAGGCTTCGCGGCTGTCCAGCCAGACCACCCAGACGGCCACGCAACCCAGGCCTGCCAAGGCAGCCAGGGAAACCGGAAGGGCCTTGGCCGGGTAGCGCAGCAGGAGGATCAGCCAGGTGATGATCAGGAGAACGCCGAAGAACATGGAGACCACCTCGAATAGGGAACGAGCATCCTAACTTAAGCGTAGGTGGGATTGGCTACCTTGAGTGCTGTGGTGGGTGTGCCGGCCTCATCGGGGACAAGCCCCCTCCCACATTTGAATGTATTCGCAGATCAAAGGTGGGAGGGGGCTTGCCCCCGATGAGGCCCGCCCAGCCAGCGCAAATCCCAAACAAAAAGCCCCCACCCAACCCACTGCGGATAGGGGACGCAATGGGCTGGGCGAGGGCTTCTTTTTACGACTGTTTTACTGCGCGATAGTTTTCACCGACACGCCACGTTCAACCGGGGTCGAGCGACCATAGATATCTTCAAACCGCTCGATATCGTCTTCGCCCAGGTAGCTGCCCGATTGCACTTCGATGATCTCCAACGGGATCTTGCCCGGGTTGCGCAGGCGGTGCACCGAAGCGATCGGGATGTAGGTGGACTGGTTCTCGCAGAGCAGGAACACGTTCTCGTCACAGGTGACTTCGGCGGTGCCGCTGACCACGATCCAGTGTTCGGCGCGGTGGTGGTGCATCTGCAGCGACAGGCACGCGCCCGGCTTGACCGAGATGTGCTTGACCTGGAAGCGGCCGCCCATGTCCACCGAGTCGTAGGAGCCCCACGGACGATAGACTTCGCAGTGGTTCTGGGTTTCGCTGCGGCCCTGTTCGTTGAGGGTGTTGACCATCTGCTTGACGCCCTGGACCTTGTCCTTGTGGGCAATCATCATCGCGTCCTTGGTTTCCACCACGACGATGTTTTCCAGGCCGATCACTGACACCAGTTTGCCGTTGCCGTGGATCATGCAGTTCTTGCTGTCCTGGATCACCACGTCGCCCTTGGTGACGTTGCCGTTGGCGTCTTTATCGTTGACCGCCCACAGCGAAGCCCAGCAACCCACGTCGCTCCAACCGGCGCTCAACGGTACTACGCAGGCGCGCTGGGTTTTTTCCATCACGGCGTAGTCGATGGAGTTGTCCGGGCAGCAGGCGAAGGTGGCTTCGTCGAAGGTCACGGTGTCGGCGTCTTGCTGGCTGCGTTCCAGGGTCAGCACGCAGGTGTCGTAGATGTCCGGGTCGTGCTTTTTCAGCTCTTCCAGGAAGCGGCTGGCGCGGAACAGGAACATGCCGCTGTTCCAGAAGTAACCGCCGCTTTTGACGAACTCGACGGCGCGTTTTTCATCGGGTTTTTCCACGAACTGCTGCACGCGGCTCACGCCTTCCGGCAGCAGCGAATCGTTGGTGGACTTGATGTAGCCGTAGCCGGTTTCCGGACGGGTCGCCGGCACGCCGAACAGCACCATCTCGCCACGCTCGGCGGCCACGGTGGCCAGGGCCAGGGCACGTTGCAGGGCTTTTTGGTCGTCGATCACGTGGTCGGCCGGCAGCACCAACATCAGTTCATCACGGCCTTCGTTGACCAGCATCATCGCGGTGAGGGCCACGGCCGGCGCGGTGTTGCGGCCGAAGGGCTCCATCAGGATGCGCTGGCACTCCAGCTTACGGTTGGCCAGTTGCTCGTTGACGATAAAGCGGTGGTCCTTGTTGCAGACCACGATCGGGGAGTCCATGCCTTCGAACACCAGGCGTTCCAGGGTTTGCTGGAACAGCGTGTGCTCGCCGGTCAGGGCCAGGAATTGTTTTGGGAACTGTTTACGGGAAAGCGGCCAAAGACGTGAGCCGCTACCACCGGAAAGGATTACTGGGATCATGTGTTTCTCCTTGAATCAATTTGGGTCAGAGCCTGTGGGAGGGGGCTTGCTCCCGATGGCGGTGATTCAGTCAGTACATCTGTTACTGAACCACCGTATTCGCGAGCAAGCCCGCTCCCACAAGGGGGAGCGTCAATTTCAAAAGCTAATCAGCGGGTCGACACCGGGCGCTTGACCCAAACTGGCGACAAACTCGAACCCGAGCCGGTGACATACAGCACCGCCGCTTCACCACGTTCCAACGCAACCGGCTTCACATCGCCGACTTTCTTGTCACCGTCATACAACGCCAGGCTCACCTTCACCGGGTTGATTTCACGTTCGCCACGGCCTTTGGCGGCCACCGACTTGACCACGTCGGTCTTGCCGTCGGCGGTCTTCAAGGTCAGGGCCTTGTCGCTCAGGTTCTGCACGCGCACCAGGGATTTCTGCTTGTTCTTGAACGGCGGTTCTTCGATCAGCTGTGGCTGGCCGCTGCTGTTGTTGACCAGGGTGTAGTAGTGATCGGCGGCGAGTTTGACCGGCACGGTCTGGCTGCCGATCTTGGCGCTGTAGTCGCCGCCGGGCATGAAGCTGAAGTCGCTGCTGGCCAGTGGGGCCACTTCGTTGAGGTTGGTGCTGCCAACTGTCGCGCTGACTTCCTGATTGGAGGCGTTATAGACGCGTACGAAGCTTGAGCCTTTCGGCGCGACAGGGCCGTACAGGGCGGCGTCACCACCGGCGAAGGCAGACATCGATACAACGCTCATGCCGGCAACCAGTGCCAGGGTCTTGGCGAGACGACGCGGAGTAGTAGTGAAAGTCATGTGAGTTACCTCTCTTTCAGTTTTGCGCCCGGTCGGGCGTCTCGGATTTTGGGTTTTTAGCTGGGGTGTTGATTGCCATGTTTTGTTGGCGCGAACCGGCTTGTTTAAGTTGCGCAACCCACGATGGGTCGGCATCACCGATTTCGTTGTTCACGGGCAGATAACGTTCAGGAAACTCCCAGATCAGCACCTGTGGCGGGCTGTTCTTGAAGTCGTCACTTTTCAGGTAGCTGAGCATCGGCAGGATCGGGCCGTGGCCGTCTTCGGCGTAGCTGACCACGTCGCTGCCCAGGGCTTGCTTGAGGGCGCCGACGAAGTTCCAGTTGGGGTTGGCGCTGTAGCTGGTGCCCACCAGTGCCACCGGGGTTTCGCTGTCGCTGAACAGCGCGTCGTCGCCTTTGGTTTCGGCCAGGTGCGTGACGCGTTTTTGCAGCGGCTCCTTCGGCGGCATCAGGTTTTCGAACAGCGGGTCCAGGGGCAGGAACAGACGCAGGTCGCCTTTATGCGGCTCGGTCTTCTCGGCCTCGGTGACAAAACGCTGCGGCTCGCCGTGGAGCGGGGTCTTATCGGCGATGGTTTGAGCCAACTGCTTAGCGGCGATTTCGGCGCCATCCGGGGTCCAGTGGGTGTCGGTGCGCAGGAACACTTGCTTGCCGCTTAGCTTGGCCTGTTGCAGCGGGCCGAGCAGGTCCGGGGCGATGATCTTGTCGGCGGCGACACGGGCGTGGAAGTCCTGGTACAGGTTGGCGTGGATGCTCGCCGGTTTCACTTCACCCAAGTGTTCCGGGTACAGGCGCACCTTGGCCGGCACGATCGCCATCACCAACTGGATGCCCTGGGCCTTGAGCTTCTGGCGTACGCCTTCGACCAGCGCGTAGTTGCCTTCAAGGTTCTGGTCTTCGTTGACGGCGGGGTTGAACTCCTCGTCGCTGTACAGCCAGTGATCGCGGCCCAGCACCACGCCAGGGCGACCTTCATTGAACAGCTTGTAGTCCAGCGCGGCCCAGAGGTTGGTGCCCAATCGCTTGATCGGGAACTCCTCGTCGTAATGGGTCTCGACGGCCTTGGTCCAGCGACCGTTGAGCACGGTCGCGTCGGCGTTGGTGCTGAAGCCCAGGAAGCTGCGCAGCGACCAGGCACCCAGGGCCAGCAGCACCACCAGGAACAGGCCGATATAGAGGACGCGTAATGAACGGGTCATGGTCGGCTCCCTCAGAATTGGAAGTAAAGGAACGGCGAGAAACTCTGCGCCGACAGTTTGAGAATCGACGCCACGAACAGCAGCAGCACCGCAGCGCGCATGGCGTAGCGTGGCCAGTCAGCGGTCCAGTAGGCCGGTTGCACGGCAGCGTCGCGACCTACGGTGAAACCTGGCTCGTGGATGCTGCCTGGGTTGTCGCCCGGCACGGCCTTGATCAGGCTCGGGTCGGCCGGCTTGGTTTTCTCGGCAGGGCGGTTGGTGTAGAAGTCGCGCAGGCCGAAGAACGCCAATGTTGCGTACGCCACCACCAGGGTTGCCACTTGCAGGCCGGTGAGGTTGGCGCGGTTGAGTTCCGACAGCGACCACTCGCCAAAGCTGAACATCGCACCGTACATACGGCCGGCGACGTGCAGGTTTTCCGAGCGGAAGATCACCCAGCCCATCACCACCAGCAGGAAAGTGAAAGCCCAGCGGAGGACGTTGAAACTGCGTGGTGCGGTGTTGAGGCCGATGGCTTTTTCAATCGCCAGCCACATGCCGTGCCAGGCACCCCACACGATGTAGGTGATGTTCGCACCGTGCCACAGGCCACCGAGCAGCATGGTCAGGAACAGGTTGCGGTAGGTGGTCAGCGTGCCTTTACGGTTGCCGCCCAGGGTGATGTACAGGTAGTCACGCAGCCAGGTGGACAAGCTGATGTGCCAGCGGCGCCAGAACTCGGTGATCGACTGGCTGATGTACGGCTGCTTGAAGTTTTCCATAAAGCGGAAACCCATCATCAAGCCCAGGCCGATCGCCATGTCGCTGTAGCCGGAGAAGTCGAAGTACAACTGCGCGGTGTAGGCCAGCGCCCCCAGCCAGGCATCGCCGGTGGTGGGGTTTTGCAGGGCGAAGCAGTGGTCGGCCACCACCGCCAGGGTGTCGGCGATGAAGACCTTCTTGATGAAACCTTGCATGAACCGCGTGCAGCCCTCGGAGAACTTGTCGAGGGTGTGGGTGCGGTTATTGAACTGGTCGGCCAGGTCGCGGAAACGCAACACCGGGCCGGCAATCAAGTGCGGGAAGATCGCCACGAACGCCGCGAAGTCGATGAGGTTGCGGGTGGCCGGGGTATCGCCACGGTACACGTCGATGATGTAGCTGATGGACTCGAAGATGTAGAACGAGATCCCGATCGGCAGCAGCACGTGGGTGAGGATAAACGGCTCCAGGCCCGCCGACTTCATCATCACGTTGATGCTGTCGACGCCGAAGTTGGCGTACTTGAAGTAGCCGAGGATGCACAGGTCGACCACCACGCCGAGCAGCAGCCAGCGCTGGGCCGGCTTAGTGCGCACGCCGGCGGCACCGACCTTGAGGCCGATCCAGTAGTTCCACAGCGTGACGGCCGCAAACAGCGCCAGGAAGTCCACTCGCCACCAGGCGTAGAACACGTAGCTGGCCAACAGCAGCAGCAGGTTGCGATAGCGTTGCCCGCTCAAGTAGTACAAGCCGAGAAAGATCGGCAAGAACAGAAACAGGAACACATTGGACGAGAAAACCATCCCGATCTCTCCATGTTTAACCAACAGTCAAGGGCCAGAGCCCCCCCAAACCCCCCACGAAAAAACGGGGAGGGCGGTACAACATTCCTACTGACGAAACCGGCTCAAAAATGTGGGAGGGGGCTTGCTCCCGATGGCGGTGTAACAGTCGCCATCTGTGTTGAATGACCCCCTGCTATCGGGGGCAAGCCCCCTCCCACATTTTTTACCGAGTTCGCTCAGGAACCTTTGTTGCCTTTTTCATGCGCCGGGTCGTAGACCTTGGTCAGGTCACCCCCGAGGCGGAAGGTCTTGAACGGCTGCATCCCGTGCTTGCGCTCGATCACATCCGGCGCGCAGGTGTAGAGGGTGCAGAACGGTTCGAGCCAGGCATACTTCATGTCCTCCTTGAGGTCCTTCATATCCTGCTCTTTGCCGTTCTTCTGTTCGAAGATCTCCGGGTCCTTGACCCCGGCCAGCACTTTGTCGCCCAGGCGCTTGAGCGCGCTGTTGTTTTCCTGGCGCAGGTCAACACCGTTGACCAGGGCAAAACTGGCGATCATCGACAGCGGCGGCAGGGCGTAGTTGTGGTACGACAGGGCACGTTGCTGACGTTTCAACTCGTTCGGCAAGAAGCCTTGGTCGTCGACCTGGTTCACGCCGACCTTGTATTCCTTCACGGCCCAATCAAACAGGTCGCGACGGTTGGTGGCGATGGAGGTTGCCATCACCGACCAGGCAGCCCAGTAGGAGTGGTTGTTGGTTTTTTCCAGCGGCAGGTTGTCCCAGTCGCTCACCACCTGATCCGCCAGTTTGTTGAACCAGGCTTCGATCAGTTGCGATTCCTGCTGGTGATTGGCCAACGGGTGCGAGTCGGAGAACTTCAGGCGTACATAGGCCGACGCCATGCTGCCCAGGGCCCATTTGCGCATGGATTTGCCGGTGTGGTTGAAGTCCTTGGACATCAACGCATCGGCCTTGGCCCAACTGGTCAGCCAGTTGAGCGTGCATTCCAATTGTTCCGGACGACCGTCGCGCATGAACTGCATCACGCGCTTGCTGGTGTCTTTTTCCAGCTTGGTGATGTCGGCGGTGCTGTCGCGAAAGGCTTTTTCCGACTGAACATTCAGCGTGGAACGGGCCTTGTCGGAGCCTTCGTACTTGCTGCGAAATTGCAGCGAGCCGGTGTACGGCGCCGGCATGGCATCGCAGTCATTCTTGAAGTCGCCGGTCTTGAACGCTTCAATCGGTGCGAAGTAGCCCTGGGGCGGACGCAGTGGCGCGGCGGCGTTGGCTGCACCGGCGAAGATCGCCAGGCCCAGCAACGATGGAATCAATAACTTCTGCATAAGTAACCTCATTGCCCGAGTGAGGCAGTCTTCTGACCGCCGCTTGGGAATACGTTGCGTGTGCAAATTTTCGCTTCGACCTTCTGCGCGGCAGCGCCCGCTTCGGGGCCCTGTACTTCGACCGCCAGCAAGTTCTGCGAGGCCCAGTCTTCATCGGTGCGCAGTTCAAAGGCGAAACGCCCGTCTGTATCGGATGTTTCGGGTTTCTCGATCTTGATGTCCTCGTGGCGCCCGTTCATGTACCAGAGGGTGGCTTGCAAGGTTTTCACCGACGGGTCGGCGAAGCGGATATCAACCTGGTGATTGGCGTTACGCAGGTCTTTGTTCGAACTGTTAACCATCAATTCGTTCTTGCCGGGTTTCAAGGTAGTGCTCGCGCTCATCTGCGCGGTCTTGCCTTCGCAGCCGTTGTCGAGCAGCGACATCATCTGGCGGTAGATGGTCTCCTGGTCCAGGCGATACAGCGGCGAGAACTCCCAGATAAGGATTTTCGGCGGGCTCTTCTGGAAATCGTCGCTGCCCAGGTACTGGATCATCGAACCTTCCAGGCCACCGCCGGGGAAGGCGACGTTGAGGATATCGGCGCCGATTTCTTCTTCCAGGAACCCGGCGAAGTTGTAGTTCTTGCCGCTGTGGCTGGTGCCCACCAGGGTGATCTGCGGGTTGCCCGAATCGCCGAACAGGTCGCCATCACCGGCTTCGCCTTTCGGCTCGGTGGTGAACTGGTCCATGTACTGGATCGCGTAGCTGGTGCCGCACAGTTGCCCGGCCATGTTGTGCAGGGTGCCGGTCTTGCCCATGCGCCCGGAGCGCTTGGTCTCGAATTCGCGCTTGGGAATCTCGGCATATTCAGGCATCTGCTTAACCTTGGCCGCCACGATTTTCGCCGTGCGCTGGGCGCCGTATGGGGTCCAGTGCTGGTCGCCGCGGAAGTAGAAGTCGTGGGCCGGCAGTTCGTCCGGCAGTTGCTCGTTGGTCAACGGCGACAGGTCCGGCACCACATAGCCCATCTTGGCGAAACGGCCGAGCATGGTCTTGTAGTTGCCCAGGGCCTTGTCGAAATCGAACGAGGCTTTTTCCGCAGGGTTGAGCTTGTTGCGGTTCACCAGGCCACGGGTCGGCTGGTAGACCACCACCAGTTCCACGCCCTTGGCCTTGAACGCATCGTGTAACTGCTGCATGCGCTTGTAGCCGGAAGGACTGGTGTCGAATTCGGTGCGCAGGTCTTCCTGGGTACGGAACAGCCAGTCGCCCTGGGCTTGCACCAGGGTGGTGAAGTTCTGCTGGTAGCGCGTGGTGTAGTTCTTCGCGTCGTGGGCGGCCGGGCACAGGCTGCAGCACGGTTCGGCAGTGAAAGTCGGCGCCTTGATTTCGTCGGCGCGCACGCCCTGGCTGGCCGCGAGCAGGCCGAGGGTCAGACCCGAGAGGCTCAGCAGTTTGATCATGTGTGGGTGCATAAGGGTCATCCTCAGTCCTGCATTTCGGTCTGGCGTTCGACAGGGTCGATCAGCACGGCTTTCTGCTGGCGCACCAGCAGGTCGAGAATTTCTTCCTGACGATCGCCCAGCACGCCGGAGAAGCTGATGCCGCTGGATTTGGTCGGCGCCAGCATCGACACGCGGTACAGCTCGATACTCAATGGCGAGTCGATGGACAGCGGCCCGCTGCCGTTACCCGCCAACTCACCGCCGACCACGATCAGCGAGACCTTGGCGTCGAAGGGGTCGAGGGCGATGTCGCGGTCGGTGTCGGTCAAATCCTTGATGTGGCCGTACACGCCGGTCAGGCCGTTGGCCATGGCGGTGTTTTCGTACAGCTTGATGTTCACGCTGTTACGCACGCGGATGCCGTGGCGACGGTTGCTGATCACCTTGTTGCCCCACAACAGGTTGTCGCCGCTCTCATAGAGGGTGATGCCGTCGGTGTGGTTGCGGTAGATCTCGTTGTCGGCGATCAGGTTGTTGACGCTGTTACGGTCGATCACCAGGCCCGAAAGCTTGTTGTCGTAGCTGCGGTTGTTGAAGATGAAGCTGTCGTTAACCTCCCGGGAAATGATGATGCCGTGCTTTTTCTTGGTGCCGTAGACGGTGTTGTCCGCGATGATCAGGCCGTGGGAACGGTCGTGGGGGTCAATGCCGTAGACGATGTTGTCTTTGTAGGTATTGCCCTTGATCACGAAGCCCGTGGTCTCGTAGCAGTAGAAGCCGTACCACATGTCCGAGAACTCGGAATCGATGATCCAGCCGGTCGGCTCAGGGCGCTTGAGCACCTTGGCCATGTTCGGCGTGTACTGGGAAATACTCACCCCGTACGACTTACTGTTGGCATAGCCGAAGCTGGCCATCTTGGTCTTGGAGATGTAGGTCTCGGTGCCGCCCCAGGACAGCAGGAACGGGCGGAATTCCTTGGGCGACTTGAACAGCGCCGGGCCATTGGCCTTTTCGTCCCAGCCGGTGATCTTGGTGTCACGCACAAACAGCTGGCCGTCGTTGATCAGGAACGAACCGGCCTGCTGGGACAGGCGCAGCTCCTGGGTGTGTTTATCGATGTCCAGGATGCCCTTGCGGCCGACCACGATCGGCAACTTGGCGAGGAACACGCCCGGCGAGGTTTCGCTGAAGTACTGCTTGGGCACTTTGCCGAGCAGGTCCTTGAGGTTCATGTAACCGTCGTCGACAAAGATCGCCTGGGGAATGCCGTGCTGGCGCACCACCCATTCGGCCATCTTGTTGTCGCCGCCGATAAAGTCCTTGAGGGCGTCTTCCTGCATCATGCGGCGGATGCTGATCTTGCCGGGCTTGGTGCGTACGATCTTCTTTTCCATCGCTGCGGCGGTGTAGCCCGACAGGTCCGGCAGAGCAGGCTTGGCCATTTCCAGCGGCGCGGTCGGCGGGCTGGAAATGGTGTAGGTCTTGGCCTGTTGCAGTTCCTTGGCGATGGTCGGCGCCTTGGCCGCCGTATCGGCGAACGCTGTGGCACTGGCCAACAGCATTGCCGCGACGAGTAGGCTTTGAGCATTCATTGCACAGGCTCCCATCAGAATTTCCAGATCACGTCGACAAACGCGCGATGCATGTACGAGTCGACCTGGCTGCCGTAGGCGTCACCCGGTTTGAACACACCTGCACGGAAACGCACCAGAGCCGACGGCTCGTCGATCGACTGGCTGAGCGCCGCCGGCAGCAGGCCGGTCTTGAAGTACTTGGTGACGACCAAGTCCATTTCCTGGCCCAGGTCTTTCTTGCCGTCTTCAAGCGGCAGGGAGGTGCTGGACAGGATCGCGCCGGTCACGTCATCGGTGTTGTTCTGCACCGCGTCGATGCCATTGCTGCCCACCGGCTTGTTGCCGTCGACACGCCAGAACTTGTGGTATACGAGGCTGGCGTCATAGTCCTCACGCAGCTGCCAGGAACCGAACAGGCTCATGGACTGCATGTTGTTCATCTCGCCACGAAACGCTTCGCCGAAACGGTGCACGCGGGACTGGGTGCCGGTGAAGTTCGAACGGTTGCTTTGCAGGCCGTTCTGCTCGTACTCGGCACTGGCGCGGGCATAGGCCGCACCCACTTGCCATTGCGGGTCCAGACGCAGGCGAATACCCAGATCGGTCGCCCAGCCACTGACGTCATCGCTGCGCTTGGCCTCTGTCGGACGGGTGCCGTCGGCGTTCAAGGCATTGACCGAGTCGCGGTCGCCTTTCATGCCGGTGATGCTGGCCCAGTAGTTGACGGTGTTGGTGTTGCGCCAGTTGTAGGCGTCGCTGTTGGCTTCGATGCCGAGCCAAGTCAGGTCGCCGTTCTCGCGCTTGTCCAGCGAATCGGTGGCCACGCCCGGTTCCGGGTAGTCGAGCTTGCCGTTGTCATGGGTGTGGTGGCCACGCAGGCCGATCCACTGGCCTGGCGTCCACTGGTAGGACGCGTCGGCGTAGAGGTGCTGACGGTCCTTGTCCTTGGGCGACAGTTCCTTGAGGTCGGTGCGGTATTCGCTGAAACGTTCGGCGACGCCGACGTTGGCCTTGAGCAGGGTGGTGTCGAAGGTCCAGTTCAGCGCTTCGATGTTGGTGTCGCGCCATTGGCCGTCGTCATTGCGCAGGCGTTGGCGACCGAGCTTGAGAATCTCGCCGGGGTAGGGCGTGAAGCCGCTGTAGCCGACCCAGAACTCACGCATGGCCAGGTAGTTTTTCTTGGCCTTGCGGTCGTTGTTGGTGGTTTGCTGGTTTTCGTCATCCGCCGACTGTTGCAGGGTGTCGGTCTCGATGATGTCGCTCGACACGACCGCCTGGCCCATGGCGTAGGCACTCCACGCGCCGCTTTCGCCGTAGATCCACGGGCGCAGGTCGAGGCCGACACCGTTGACGTCGCCGCCTTTCTGGGTGCCGAGGTCGCGGTCATCTTCGGACTGCGCGGTGGCTTTGACTTCCAGGCCGAAGTTCTTGGCTTCGGTCAGCGCGGCCAGGGTCGGGCACGACCACAGCAGGGCGAAAGTCAGGCCGATGCCGGCCTGCACGAATGGATTGAGCTTCATAGGGATTCCTCGCCGTCTTCTTCTTCCAGGGCGTGCAGTTGCAGCGTGCTCTGGGCCAGGGTGCCGCGCGCGGCCAGTTCCTGTTGCACCAGGCGTTGGCCTTGGGCGCGTTGTTCTGGCGTGAGCGGGGCTTCGAGCTGCGTGGCCAGGTCATTGGCCTCTGGCGTGTCCTGGGCTTTAGCCAATTGGCTGAAGACATAGGCATTCAATGGGTCGGGCTTGGTGCCTTTGCCTTGGGAAAACAATTGGGCGATGGCGAAGTCGGCGCTGTTCTGGCCGTTGCGCGCAGCGGTCAGCAGGTGGTCAAGGGCTTTTTGTGAATAGACCTGGCCCAGGTAACCACGGCGGTAGATCTGGCCGAGGTAGTAGTCGGCAGCCACTTCGCGGCCCACGGCTTTCTGGAAGTGCGCTTCAGCCGCCTTGGCGTCCGCCGGCACCCACTTGCCTTCGTAGTAGAGCTTGCCCAGCAACAGCTCGGCGCGCGGCTGGTCGGCGGCGCGGCCGTTGTCCAGGTACTTCATCATCTGGTCGACGTCGCCCAGTTCGGGGAAGTCGTAGAGCAGTTGCGCCAGGCTGACCCAGGAAGCCGGGTAGCCGGGGGCGATTTTTTCCAGCAGGGCCTGGGCGGTTTTCTCGTCGGTCTTGCCCAGCGTGGCGTCGCCCAGTACGCGGGCTACGCTGTCGACGCGTTGGGCGGTGACGGTGCCGCGGCTGTAGCCGGCTTCCATCTGCTTGAGCAGTTCGGCCTGTTTTTCCGGCTCGGCTTTTTTCTGGTAGACCGTGGCCAGCTCGACGTAGCAGATATCGGTGGTGTTCAACGCGGCCTTACAGATGCGCTCAACGTCATCCAGATGCTGGTCGTAGGTGTCCTGGGTGCGATACAGCAGCACCTGGGCCAGGCCGGCTTCCGGGTAACCGGCCGCCTGCCACTTGCTGATCTGCTGCTGGGCATTCACGTTGGGGAAGCTGTGCGGGTATTGCAGGTACAGCATCGCCAGCGGGATCAACGTGTTGCCTTGGCCATTGGCAAAGGCTTTTTTCAGCAGGCCTTCGGCTTCATGGTGTTCGGCTTCGGTGGAGCCTGGCTTGGCCACCAGCAGGCGACCGAGACGCGCCTGGGCACGCGGCGAGGTATCCGCCGCGGCACGGTAAGTGGCCTCGGCCTGTTTGATTTGCGCCGGATCGCGGGTGCCTACCTGGATATCGGCCAGGCCCACCTGGGCCTCGCTGTAACCCAGCTCTGCCAGTTGCTGGTAATTCTGCTGCGCGGTGACGGTGTCGCCACGCTTGAGCGCTTCATTGGCCAGGCGTTGGTCGGGCAGGCCGGCGCAACCGGCGAGGGCAATGGCCAGCGCCAGGGGCACGGGCAGGGTTCGAAGGGCGCTCATGATTAAAGACCCGCAGCCATGGCTTTATCGATCAGCCAGTTCAGGGATGGGCCACGGTCGCTGGTCACTTCCACCGGGCGGCCGGCATAGGCGCTGTCCAGCGGGGCGTCAGGCTTGATCTGTACGCGGATGTCGGAGGACAGGTCGGCGCTGTTCAGGCTGGTGCTGCTGACGATGGTGCCGGTGCGGGTCTGCTCTTCGTCGGCCACCTGGAAGCTCACCGGGGTGCCTGGGCGCACGTCACCGAACTGACGATAGGAGAAGCGTGCTTCCACATTGGCCTGGCTGCCGCGTGGCACCAGTTGGAAGATCACGTCGCCTTTGCTGGCGTACTGGCCGTCGGCGACCAGTTGCTGGGCGACCACGCAATCGCACGGCGAGGTGAGGGTGCCGGTCATTTGCTTGCCGAACAGTTCTTCGACCTTGGCCGGTTGCAGCTGGTCTTCGTCCAGGTGGCCCTTGAGCACATCCAGCATGCTGGTGCTGAAGGTCGCCAGTGGCGCACCTTTGGCCGCCACCGCGTCACCTTTGAGCAGGCTTTGCACGGTACCGTCGCGCGGCATGGTCACGTTCATGCCAGGTACGCTTACCAGGCCCGCCTGGGCGTGGCTGACGAAGTACATGCCGTACACCGACTTGAAGACGAAACCGAAGGCTGCGAGACCCACCAGGAAGATCGCCAGGCTGAACGTCACGGCGCGCAGGCGGCCAAAGGCGCTCATGTTGCTGCCGCCGTCCTTGACCTTGCGTGCCTTGGTGAAGTTATCGCGTTGCAGGGTCGCCAGCACATCACCCATGGTCACGATGTCACCCGACAGGTGCGAGGTGATCAGGTGGCGCAGGGTAGAGATATCCTGGGCGTCGAGGTTCTGGAACTGGCAACCGGTACGGCCGCTCTGGCGGTCGTAGGAGCGGATCTGCAGCTCCACATCCATGGCCAGGCCGAGGTTATCGATGACGAATTGCAGGCGACCCTTGTGCACTTCACCCACGGTCAACGGCTGGGTGGCAGTGAACGCCAGGCCGCCGGCGGACAGGTCGATGACCCGTGCTTCGGTCTGGGTGCGGTCAGTGTTGAAAAAGCGCAGCTTGGCCGGGATTTTGACCCGGGCATGTTGGCGCTGTGCTTCGGATTCGTGGACAACGTTGGCGTTTACTTGGCTGTTCATGACGGTGTAATTCCTTGGTTAATTCAGGCTTGGCAGGGTCAGACCATCATCAGCAACACGGCAACGAAGATGCTGCCGGCGGAGAAGGTCATGGTCCGAGACGACCAGGTGTTGAACCAACGTTGAAAGCTGGCCAAATCGCGGGTCAGTTTGGTGTCCTGGCGTGTCCAGGACTGTTGATCAAGGCGGAAGAACACGTAGATCTTCACCAGCGCGCCCATGATCTGGTTGTAATAGAGAATCACCGGGTAAGCCGGGCCGATCTTGTGGCCGGAGCACGACAGCAGCAGTGTGAGGATCAGGCGGGTGATGCCGATCCACAGCAGGTACGCGAGGATGAACGCGCCGCCGTACTTGAAGGTGGCGATGATTGCCACGGTCAGGCCGAGCAGGGAGGTCCACATCGACACGCGCTGGTCGAACAACACGATGCTGGTGAACAGGCCGAGGCGGCGTACACCCAGGCCGAGGGCTCGAGAGTTCTGGCGCAGGTTGTTGCCGTACCAGCGGAACATCAGCTTGCGGCTGGCCTTGATAAAGCTCTTTTCCGGCGGGTGTTCCACGGTGTGGATCGCCGCATCGGGCACGTAGAAGGTGTCGTAGCCCAGGCGCATCAAGCTGAACCAGCTGGACTTGTCATCACCGGTGAGGAACTTGAAGCGGCCCAGGCGCCAGTGTTGCAGCGAGTCGCTTTCCACGTCGGCGATAAAGCCTGGGTCAGTCACGACGTTGGCACGAAACACCGACATGCGACCGGTCATGGTCAGTACGCGCTTGGACAGGGCCATGGAGCACATGTTGATGTGGCGTTGGGCGAAGCGCAGTTTGTGCCACTCGCTCATGATGTAGCCGCCGCGCACTTCGCAGAATTCGTTGGTGGTCAGGCCACCGACGTTGCCGAACAGCTGGAACCACGGCACGGTCTTGCGCACCACGCCTTCGGCGAGCACGGTGTCGCCATCGATCACCGCAACCACGGCGCGGTCGTCCGGCAGGTGGCGGGAGATGGCGCGGAAACCGAAGGCCAGGCCGTCGCGTTTGCCGGTACCGGCGATACGCACGAAGTCGAGCTTGACGTGGTCCGGCGGGTTCATGCGTTCCCACAGGCTCTTGACCAGCAGCTCATCGGACATTTCCACCAGCGAGCAGACCACGGTGGTCGGGAAGCCGCATTCGATGGCCTCGCGAATCACCGAGCTGTAGACCTGCGCGGTGGTCAGCGCATCGATACGGAAGCTGGTGACCATCAGGAACACGTGGGACGGGTCCGCAGCCTTGCCCAATTTGCGTACTTTACGGCGCAGGTGCGGGTAGACCACGTACAGGAACAGCATGCCGCGAAAGAAATGCGTAGCACCCATCGAGTAGCGCCAGATACCGACGGCGCCAATCAGGAAAATAAAATTCTTCGACTCGGAGTCGAACGTACTCGCCGGCAACAGCAGGGCGAGACCCATCAGCAGGCTCAGAAAGAACAGCCAGCCGGCGGAGTGGAGCAGTACGTGTTTTAACTTGGACATAAGCGTCATCCGAAGGTGAAGAAGGCTTCGAGCTGCAAGCGCTGGGGATTGATACGCCTGCAGCTCGAAACTTACCGTTGCTGTTACCAGCAAATGCCTTCGGTACGACCGGTCGTGCAGGTCGCCTTGGACATGAAGCCCACCAGGTCGATCACTTGCTTGCCGTGCGGTGCGTTCTGCGCCAGGGAACGGAACTTCTCGTCGCGGTTGCCGAGGATGATCACGTCGGAGTTGTTGATCACGTCATCGAAGTCCGAGTTGAGCAGGGACGACACGTGGGGGATTTTGCCTTCGATGTAGTCCTTGTTCGCGCCGTGGACACGGGCGTACTCGACGTTGCTGTCGTAGATGCTCAGGTCGTAACCCTTGCCGATCAGCATCTCGGCCAGTTCTACCAGCGGGCTTTCGCGCAGGTCGTCGGTACCGGCCTTGAAGCTCAGGCCCAGCAGGGCGACTTTGCGTTTGTCGTGGCCGGCGACGATGTCGAAGGCGTTCTGCACCTGGGATTCGTTGCTGCGCATCAGCGAGTTGAGCAGCGGCGCTTCCACGTCCAGGGAGCTGGCGCGGTAGGTCAAGGCGCGAACGTCTTTAGGCAGGCAGGAGCCGCCGAACGCAAAGCCTGGGCGCATGTAGTACTGGGACAGGTTGAGGGTCTTGTCCTGGCAGACCACTTCCATCACTTCGCGACCGTCGACGCCGACTGCCTTGGCAATGTTGCCGATCTCGTTGGCGAAGGTGACCTTGGTGGCGTGCCACACGTTGCAGGTGTACTTGATCATCTCGGCCACAGCGATGTCCTTGCGGATGATCGGTGCGTCGAGTTCTTCGTACAGGGACTGCAGGACATCGCCGGAGGCTTTGTCGAATTCGCCGATGACGGTCATCGGTGGCAGGTCGTAGTCGGCGATGGCGGTGGATTCGCGCAGGAATTCCGGGTTGACCGCAACGCCGAAGTCGACGCCGGCTTTCTTGCCGGAGCAGTCTTCGAGGATCGGGATCACCACGTTGGCGACGGTGCCCGGCAACACGGTGCTGCGTACCACGATGGTGTGGCGGGTGGTCTTGTCACGCAGGACAAAACCGATCTCGCGGCATACCGATTCGATGTAGTTGAGTTCCAGGTCGCCGTTTTTCTTACTCGGCGTGCCGACGCAAATCATCGACAGGTCAGTATCACGGATGGCTTCGGCGAAGTTGGTGGTGCCGCGCAGTCGACCGTTTGCGATGCCCTGGCTCAACAGTTCGCCCAGACCCGGCTCGACGATCGGCGATTTGCCGGCGTTGATCAGGTCGATCTTTTCCTTGGAGATGTCTACGCCAACCACTTCGTGGCCACGGGCAGACAGGCAACCGGCACACACTGCGCCAACGTAACCCAAACCAAATATGCTGATGCGCATCGCAATTACCTCTGTATTTAAATCATGCCATTAGATGGCCGGAGTTCATGTTTGCAAACGTCACAAATGCCGCGAAAGTTGGGCGAATAGACGCCGACTTGCCGCGTACAGGCATGTTGAATAACGAGTGACTAACTATTGCACTCAAGTTGTGCGCAACTTGGCCTTGTTATTGGGGCCTGCCCTGAAATGCAGCCAGCCTTCCTGGGAGAAGGGTCTGGCGCCAGTGCCGCAGGGCCTTGATAGAGGCTGTAAGCCTTTAAATATCAACGCCTTGGGGTGTCTCACTGACCCATTAGGGTAAGCACAGCCTTGGCCTTATAGTTCGTGGCAATGGATCCTTATCGCCGCTCTCAACTAATCGGTTGGTAATGTGACCACTGAGTCAAAGTTGAATATGACAACTTCGCTACTTCCGTTGGTCCGCCTTGTAAGTCATCTCCTACAGAAACAGAGAATTTCGTTACCGGTGGTATGAGCGGTGCTTTAGGACGAAGTTCCTGGCCGCTCATCCTGTTTCCGGAAATTTCTTGAAATATAGGCAAAGATGGCACTGGTACTATATTGATAGCACTTGCTATCTGGGCCAGTAGTTACAGGTAGTTGGCGCGCAGGGATAGTTTTGTGCCACTAGTGATTTTAAAAAGTGGTGCCACTACGAAAAAAAATCGGAAATGTCGAGTGAAAGAATTGTTAGGGATGTGTCGGTATATTTTTTGACGTCAAATAAATGACGATTTTTGGTGTGGCGCGCGGACAAAAATGTGGGAGGGGGCTTGCTCCCGATTGCGTTGTGTCAGTCGCCTATGTATCGACTGATGCACTGCCATCGGGGGCAAGCCCCCTCCCACATTTGGATTTCATTGTCTGAAGGAGGCTGGTACGGCCTTATTCCGGTGCGTGATCGCGCAAGAACACCAGATTGTCCGGCTTGGACTGCTCCGCATTGAAGCGGTAACCCTGCACATCGAACTGCTTGAGCTTGGCCGGATCGTTGATGCGCTCTTCGATCACGAAGCGGCTCATCATGCCTCGGGCCTTTTTTGCGTAGAAGCTGATGATCTTGTACTGGCCGTTCTTCAGGTCCTTGAACTCGGTGTTGATGATCCGCGCGTTCAGGGCCGTGCGCTTGACCGCTGAGAAGTACTCGTTGGAGGCCAGGTTGAGTAGTACGTCGTCGCCTTGTTCGGCCAGGGCTTCGTTCAGCCACTCGCTGATGCGCGTGCCCCAGAAGGCGTACAGGTCCTTGCCACGGGCGTTGGCGAGTTTGGTGCCCATTTCCAGGCGGTACGGCATCATCAGGTCCAGGGGGCGCAGCAGGCCGTACAGGCCCGAGAGCATGCGCAGGTGGTCCTGGGCGTAGCTGAAGTCGGCATCGGTGAAGGTCTCGGCGTTGAGGCCGGTGTACACGTCGCCCTTGAATGCCAGCAAGGCCTGCTTGGCATTCTCTGGGGTGAAGGCCGGGGTCCAGCTGCCGAAGCGGGCGGCGTTGAGGCCGCCGATCTTGTCGGACACGTGCATCAATTCGCTGATCTGCGCCGGGCTCAGTTCGCGCAGTTGCTCGATCAGCACCTGGGAATGGTCCAGGTACTGTGGCTGGGTAAAGCGCTGGGTCGCCGGCTTTGACTCGAAGTCGAGGGTTTTGGCGGGGGAAATCACCATCAGCATGAAGTCGTCTCCTGTAATCGTGCGGGGATTCTAGGGGCTCGGGCGTTTTGACTCCACCTATGATGGCGATAGGCGCGATCCGCTATGATGGCCGGTGACTCTGGAGAGGGAGACCCTGTGTGCGAATAGCGCTTTTGTTGTCGGCTTGCCTGCTGTGCCTGAATGCCCAGGCGGCGCCGGTGGATGTAGCCAGTCTGGATCGTGGCACCTGGCCGGAAAAACTCAGCAGCCCGGCGCTGTTCGATGTGGCTTCGCGTGCGGAAATCCTGATGTTCGCCCACAGCCTGCTGGCCAGTGAATCCCTGGACGAAGCCGCACTCAAGCAGCGCCTGGGCTTGAAGATCATCAACCTGGCGGCCATCGACGACCTGCGCCGCGAGCTTTGGCAGCGCCTGCTGGAGAACTACACCTTTGCCCAGCAGAGCTGCGAAGTCGACGCCTCGTTCTGCTACCTGGTGGAGAGCATGGACGACCTGCGCGAGCAGGCCGGCAAGTTGGCGATCAGCGAAGACTCTTTCTATATAGGCTGGGCAGCCCCCAGCCATGCCTTCCATGAGCGCTATCTGGACGAACTGCTGCGCAAGGCCGCGCTGTTTCCGCAGATCAGCAGCGAAGTTGCGCGCTTTGGCGAGCATGAACGCAATGGCGACGAGTTCAACGACCGCCTCTTCCTGCTGACCTTCGACGGCGGTCCGGCGCCGGTCGGCGGCAATACCGACTGGGTCGCCGACTACCTGCGCAAGCAGAAGATGAACGCCACCTTCTTTGCCCTCGGGAGCAGCCTGCAAACCCGTGTGGAGCGCAGTTCCGCCGCGGAGGTGGAGGCGTTGTACCAGGGGCAGTGCGTCGGCACCCAGGGCTGGCAGTACCGTTCCCACAGCCATTGGGTGGACTGGCAAGGCTCCATCACCCGCAGCGCGCAGTTGGTGCAGAACCTGATGCCGGAAAACTACGTGCCGCTGTTCCGCCCTCCTTACGGGCAACGTCGCGCGGACAGCCAGGGGTTTTTCCAGTCGCAGGGCTTGCAGGTGGCGTTATGGGACATCGATTCCCAGGACGAGCCGGGCAAGCTCAAGGCCGATGAGTCGGCGCAGCGGGTGCTGACGTTGATGCTGTTGTGGCGCAAAGGCGTGATTGTGTTTCACGACACCCAGGACAAGGCGCGGGTGGCACTGCCGATGTTGCTGCAGGCAACGGCGCAAAGTGGGCTGGGTTGGCAGGACTGCCGGGAGGCATTTCGTTAAAAAGATGAAGTGCCCGGCCCTGTTGGGCGAGAGGCATTTTTGGGGTGATTTTGTGCGACATTTCGATGCAGGCGGACTTCCGACTTTAACGGTGCATCGGGCACTCGGCTAGTGCTATTCGTCATCCTGAAAAATAAACTTCAAAAAAGCGTCAAAGTGCTTTTTCCTGTCATGGGTTTTGCGGTATTACGAAGTCAGATCGCCGAAACCTGCAACACAGGTGGCGTCTTCCAAGACTCCTCATGTGGGCACTGCGCTTGACGTCACTCAGGTGCAGTCGGTGGTCGAATCGAGGCGCAGCACTGTCGTGGTATTGCGTCGACTGGCTCCCACAAAGGTGACCGAGTATGGATGATCATGGACGCACCCCTTCTTCCGACCAGCCAATCCTTTATGTGCTTGATACCAATGTATTGATCCACGATCCAAACGCACTGCTTAACTTCGAAGAACACCACGTCGCCATCCCGATGATCGTGCTTGAGGAGCTCGATAAACTCAAAAGCGGCCACCACAGCGTGGCTGCCGAATGCCGCCAGGCCATCCGCCTGATCGACAAGACCCTGGGCGAAGCGTCACCCGACGACGTTGAAGTCGGTGTGCCGATCCAGCGCGGCAAAAGCGGGCCCAAGGGCTTGCTGTCGATCCTGATGAGCAAGCGCAGCGAGCCCAACAGCCTGCTGCCGGAAAACCTCAACGACAACAAAATCATCAACCAATTGATCGACCTGCACGCTCGCGACAAGGACCTGCGCGTGGTGCTGGTGACCAAAGACATCAATATGCGCCTCAAGGCACGAGCGTGTGGGATCGCCGCCGAGGACTACAGTACCGACCAACTGGTCGATGACGTGTCGATGCTGTCCCGTGGTTATCACATGATGACCGGCTCGTTCTGGGACCGTGTCAGCAAGGTCGAGACCCGTCAGGACCATGGCCGCACCTGGCACCAGGTACAGTTGATCGACAACCTGCCGGCCGTGCATATCAATGAATTCATCGTCGACGAGCAGGGCTTCGTGGGGTGGATCAAAGAGATCCAGGTCGACAAGCTGCTGATCCTCGACCTGCATCAGGAACCCCTGTTGCACCAGGAAGCCTGGGGTCTGAAACCGCGTGACATCTACCAGAGCCTGGCGCTGTATGCGCTGCTCGACCCGGACATCCACCTGGTCAACCTGACGGGTGCTGCCGGTTCCGGTAAAACCATCCTCGCCCTGGCCGCCGCCATTGAGCAGACCATGGTGACCAAGCGCTATCGCCGCATCATCGCCACCCGCTCCGTGCAGGGCCTGGACCAGGAAATCGGCTTCCTGCCCGGCACCGAGGCGGAAAAAATGGAGCCGTGGCTGGGGGCGATCACCGACAACCTCGAAGCCTTGCACATGGATGACGAAAACACCCATGGCAGCGTCGACTACATCCTCAGCAAAGTGCCGTTGCAGTTCAAATCCCTCAACTACATCCGAGGTCGCAGCTTCCAGCAAAGCCTGATTTTGATCGATGAATGCCAGAACCTGACCCCGCACCAGATGAAAACCATCATCACCCGTGCCGGTGCCGGTTCCAAAGTGGTGTGCCTGGGCAACCTGGCACAGATCGACACCCCTTACCTGTCCGCGACCAGCTCCGGGCTGACTTACCTGACGGAACGCTTCAAGGATTTCCCGAACGGCGTGCACATTGCGCTGCAAGGGGTACCTCGCTCGATTCTGGCTGAATACGCCGAATCGCATTTGTAAACGCGGTCAGTGTGGGAGGGGGCTTGCTCCCTCCCACATTTCTTATGCATTGGGTTTACAATCGCTGCTCCTGATCAGGAGTATCCCTGTGCTGACTCATCTCGATTCCCAAGGTCGCGCCCATATGGTCGACGTCACCGACAAGTCCGTGACGTTCCGGGAGGCGGTGGCCGAAGCGCGGGTGCGCATGCTGCCCGAAACCCTGCAAATGATTGTCGACGGCGCCCATCCCAAGGGCGACGTGTTTGCCGTGGCCCGCATTGCCGGGATCCAGGCGGCGAAAAAAACCAGTGATTTGATCCCCCTGTGTCACCCGCTGATGTTGACCGGGGTCAAGGTCGAACTGAGTGCCGAGGGCGCAGACTCGGTGCACATCGTCGCGCGCTGCAAGCTGTCCGGGCAGACCGGCGTGGAGATGGAGGCGTTGACGGCGGCCAGTGTCGCCGCGCTGACCATCTACGACATGTGCAAGGCCGTGGATCGCGGCATGACCATCGAAACCATTCGCCTGCTGGAAAAGCTCGGCGGTAAAAGCGGGCATTTCAAGGCGGATGAACAATGAGCATCAACGTACTGTTTTTCGCGCGTTACAGCGAAAAAATAGGCCTGGATTCACTTGAGATGGAGGGCGACTTCGCCACTGTCGACGCCGTGCGCCAGGCGCTGGCCGCTGATCCGGGCTTTGAAGTGCTCAACGAAACCAGCTTGATGTGTGCTCGCAACCAGGAGTTGTGCGGTCTCGATGAGCCGTTGCAGGCCGGTGATGAAGTTGCGTTCTTCCCGCCCGTGACCGGAGGCTGAACATGGCCATCCGTGTACAGGTCGAACCGTTTGACCCCGGTGCCGAGGTCAACGCGATGCACGCCGCGAATGTGGGCGTGGGCGCGGTGGTGAGTTTTGTCGGCTATGTGCGCGATTTCAACGAGGGCCGAGATGTGTCCGGGATGTTCCTCGAACACTATCCGGGCATGACTGAAAAAGCCCTGGCCAAGATCGGCGTCGAAGCCGAACAACGCTGGCCGCTGCTCAAGCTCGAAGTGCTGCATCGTATCGGTGCGCTGGAGCCGGGTGAGCCGATTGTGTTCGTGGCGGCCGCCAGTGCCCATCGCCAGGCCGCGTTTGATGCCTGTGCGTTTGTGATGGATTACCTGAAAACCCGTGCGCCGTTCTGGAAGAAGGAGAACACCAGCGAAGGTGCGCGTTGGGTGGAAGGTCGGGACAGCGACCACGCTGCAGCGGATCGCTGGAAATAGCCAGCCGAACACAGAACCAAATGTGGGAGGGGGCTTGCTCCCGATGGCGGTGGATCAGGAAATGAACAGTGTGTTTTTAAGAAGCACAAGGGGCGAAGGAGCCCGACACAAAGTTGGGTCAGGTAATAGTGTTGGGGGGGAGGGTGGGAA